>JAESRB010000203.1 GCA_016764855.1 Emcibacter sp.
AACTCGGGCGGCCGCTTGGCCTTGCCTTCGCCTAGTCGGCTCCGGTTATTGAGTTCTTTCCGGGTAGAATAAGAAAATAAGAACCGCTTTTCCGCCTCCTGCCACAGAATACTCCGATCCGAAGCCCTTATTGGGCTGAGGCAAGCGCAAGTGCGCGTCCGAGCTAATGCGAGGATAAGCCTAAGCGGAGCGCCGGCGCTTGAGGCCAAACAATAAAACACAACCCCTCCGGCTTCGGCCACAGAATACTCCCACCCGAAGCCCTTATTGGGCTGAGGCAAGCGCAAGTGCGCGCCCGAGCTAATGCGAGGAGAAGCCTGAGCGGAGCGCCGGCGCCTGAGGCCAAAAAACAAAAATCCCCACCTCTCCGTCCTTAACCACAAAAAAATTCCCCCATACTAATAAAAAATACCCAATCTATTGAGAAGTTCAATTTTCTGGTTTAAAGTCCCTGCATAAATATAATCAATCAGGACGTCAAAAACTATGTCACTCGGCCTTGCCCGCAGAAAAGAACTCCAGAAACGTCGCAGTCAAAGATTTTGGACATTAATCAAAGGTATTCTCTCCATAACCATCCTAGTCGGGTGTAGTTATTTTGCCTTTGATACAGGCCAGAAAATTTCCCTGCGCAATATGGAATTTAATCAAAACAAACTTGATCAGCAAACCATTGACCTGAACGCCATGCGACTTGAATTAGGCAACACCGAAGCCGAATTAAGCAAGATGCAGAAACTTTTGCCCAATATGGAAATTCAGGACCTTCTGCTTGTCATCAATCAAAAAGCTGCCGACGGCATTCTACCGCACAGAATGGCAAGTCTGATCAACGGCCTGTCCAAAGATGAAAAATGCGCTGATCAATCCTTCTCCAAAAGGGTTGTCATCTCTACGCCCGTTTCACAACAGGCGGTTAGTTCCGTCAGTTTCTATCGCGGGCTGATCACCATTAGCGGAAAGGGCAGTCCAACGCTCAACGAAAATGGCAACCCCGAAGCATGGTATGACTCGTCAAAACAAATTACGGCAAAATTCACCCTGCCCGGCGGCGAAACCCAGAGCGCAACCGGCCCCTTGCCGCTGTATCATAGTGTTATCCTCAAAGACAAAGAATATCGCTTCACCATCATCTCCAGCAAGCGGTCTTTTGCTGATATAACAGTACGGCGCTGTGACCTGTAACGGATTATATTTATGACCAAATATCTAACCGACAAACATGATGGCACCGCCACTCCAATTCATTGTATATCCCATGAAGGGCTGGACGACTGGCTGAAAACACTCAGCCCGGCACAGGCCAGATGGGCCAAGGATAATAAGTTCGCCGCCCATAAAGCCGAAATCCTGAAACTCAGCGGCCCACAAGGAGAGCTTACCGCCATCGCCATTGGCCGCGGGTCCGAGCAAGATTATGCTGATCCCTGGTATATTGCCTCACTGGTGAAAAACCTGCCTCACGGACATTATCGTCTTGAGGGAGATACTGACCCCTGCCTTACGGCGATCATCTGGTCCCTCGCACAATATCAATTCGACCGTTATCTGACGAAAAAGAATGACCGAAATGCGACACTGGTTGTACAGAACAAAGATATCCTTGAGGAAGCCACCGCCTTGACCCGCAGCATCACGCTGGTCCGGGATCTGGTCAATACGCCCACCTGTGATATGGGCCCCAGTCATCTATCCGCTGTTATGAAAGATATGGCGGATCAATATGGTGCAGATTTTACTGAAACCGTGGGCGATGATCTGTTGGTGAAAGGCTATGAGAGCATTCACACCGTTGGACGGGCCGCCGTAAATCAGCCCCGGCTGCTGGACATGATCTGGGGCCGGAAAGATGCCCCTAAGCTAACATTAGTGGGTAAGGGCGTCTGTTTTGACACCGGGGGGCTGGACATAAAACCGTCTTCTGGCATGCGGAACATGAAAAAAGACATGGGTGGCGCGGCTCATACGCTCGGACTGGCACAGGTCATCATGGAACGCGGACTTGATATCAGGCTCCGGCTGTTAATCCCGGCCGTGGAAAATAATATTTCCGCCGATGCCTTCCGGCCTGGTGACATCATCAAAACCTATAAAGGCGACACCGTAGAAGTGGATAACACGGATGCGGAAGGGCGGCTGGTGCTTTGTGATGCCCTCGCCCTTGCCTCGGAAGAAGATCCTGACCTGATCCTTGATTTCGCCACTCTCACCGGAGCCGCCCGGGTGGCCATGGGGACAGATATTGTGCCCTTCTTTACAGATGGTGACCATATTGCCCGCGAATTTGCGAAATATGCCGAAGAGCAAAATGATCCGGTTTGGCGCATGCCACTTTACGCCCCCTATGCTCCCAGCCTTAAATCAAATTGCGCGGATTTAAATAATATGGGCAGCGCCCCATACGGCGGTGCCATCATGGCGGCATTATTCCTGAAACATTTTGTGAAAAATCCAAAGAAATGGGTTCATTTTGACGTCTTCGCTTGGAATATGACTGACCAACCCGGCCGACCCAAGGGTGGGGAAGCAATGGCCTAACGTATGGTCTTTGCCTATCTGAAAAATTGCTTTTGTAGGTAAAATTCAAAAGAAGTTGCAGAACAGCTATTATAAGGGCAATATCCCACAGGTAATAAAGCAATGGTCCACGGTTATGAATATTGATTTAAACGGACACGAGGGATTAAGATTATGGTTGCAGACTCTGACTGATACGGTCAGAGCCAGAGGACCTGACCTGACCTCACGGCAACTGGCCCTGCTCCTTATGATTTATCTGAAACCACCGCCCCATACCGTCCGGGGACTGGCACAAGCATTAAATGTATCGAAGCCTGTAATCACCAGAGCGGTCGATAGTTTGAGTATTCTAGGATATGTCAAAAGGGTCAGAGACGAAACCGACAAGAGAAATGTTCTCATACAACGTACGGTGAAGGGGGCTGTCTTTTTAACGGACTTCGCGGAAATAATGGAAAAGGCCAGCCAAAAAACCAATCAGCCTGAGACCTTGCCATAAAATAAATGAAATAAGACCAAATAGAATTATAAAGGGTACAGAAATGTTTAATATGGAACGAGACTTGCGGATCACACCAGCCCGTGGTGACCTTGCGGCCAGTTCACTTAAAGGACAAATTGAAGCCAAAAAATACTGCGACGGCACAACATATCAACTGGTTCACGGACTGACCAATCTTCACGTTGAACCCAATGACAACGCCCTGACCAGCAACCAACTTCTGTACGGCGAAGAGTTCGTTGTCTATGACATAAAGGACGGCTGGGCATGGGGACAGGCTAGTCGGGATGGTTATGTGGGATATTGCCGGGCCGATGCTCTGAGCTCTGACCTTTTACCCACAACCCATCATGTGACAAACCTCAGCAGCTATATCTTTCCGGAACCCAGCGCCAAATCAGCCCCTGTGGGCCAAATTTTCATGATGTCTCAGGTTTCGGTCATCAATGAAGTCCCAACAAAAGGCTTTGTTCAGTTGGCCGATGGCAACTGGATTTTCGCCCCCCATATCAGCAATATATTCGGCACCGATTCGGTATCAGAAGCGTTAAAGTTTCTGTATGTGCCTTATATCTGGGGAGGGAATTCCTCGGCGGGAATTGATTGCTCTGGACTGGTACAGCTTGCCTTTGCCGCCACAGGAATAGATGTCCCCAGAGACAGCGACCAACAGGCAAAAGAAATTGGCACCATCCTTGCCGATGATGCCATTCCTCAAAAGGGGGATATTGCTTTCTTCCCCGGACATGTTGGTTTCATGTTAGATGACATGCATCTTTTACATGCCAACATGCACCATATGCGGGTAAGCATTGATCCGCTAAAAGAAGTCATCGACGTCGTCAGCTTTCAAACTGACGAACCGCCGTTAACTTTTATCAAGCGGATCGAAATATAATTTATTGAAGCTCTGGAGTTGCTTCTTCAGCAGCAGCTTCTTCGGAAACCGCAGGAGCGGCCTCAACAACAGCGGCTTCCACAGCAGGAAAATCAATCGGTGCATCACTAAATGAGCGCAACAGGGCGATTATCGCAGCACGGTCGCCAGCTTTCTTCAATCCGGCAAAACTCATTTTCGTTTTTGGAACAAACTTGCCCGGCTTTTTCAGAAACATATCCAGTTCCTCATAAGTCCATTCGCCGCCCTTGCCCTTCATCGCTGAAGAGTATGAGAAACTTGCCATACTGGCTTTATCCCGGCCAACAATATTCCACAAGTTTGGACCCACAAGATTTTTGCCGCCATTATCAGAAGTATGACAGGCTTTACATTTCTTGAAGACTTTCTGGCCCTTGTCCACGGACGCTACGGCCAGCATATCAGCCAGAGATGGTCCCTGCTCAACAGCCACTTCAACAGCTTTTGCCGTTTCTGTTTCTACTTCAATTGGATAGGCATTTGCGGTAAGTTCATGCTCTTCAAATATGACCTCCGTCAGGCCATTAATCCCAATCAAAACCAGCACCGTCAACAACAATGCCATGACAACTTTATTCAGCTCAAAGGAATTCAATTTTCTGTCCCGTAGATTATTAATGTCTAAAATCAGCCTGAACACAACAGTCAGTATAACCATTGCATCCATCTTCTTACGCCAACCTTTCTACAGATGTTTGTCTATGGATACAAGACTTCTTAAACGATTAACTAACAAAAATCACCGCGTTCTTCAAAAATGTTTGACAGTTCCAGTACGAATCTCAATACTGCGGAAAAATCTATTTAGGGTAGAATAATGCAAAAACCATCACATCCAGACAATATTATTGCCTTTCAGGGGGAGCCGGGAGCCTATTCAAATCTAGCTTGCCGTAACGTATTCCCAGACATGGATCCCCTACCCTGTCATACCTTTGAGGATGTATTTTCCGCCGTCGAAAGCGGACAAGCCAAATATGCCATGATCCCCATTGAAAATTCAGTGGCCGGTCGAGTGGCGGCGATCCATCATTTGATCCCCCATTCTTCCCTGCATATTATCGGGGAGCATTTCCAACGTATCAATCATCACCTGCTCGCCATTAAAGGCGCCAGCATGGAAAGCCTAAAAACGGTACGCAGCCATGAACAGGCTTTGGGACAATGCCGCAAAAACCTTTTGGGTTGGGGGTTTGAGCCGGATGTTTATTCCGATACCGCCGGAGCAGCCAAATTGATTTCAGAATTGCAGGACCCAACGGTTGGGGCTATTGCGTCCTCCCTTGCCGGGGAAATATATGGCCTGCAAAGCTTGCAAATAAATATCGAAGACGCGGACCACAATACGACCCGTTTTGTTATTTTCGCCCGCGACCCGTTAAAAGACCTCCCCAATAAGGGAACCACGGTAACCAGCTTTGTCTTTCAGGTAAGGAATGTCCCGGCTGCGCTTTATAAAGTCATGGGCGGTTTTGCCACCAACGGCATCAACATGACCAAACTGGAAAGTTATCAGTTAAACGCCGCCTTTGTTGCCACGCTTTTTTATGCCGACATCGAAGGTCACCCAGACGATATCGGTGTTAAACATGCCTTTGAAGAAATGGCCTTTTTCACCCATGAATTCCGCGTTCTGGGCAGTTACCCGGCGGCAGAATACCGATTGGCCAAAAAATAAGAAAACCTAAAATAAGAAGTCAAAATAAAGGGCCGAAAATCAACCGATCATTTCCTGTAACTTTTCTTTAATTTCATCGGGTAAGTTGATGGCTTTACGCTCTACCCGGTCGAAATACAACCCGGTTAATGTGGTAATAGCGGCGACACTGCCGGACTCTACATTCCGCATTTCATGACGAAATTTAATGGATTTATCGCCGTATTCCACAAGTTCACTATGGATCGTAATCAAATCTCCGGCAATAAGTTCGCCCTTATACTGAATATTCTGCTCAACGGCGACCAGGCCCTTTTTCTCGTCCCGCATTTTCTTTCCCTGAAGACCGATACAAGAGAAAAAATGCCACGTCGCCTCATCAAACTTTCCCACGTAATACATAACATTCATGTGCCCCATATGATCACAATGCCATGGGAATATTGCTCCCTGATAAGTTTGACGCGATTTTTCCATACTTTATCCTTCTTTATATTTAGCCTCAAGCGCCGGCGCTTCGCTTAGGCTATCCTCGTATTAACTCGGGCGGCCGGTTGGCCTTATTTCAGACCATGATGGTCTTTAGTTTAGTTTAGCCTCAAGCGCCGGCGCTTCGCTTAGGCTATCCTCGTATTAACTCGGGCGGCCACTTGGCCTTATTTCAGATCATGGTGATCTTCAGTTTAGTTTAGCCTCAATCGCTGGCGCTTAGGCTATCCTCGTATTAACTCGGGCGGCCGATTGGCCTTGCTTCAGACCATGGTGGTCTTCAGTTTAGTTTCTACCTCAAACGTCGGGGCTTGGAATATATAATTTAGCCTAGATCCTTCATATTTGCATCCTTCATATAACGACATCACGTCTCTTGCAACCACTCTTCCAATAGATATCGCGCAATTGCAATTTTTGGTGGAATTCGGAAAGAACTATCGCCGCCTGTTTCAAAGCTTTCCTGTAACGCTGCTTTATCAAACCAACGGGCATCCGCCAATTCTTTATCATCAAGCGTAATGTCTGTTGTCAGAGCCTGAGCCTTAACACCGATCATCAAGGTGGATGGAAACGGCCAGGGCTGGCTTTTCATATAGGTTACATCTCCGACCTTAATTCCTGCTTCTTCCAGCACTTCCCTCCTTGTCGCTTCCTCTATGGTTTCTCCCGGCTCCATAAATCCAGCCAAGGCAGAGTAATTACCCTCCGGCCAGCCGACACCGCGCCCAAGAAGACATTTATCCCCCTGTGTCACCAACATGATCACCACTGGGTCCGTACGTGGAAAATGCTCTGCGCCGCACGTCTCATTCATACATTTACGCACATATCCGCCCCGCTCTATAAGGGTTTCATGACCACAACAGGAACAGAAATGCCGCCGCCCGTTCCATTCCAGCAACATCTTTCCCCGGCCCAAAAGCGACGGCATCGGGCTAAACCCATCGGCCGTCACCTGTAGCGCGATGGACCGCAAATCAATAAACTTCTCATACCCCCGCAGATCCATTTTTTGCGTCAACGCCACCGCAAATATTGCCTCATCCCCGTCAAGCCCGATGAACACCCAATCCAGTTCCTGCCAATTCCCGCCAGTGATCTGCCTTACCTCTGCCGCTGAACGGTAAGCGGGCTGCATCCCCTCTGAAACATCCATGAGAGGCCGCCCCCGCCTATAAAGAAGAAACCGACTGGACTCTAGCCCCAACCTTTCGGAAAGCCATATTTCGTCTCCCCGAAAATGGTCAGCAGGATCAAGGGGAAAGCCAGAAAAAATATTATTGTTCGTCATCCTGTCTACTCTATTATTAATCCATCTTACGGAGCAGACTGCCACAGGCCGTATTTTTTTTCTACCACAATGAACAACAGACTTGCTTTCACTTTAAAAAAAGACCATATATTCGCCCGAGAGATTGGCGGACGATTGACCTGCCAATCCGGTCAGACCTGGAAGGGAGCAGCCGTAACAGGATATTTCGGGTCGTTAGTCTCTCACCAACTTACCTCTTCAACAAGAAAGGTAGTCCCCCCTATGACTGAAATAAGATTCTCCCCCGCAGAAAAGAAACTTATTTCCCATAAAATCCAAAGCTATTTTCAAGAACAGTTGGATCAGGACATTGGCAGCTTTGATGCTGAATTCCTGCTGAATTTCTTCACAGAGGAAATTGGCCCCTATTATTATAACCGAGGCCTGTCAGATGCCCAAACCATACTAAAGAGCAAGCTAGACGACATTACAGATGCCTTTTACGATATGGAAAAACCCATAAAAACCGGATGATCAACCGTATATAAAGACTTTCCAGAAAAGATTCTCCACAAAAAACAAACTCACTGCTGGCAAATTACCCCCGGCGGTTTTATAATGGGAAAAACAATCTTCAGCCTGTGGATAATTTTATATGTCAGAGACCCCCTTGAACGAATCCCCCAGTAAAACTGATGAGAATTATCGTGTTCTGGCCCGGAAATACCGTCCGACCAATTTCGACGAGCTTATCGGGCAGGACGCAATGGTCCGCACCCTGTCCAATGCCATTGAAACCGGGCGTCTGGCCCATGCGTTTATTCTGACCGGGGTACGCGGAGTCGGCAAAACCACCACCGCCCGCATCATTGCCAAGGCCCTGAATTGTATCGGGCCTGATGGCACAGGCGGCGCAACTATCTCCCCCTGTGGTCTATGTGAAAATTGCCTATCCATCGCCGAATCCCGTCATGTGGATGTGATGGAGATGGATGCGGCCAGCCGTACCGGCGTTGATGATATTCGGGAAATTATCGAAGGCGTGCGCTATGCCTCTATTTCTGCCCGCTTTAAAATATATAACATCGATGAAGTCCACATGTTGTCCCGCAACGCCTTTAACGCCTTGCTCAAAACGCTGGAAGAACCACCGGAACATGTGAAATTTATCTTTGCCACGACCGAAATCCGCAAGGTTCCCGTCACTGTATTAAGCCGTTGTCAAAGGTTTGACCTACGCCGGATATCCATTAAACAGCTGACCACTCATTTCAGCAAGCTTGCTAAAAGTGAAAATTGCGAGATTGAGGACAAGGCCCTTGCCATCATTGCCCGCGCCTCCGAAGGCTCCGTCCGCGATGGCCTGAGTCTGCTGGATCAAGCCTTTGCACATGGCGCAGGCATCGTCACAGAACAGCAAGTCCGTGATATGCTGGGCCTTGCCGACCGGACGCAGGTACTTGACCTTTATAAAACCATCATGAAGGGAGATACCGCAACCGGTCTTGAACAATTGCGGCACCAATATAATCACGGTGCCGACCCGGAAGTGATCCTCAGCGATATGTTAGAGCTGACCCATTGGCTGACCCGCCTGAAAGTGGTACCCGATGCGGGCGAAGACATCGTCACCTCTGAAGCAGAGCGCAATGACGGGCTGGAAATGGCCACTGCCCTCAGCATGCCGATTTTGACCCGGACTTGGCAAATGCTGCTGAAAGGACTGGGCGAGGTCAAGCTTGCCCCCTCACCTCTGGCAGCGGCAGAGATGGTTCTGGTGCGGATGACCTATGCTGCCAAACTTCCCACGCCGGCAGATATGATTAAACAGCTTAAAAATTCTCCGCCCGGCGGAACCACAGGTGGCGGAACATCTCAAGCGGGTGCGGCACAAAACGGCCCCGCAGCCCAACAGCAAGGGGCGGCCCAAAATACGTCTCAGACAGGCAATGCCGGAAATGCGCCAACGGCCTTTCAGGTCATCCGCAACCATGGACAAGCCAGAATACTTGCTCAGGACGTCCTGCCGTCAGAAAATCCCGGCTATGAAGCCTCCCCAAACAACTTCACGGCACTGGTCGCCCTCTTTGAACGCCATAATGAGGCCTCTATTGTCTTCCAACTCAACGACAACGCCCATTTGGAGAGCTTTGCCCCCGGCCGGTTGGACATTCGGCTCAAGAAACAGGCCCCGAAAGAGTTGACCGGACGCATGATCGGCCTTTTGAAAGAATGGACCGGAGAAAACTGGATCATTTCCCTGACTACTGAACAAGGGGACGACACCCTTTATGAACAGGATCAGGAAGCCGAACGGCAACTGAGAGAACGCCTGATGAAGAACCCCCTGATCAAGGCGGTATTAGAGCAATTTTCCGGCGCAAAAATTTCCGACATTAAAAAGAAGGCTGATGAGTTCATCTTTCTGGATGATGGTTCATCGGACTTTATTAATGACCATTTTCTGGTCGGAGAAGATGAATTCGGGCTTGAATAACCCATAGATAACACGACAGAACTATTTGGAGAAGATATGAAAAATCTTGGTAAAATGATGCAACAAGCCCAGGAAATGCAAAGCAAAATGGCCGATATGCAAGCCACACTGGAAAAGACCGAATGTACCGGCCAATCCGGCGGCGGGCTGGTATCTGTCACGCTGAACGGTAAAGGCAATATGAAAGCGCTAAAAATCGATCCTAGCATTTTTAGCAGCGATGATGCGGAAATGGTTGAAGACCTGATCGTCGCAGCCTTCAACGAAGCCAAACGAAAAGTCGAAGAATATTCCCAAAGCGAGATGGCAAAAATCACTGGTGGCATGCAATTGCCTGAAGGGTTTAGCTTACCTTTTTAAGGGCTATAACTTTTAATAATACGGATTTTAATCCGCCCTGTTAACGCTTAATATTCGAGGTATTCTTTGTATCGCAAGGCTTCCTACGGTTCTGAACTTGATCAACTGATCCAACTGCTCGCAAAGCTGCCAGGGTTGGGTCCACGCTCTGCGCGGCGTGCAGCTTTACAACTGATCAAACGAAAAGATTCCGTGATGCGCCCCCTGTCCAATGCGTTGGCTGAGGTAGCCGAACATGTGAACCCCTGCACCACCTGCGGCAATCTGGATACCACAGACCCCTGTCATATCTGTGACAATGCCCGACGGGACAATACAACCCTTTGCGTGGTAGAGGATGTTGCGGACCTGTGGGCGCTGGAACGAGCTGGGGCTTACCGGGGGAAATACCATGTCATTGGTGGTACGCTGTCCGCATTGGACGGTGTCGGGCCCGATGACCTGAATATTGTCTCCTTGATTGAACGGGCGCTGGAAAGCATCATAACAGAGGTGATTATCGCCACCAATGCCACCGTTGATGGTCAAACCACCGCCCATTACATCACAGACCGGCTGAAAGATTGCAATGTCATTGTCACTCGCCTTGCCCACGGCGTTCCAGTGGGAGGGGAACTAGACTATTTGGATGATGGCACCTTGACAGCCGCACTCAAATCCAGACGACCTTTTTAGAGGGACAACCCCATGCTACATAAGGGATCTTGCCATTGCGGCGCTGTCAAATTTACTGTTAATGCCCCTGCGGACATAAATGTCACCAGATGCAACTGCTCCCTATGCACTATGGCTGGCTTTCTTCACCTTATTGTCAAAAAAGAAGACTTCACCTTGCTTCAGGGGCAGGATAATCTGACCTTATATCAATTTAATACCCATACGGCACAGCATTTTTTTTGCAAAATATGCGGCATAAAGTCTTTTTATATCCCCTGTTCCCATCCTGATGGCTATAGCGTTAATGTTAATTGTCTGGACCATAGCACGATCAAGCATATGATAACTAAGGACTTTGATGGTCAAAACTGGGAAGATAACATCGAGAAAATCACTTAAAAAGTACATTTCTCACAGCTTGTCCGCCCCAAAACCCTACCCTAAAGACTTATGCCAATTTAATTAAAAGGATTACTACCATTAATCCTATAGGATTATACTTATTCAGCCTATAGGATTATACCCTTATATAACAATAACTTATGCTTTCATAGATGAAGGACATATGCTCTTTTAGGTTTATTATTTCTTAAGAAGTACTTCCTATAAAAAGCAGGCCATAATAGCTATGATACACTGTAAGCTGTATTGGCTCCATAATAACAAAAAATAAAAAAAATGAGTCCTTATATGATATCCAAAGATAGTATTGCCCCCACCGGGAAGGAAATTTTCTTTCCTGAAGACCAATTAATTGTCAGCAAAACCAACCTCAAAGGGAAAATTACCTATACCAATATTCTTTTTGAAACCATGAGTGGATACACTCGCGATGAGCTATTGGGTCAACCCCATAATATCATCAGGCACCCGGATATGCCTCAATCTATTTTCAAACTCTTTTGGGACACGCTACAACAGAAAAAAGAAATTTTCGCCTATGTCATCAATATGCATACCAGCGGCGACCATTATTGGGTTTTGGCCCATGTGGTGCCCACTTATGACCTAATGGGAAATCATATCGGCTACCATTCCAGCCGTCGGTGTCCTAACCGGAATGTCATTCGGAAGATGCAGACTTACTATCAAGAATTAAACGCTATTGAAAAAAGCCATTCAAGCCCGAAACAGGGCATGCAAGCCGCACTCGACAGTTTCAATGATTTATTGAAACAACAGAATATATCCTATGCAGAGTATATATTTTCTATGAATGAAGCCGCTTAATAATAGTGTTAATGTAACGATAGTCCAAAGGTAAAATTAATGAGTATTTTCTCAAGAAAAAATATATCCGACCAATCCATCCCCACAGAAAACATCGCAGACCTCACCGCCATATGCAACAAAATAGCCGCCGGTGAGACCCCTGATGCCTTAGCAAATTTCTCAGGTGCCCCTGAATTAGAACATCTTGCTCAGGCCATTCACGCCATCAACTACGCCGGCAATCATACGGATCAGAAGCGCGAAATTCCCGCCGATATTTCCACAGTGATCGACGTCTTCGATAGAGTTCTACAGGGCGACCTAGAAGCCCGTATAACCAATCAGGAGCGTGATACAGGTATTGGGCAGATTGCGACCAAATTAAATGACTTTCTAAATGATATGCAATGCTTCATGTCGGAGGCTGGCGAAACCATGCGCGCAGTACGGGACGGTGAATATTACCGCCGCATTCTCCCCGAAGGTATGGGCGGAGAATTCCTGCGTCACAGCCAAGCCATCAATCATGTTGTCGAACAGATTCAGGCCAAAGATAATATGGTCAAGGAAATGACAGAAAAATTCATCAGTAATGTCGAAGAGATGATCACGTCATCCAATGATTTGGCCCCAAAAGCCCAATCCATGTCAGAAAATGCCGACTTTACCAAGGGCTTCTGTGACCATGCTGTTAAATCAGCCAATGAAACCAAGTCAAGCGTGCAAACCGTCGCCAGTGCCGCAGAGGAATTAAGCAGCTCTATCGGCGAAATCACCGCCCAAGTGGAACGCTCCAACGGACTGATCACAGAAACAGTAGAAGAAGTCGACAATACCAGTGACGCCATTGCAGAACTGTCCAATGAAGTCGAGCGGATTTCAGGCATCTTGAACACCATCACGGAAATCTCTGGCCAAACCAATCTTCTGGCGCTGAATGCCACTATTGAGGCCGCCCGTGCCGGTGAAGCCGGAAAAGGATTTGCCGTGGTCGCCAGTGAGGTCAAAAGTCTGGCCCAGAAAACCGCCGAAGCCACGAACCAAATCACCAGCCAGCTTCAAAAGATCCAGAATGTGACCAATGTCGCCATCGACACCGTATCCCAAATTGGCAACAAAATTAATGAGGTCAAGGAAATCTCTGTCAGCATTAATGGTTCCATGAGCGAACAATTCGCCGCCACCAATGAAATCAGCCAAAGTGCGCAAATGGCCGCGACCAGCACCGAAGATGCCAGCCAGCGTATCGATGACGTCAATAAAGGTGCCGACGAAACGGGAAATGCCGCAATAGAGATGCTTAATACCGTGAATGCCATGGTCGACAAAAGCACCGCCTTGCAGAATGACCTGAATGAATTTGTTGCCAGAATTTCCTAAGGCATCATATCTTCAAGATTTAGAATGTGCGGTATTTTCCTAACGGATCACACCGCGCATTTTTATTAATTTAGGGACTTCTGAGCGGGGTCCAAAGCCTCTTCCGGTTTTTCGCTCTCTTCCATTTGCAAACTCTCAATACGTTCCGCACGGCTAGTGATCTTCCGGGTAGAGGTCGAAATATTACCAATATCCTTTTCCGCCAATTGAAAATGCGTACGTAATTTTTCCACCCGGTCATCTAACCGTCCAATATCCTGCATCAAGGTCACGACCTCTTTCTGTATCACCCCGGCCTGTTCCCGCATACGGGCATCTTTCAACACCGCCCGTACCGTATTCAGCGTTGCCATCAGAGTTGTCGGGCTGACAATCCAGACTTTCGCCCGATATGACTTTTCCACCACATCAGAGAAATTCGCGTGTAATTCCGCATAGACCGCCTCACTGGGCAGGAACATCAGCGCCGATTCTGCTGTTTCGCCATTGATAATGTATTTTTCTGAAATATCCTTCACATGTTTCAAAATATCCGCCCGGAAACGGCTCGCCGCTTTCTTGAATTGCGCATCATCGTCGGCCCCTCGCAACAGATGATAACTCTCCAACGGGAATTTGGCATCCACCACAATAGAACCGGGCGGGTTCGGCAGCTTGATGAGGCAATCGGCCCGGCGGCCATTACCCATCTGTGCCTGAAACTCATAGGCATTAGGCGGTAAAATCTGACTGACCAGATCATTCAGTTGCAATTCCCCAAATGCCCCTCTGGCTTGTTTGTTGGATAGAATGTCCTGTAATCCCATCATCTGCCCGCTCAGTTCAGTGATATTCTTCTGTGCCTCATCAATCACAGCAAGCTTCGCTTTCAACTCCCCCAAAGCATCCGTGGTATTTTTATTGCCCTTTTCCAGACTATCCCCCATGCGCTGGCTGACTTTATCAAGCCGTTCCGCCAACGTACGGTTCATTTCCGCCGTATCTTTTGACGATTGCGCGGACATTTGATTAAGCCGTCCTTCGAGCGCGGCGGTTATCTGCATCATATTCTGCATCTGATTATTTGAAGCAAGCTGGCTTTCTGTAAAGCGGGAGGTCATTTCCCGATGATTACGCCCCACACCCCAAACCAGAAATATGATGACCCCCAAAGCCACCAAGCCACCCGTGGCAATGATCATTATGGTCTGGTCCATACTATAAATACCCTTTGTTATCTGTCATTTATTACCGTCTTCTACTTGACGATTGACATGTATCATATTACCTACAAGTTGAAAGCACAAAGAATAGATCAGAAAAATATGGCGTTATTACCAATTTTAACCGTACCAGATCCACTTTTAAAGACCGTATCCTCCCCTGTGGAGACTGTAGATGATGCATTACGCAATTTTATGGATGATATGTTGGAGACCATGTATGCGGCCCCAGGAATCGGACTTGCCGCCGTACAGGTCGGCCGGCCTATCCGCCTGTTGGTGATGGATCTCGCCGAAGAGGGAGAAGCCCCCGACCCTCAATATTATATCAATCCAGAGATCACGTGGACCTCGGAAGAATTGGCTACCTATAACGAAGGTTGCCTGAGTGTCCCGGATCAATATGCTGATATCGACCGTCCTACAGAATGTAAAATCACCTATCTTGATTATCATGGCAAGAAACAGAAAATACATGCGACGGGCCTTTTCTCCACTTGTATCCAACATGAATTGGATCATCTGAACGGTATTATCTTCATCGATTATCTCTCCACTCTGAAAAAGAACATGGCGGTCCGCAAAGTCAAAAAACTGGTTAAGGAGGGTTGATCAATGCGGTTGGCCTTTATGGGGACCCCAGATTTCTCGGTTGATATCTTACGCGCGCTACTAGACAGCAACCATGAGGTTGTTGCGGTCTATAGCCAACCCCCAAGCCGTTCCGGGCGCGGAAAAAAAGAACGGCCCTCGCCAGTGCATATGCTGGCCAACGAATTAAATATTCCGGTGCATTGCCCCAAAAGCCTAAAATCTGAAACCGAACAACAAATCTTCCAAGACCTTGATTTGGATGCGGCGATTGTGGTGGCTTACGGCCTACTTCTGCCCCAAGCCATCTTGGACGCTCCCAAATATGGTTGTCTGAATATCCATGCTTCCCTGCTGCCCCGTTGGCGCGGCGCGGCCCCCATCCACCGGGCGATCATGGCCGGGGACAAGGAAAGCGGTGTTAATATTATGGTCATGGAAGCTGGACTGGATACCGGCCCTGTTATCATGGAACGACGTCTGCCCATACTACCATCTGACACCACAGGAAGCCTTCATGACAAGCTGAAATCCCTTGGCGCGGAAACCATTATCCCTGCCTTGGAAGGTTTTGTCTCCGGCGACCTCAAACCCGTATCACAATCGTCAGAGGGCGTGATCTATGCCCATAAGATTGACAAAAAAGAAGCCAAAATTGACTGGAGTCAACCCGCAGCCCATATTCGCAATCACATCCATGGCCTGAGCCCTTTTCCCGGTGCCTACAGCATGGTTGGTGATAACCGGATCAAAATGTTGTCCGTGGAAATTGCCCATAGCGATGGCAATGGCAATGAATCGGCAGGCACCCTCCTTGCCCCTCCCATGACCATTGCCTGCGGCGATGGCCGGGCGTTAAAAATTCTCACCGCACAGCGGGCCGGAAAAGGCCCCATGTCCGCCGAAGACCTGAACCGGGGGCTACAACTGCCGCTAGGGACTGTCTTCTCATGACAGAAGAAAAAAGCATCTACCGCTATAAACTGACTCTGGAATTTTTTGGCACTGGCCTTGTGGGCTGGCAAATACAAAATGAAGGCCATTCCGTTCAAAGCATCCTGACCGAAGCCGCTCAAAAATTCTGCCACGAAGAAGTGGTTTTCCACGGTGCCGGACGTACGGACGCCGGGGTTCATGCGCTGGGCATGGTCTGTCATGTGGATATGCCACAGGAATATCCCGCCTATAGAGTGATGGACGCGCTCAATTACCATTTGAAATGGCAGCCCGTCTCTGTGCTAAATTCCGAACGGGTGTCCGAGACCTTTGAGGCACGCTTTTCCGCCAGAAAACGGTATTACCGCTATCATGTCATCAACCGCCGCGCCCCGTTAACCTTTCAAACGGACCGGGCATGGCATGTGAAATTTCCACTGGATGCGGAACTCATGCATAAAGCCGCACAAGTATTGGTCGGCCATCATGACTTCACCACCTTCCGCAGTGCGGAGTGTAAGTCCCAATCCGCCGTTAAAACACTGGATCAACTGGATGTCTGGCGTGAGGGCGAAAATATCTATTTCGATACCTC
>JAESRB010000204.1 GCA_016764855.1 Emcibacter sp.
ATGGTGCGTATTGGGATCGCTTTGGGCCACGTCTTCGCCCTGAATATACATGCCGCGATAGGATCCGGCCACGGCCGCATCAAACACGGCTGGAATACGGTGGCCCGGTTCCGCGTCAAGTTTTAGGCCCCAGTCATCCTCGAATGTGGCGCGTACTTGATTATCTTCGACCGACCGATAGCCGGGCAATTCATTGGGGAAAGACCCCATATCACAGGAGCCCTGTACATTATTCTGTCCCCGGAGCGGATTAACACCAGCGCCGGAAAAGCCAATATTCCCGGTCAGCATGGCCAAATTGGCCAGCCCCATGACGGCGGTGGAGCCTTGGGAATGTTCGGTAATGCCCAGACCGTAAAAGATCGCCGATTTGCCTTTACTGTCTTTTGGGTTGTTATGTGAGCCGTTTTTTAGGCTGCCTTGTTGGTCATCTTTTTTATGGCCGGTGGCATAAAGTCGGGCAGCGGCGCGCAGGTCTGCGGCAGGAACGCCGGATGTTTTTGCGCTGGCTTCCGGGGAATTTTTTGGATCAAGAATGAAGGTCCGCCACGCCTGATAGGCAGGGACCTCGCATCTTTCTTGAATATAGTCGGCATCTTCCAGACCTTCTTCCACGATAACATGGGCAAGGGCATTGATCACCGCCACATTATTTCCGGGCATTAGGGGCAGATGATAATCGGCCGTGATATGAGGGTTTTTCACCAGATCAATGGCGCGCGGGTCAATGACGATCAGTCGCGCCCCTTGGCGGAGGCGTTGTTTCATGCGACTGCCAAATACGGGGTGAGCATCGGTGGGATTAGCGCCGATAACCAAAATGACATCCGCGTCCATGACGCTGTCAAAAGTTTGGGTTCCGGCCGAGGTGCCCAGCGTTTGATTGAGGCCATATCCGGTCGGGCTGTGGCAAACACGGGCGCAGGTATCCACATTATTATTACCAAAGGCGGTGCGGATTAATTTCTGCACCACATAGACTTCCTCATTGGTACAGCGGGAGGAGGTAATGCCGCCGATGGATTTGCGGCCATATTTCTTCTGTACGGCTTTCATTTTTTCTGCCGCATAGGAAATCGCGTCGTCCCAGCTGACTTCCTGCCACGGATCGGTGATGTTTTCCCGAATCATGGGTTTGGTGATGCGGTCCTCATGGAAGGCATATTCCCACGCGAAGCGGCCCTTGACGCAACTATGGCCGTGGTTGGCTTTGCCATCTTTCCACGGGGTCATGCGGATTACTTCGTCGCCTTTGAGTTCGGCCTTAAAGCCACAGCCAACGCCGCAATAGGCGCAGGTGGTCAGAACACTGTGATCAGGCGCGCCGCTTTCAATGACATTCTTTTCCAGTAGGCTGTCGGTGGGGCAGGCGGAGACACAGGCACCGCAGGATACGCAATCACTGGCCAGAAAGCCCTGAGCCACGCCAGCGGATATCTGACTGTTAAAACCGCGGCCTTCTACGGTCAGCGCGAAAGTGCCTTGGACTTCGTCGCAGGCCCGGACGCAGCGGGAACAGAGAATGCATTTGGACGGATCAAAGCTAAAATAAGGATTGCTGTCATCAATGATGGATTTCAGGTGGTTATGTCCCTCTGTCCCATAGCGACTTTCTTTCATGCCCAATAGTTTGGCCAGATCATGCAGCGGCAAATCATCGGCATTTTTTTCATCTGGGCTGGGATGGAAAAGCAATGAGCATTATAAGCAAAAGAGTCGCCACAGTAGCATTGGCTGCGGTGGCAACCTCATCACCACTCTTAACCAAGTCATCAATCTGTCCTGCTATCTGGTCATAGTTCTTCTTGCCAACCATCTGCTCAAGGGATGCGTGTTCTCCAACTTCATGCAAAAATACACCAGATGCCTCACCCTCTGCAATATTATCTCCAACCAGATATGTTATTCCAGTTTCAGGATCGTATGCACCCTTGACAGCCTTCGGCCCCTTGGAAAACTTTGCCTCAATGGTAACATCGGTGTCATCAAAAATAACGTAGTTGTAACTTAACTCCTTTTTCCTCTCGGCTAGATTCCGACTTAGAGGATCATCAAGAAATTTGTTACCCTTAAAACCCTTACTGAGCAAGTACATTGAAGCACCGTTACCCCGCTCCCCGTTATCCTTGAGACTAGCATCTACATTTCCTCTTAAAAATTGTTTGTCTAACCAATTATATAAATACTTACCCGTCATATAATCCATAGACGGTAAATCATCTACCCTTTGTGGAAAGTCTCCTAACCGCTCATACTCCGGCCCATCAGTTTCAATATCATTAGTCAGACTAAAATCTTTTTTTATTGTCTCTACTAAATTCTTAACCTTATCACCCTGTTCGCTTAACTTTTTTTCAAGGTCAAGATACTCATCTTCTTTTGGCGCAAGGTCAACTTGATAGACTCCTCCTTCAGATTTAGGTTTGTCTTCAAATCTACTATAAGTAGATACAGTTTCTCTATACCAATCAGCAACCTTTTTCTTACTAGCAAAATAAAGTCCCCAACCTTGGTAATTCATGCCTTGTCCTGTCCCCACTTTCTCTGTACTAAATTCCTTCACAGTATGGGGTGTACCGTGGAAGGCAGTCATAAGTTTTACCTTCATGTTATTCGGTAAATCCTTAACTGTCCTTACTATCTTGAGGGCATTGTTCTTGAGTAACCTCCTCACAGTTCTCTTGCCAAAGGTTGTCTCAGTTTCTTTCTGGACAGCCTCTTGACCAATACCTTTTACTGTTGGCTTACCCTTTGATGCGGCTATGTCAAGATCGTCTTCCTCCTGTATTGCCTTGTCCTCCTCACTCAAGCTGGAACTTTCATCTTCCTGCTCGACAAAACCCTCATCTGCCATCCTGTCAAACTCAGCTATCTGTGCAGCTTCTTCCTCACTACCCTTTTCCAGATACAACTTCTCAGGTTCCTTCTCAACCTCTTCTTCCACCTCAACAACTGGCTCAACAACTGCCTCGACTTTAGGTTCTGGTTCAACCTTCGGCTCTTCTTTCACCTCAACTTTTGCGGGTGTTACCTCCTCTTTCGCCGCAACCTCCGGCTCCGCAGCCGCAACCTCTGGTTCCGCAGCTACTTCCACGGTTGGTTCAGGTGTTACAGTTGGTTCAGCTGTTTTGGTAGGCAGAATCTTCTCCCTAAATTCATCAAACATCTGGGAAAGTTTTTCGGGAGATACGGCCTGAGAACCCGGCTCAACCGTTGGAGAGACTACCCCCTCCGCTAGTGGTGTGGACACAGCTTCGGGGGTCGGTTCAGCCGGGACTTTTTTAGGTTCTGGAAATACCTTCGGTTGAATCTTGAAGGGTTTTTCTTTCTCTTCAGGTTCAATGAGTTGGGCCGACTCTGCCTCAGTTAATTCAGGAGTAGCATCAACCCCCAAGTCCACATCATCCTTAAAGTCCTCTGGAGTAAATTTACCCTCTGGAAGTATTGCTCCTTCCTCCACTGGTTCAGCCTCAATGTCTTCCGGCAGTGTCGGTTCTGGTTCTTTTTGTTCTTCCGTAACTTCTTCCGTAACTTCTTCCGTAACTTCACCCCTTCTTCTGAGGGACTGTGCAGTTCCTCCGGCTGCACCAAATCCAACACCTACCGTACCTCCAGCCACAGTTGCCTCAAACAATCTACTGGCTATTTCTCCGGGTTTAAAGTCCCTGCCACCAAGTATTTGGGCAACTACGGAAACCCCCTCCTGAGAACCTTCCTGCATACCCTCAGTCAGTGCAGATATTGCAGACC
>JAESRB010000205.1 GCA_016764855.1 Emcibacter sp.
AAAGGCAACATCAACGCACTGATTTCCCGGACCTTGCCTTTATTATGGCTGGCCACCACCAGTTTTTCTGCGTTGAATTTCCGTGTCATATCAACCAACCTTAAAGTCCAAGAGCTTGATTCTGCAATTTAACCAACTGATCCACCCCAATACGGGCCAGACGCATCAGGCGCAGAAATTCTTCCTCTGTGAACGGATTTTCTTCTGCTGTTCCTTGTATTTCAACAATTTTATTGTCGCCGGTCAGCACAAAATTCGCATCCGTTTCTGCTACACTATCCTCGTCATAGTCAAGATCCAGTACCGGTGTACCTTTATAGATACCACAAGATACGGCGGCGACTGGTGCCTTGATGGGAAGTTCTGTCAATTTGCCGTCTTTTACCATCTGCTGCATACATTGTACCATGGCTACATAAGCCCCGGTAATGGAAGCCGTGCGCGTCCCACCGTCTGCCTGTATCACATCACAATCCAGACGAATTTGCCGTTCGCCCAATGCCTTCATATCGACAACAGCCCGCAAGGACCGTCCGATCAAGCGCTGAATTTCCTGAGTCCGACCGGATTGTTTACCGCGCGCGGCTTCCCGGCCCATACGACTATGGGTAGAACGGGGCAGCATGCCATATTCGGCTGTTACCCAACCTTTGCCTGTATCCCGCAGGAAGGACGGTGCTTTATCTTCTAAAGTCGCCGTACAAAGCACATGAGTATCCCCAAATTTGATCAGACATGATCCTTCGGCATGTTTTGAAAACCCCGTTTCCAGAGTTACCTCACGTAGCTGGTCATTGGCACGGCCTGAAGGTCGCATATAGTCTCTCCTGAAAATCTGATTACATTTATCCCCTCTTCTATAGATTAAGATGGATTAAGGGAAGAAAATTTCCTCAATCTTTTTTCCAAAAATACTCTCCAGCTCAAAGGTCAGAGGTAAACCGGGGCCATATTCACCGGTTTCGATCCCATTGATCCTTTGCCGAGAGACATCTGTTAATTCAGCAAGACCCGCCTGTGGTATTTTTCGTTTTGCCCTCAGAACCCATCAATTATTGTCCATAAGAAATCTCCTGACACGTAATATCTGACATAAAATTTAATTGCACCGCCCCATTGAAATCAATCATATGAAAGCCTACATTTAGGGTTGATAAAATGTTGATAGAAGATTTGAACCAGAGGTCGCGGACCATATTCCGGCAAATTGTGGACACCTACATTATGACGGGTGAGCCAGTAGGTTCGCGTACGCTGAGTCAAAAACTGAATAACCCTCTGTCACGTCCGCTATCCCCGGCGAGCATTCGTAATGTTATGGCCGATCTTGAAAACAGCGGGCTTATATTTTCTCCTCATAAATCAGCAGGCCGGATTCCCACAAATATTGGCCTAAGGCTTTTTGTCGATGGCATGCTGGAAATGGGGAACCTCTCTCGGGAGGAACGGACCACTATCCGTGTGGAATGCCAAGAGAGTGGCCAGAATGTAGAAGATCTTTTGACACGGGCCACAACCATGCTCTCCGGCCTGTCCCAATGCGCCAGCATGGTTATTGCACCGAAAAGCGACCTGCCCCTCAAGCATATGGAATTTGTTTTTCTTAGCCCCGGCCAAGCCCTTGTCGTTATGGTCAACGAAGGCGACGATGTGGAAAACCGGCTGATCAAGATTCCTATCGGTCTGACACCTTCTGCCCTCAGCCAAGCAGGAAATTACCTGAACGCCCGGTTGGTCGGCCGGACATTTCTGGAAGCCCGAGATCAGGTTAAGCAGGAACTCAAAGATCAACAGGCCGAGCTTGATAGTCTGACTTGCTCCGTAGTAGAACAGGGGCTTGCGGTATGGGCCGGCACACAAACATCCGGAAAAAGCGCCGCCAGAGATAATCTTATCATTCGCGGACAGGCCAAAATTCTGGATAATATGGATGCCATCAATGATTTGGAACGGATTCGCCATCTGTTCAGTGATCTTGAAAGCAAAAAGGACCTTATAGAGCTTTTGGAAAGTGCCCGTGAGGCCGATGGTGTACGAATTTTTATCGGTTCGGAAAATAATCTCTTTTCCCTATCCGATTCTTCTGTTATCGCTTCCCCCTATATGGACGGTAATAATAATATCCTTGGTGTGATCGGGGTTATTGGCCCGACACGAATTGATTATGCCCGTATAATCCCACTTGTGGACTATACTGCCAAGGTAATTGGCAAAATTTTATGACGACAACGGTAATTAATAAAACTCTTTAAAATATCTGAGATGTGAATGATGACGGACAATAGCGAAAATACTGAAAACGAAAATACTGAAAATGAAGCCCCGGAAGTGGACGTAGCAGAAGAAAATGTCACGCCTGAGCCTACTCAGGATGACAAGCTTTCCGAAGCGGTCACCGAAATTGCAGCCCTGAAAGACAGGTTGTTACGGGCTGTGGCGGAAACTGCAAATCTGCGCCGTCGCGCCGACCGGGAAAAAGCCGATGCGGCGAATTATGCCATGACCGCATTTGCCCGCGATCTATTGAGTGTTGGGGACAATCTGCGTCGGGCCTTGGACAGCATTCCAGAAGATACCGACCTTGGTGAAAATGCCAAAACATTGGTCGAAGGCATTGAAATGACAGAGCGTGAGCTTTTGAATATGCTGGAACGCCATAACATCAAGAAAATTGACCCCCTAGGTGATAAGTTCAGCCACGACCTGCATCAGGCTCTGTTTGAACTGCCCGATACTGGCAAAGAAGACGGCACCATCGTACAGGTCATGCAAGTAGGCTATGTCATTAAAGACCGCCTGCTCCGCCCTGCTATGGTTGGCGTGGCTAGAGGCAGTAAAAAAGCCGCTACGGATCATGTAGATACCAAAGTTTAAACCCATAAATTCATAAAAAAAGCCGGTGCATAAAGCATCGGCTCCTTTTTTGGAGAACGCGACATATTAGCCGCCCTCCCCAAAAATTATCTTTCCCTGTCTGATATATTCAGACAATGATAAAGTGATTATCACATGGGGAAAAACAAAATTCTCAAAATCAAGAGGCGAACGTGGCGTGGTGCGCGTTCACCCATATATCAGCTAGTAACGGACTAACCAACCACGGCCCTAACTGATAGGCTTATTATACATTATTACTTGCTAATATTCAAGTTTAATCGCATTTAAACCCCCGCCATATTCAGGGTAGAAATATATAATATTTTACAAAATTCTCTTATATACAACTAACTTACCATATAGACCGTGACCTAAGTGACCAAACCGATAAGCATAATTTTATAAGCGACATCTCTCATCAATTTGGTTTTAAGTACGATAACAGCCCCTGTTAAAAGACTCAGAAACAGGTTAATTCCCAATAATATACCAAATACAGTATAAATAGGTCCCCCATGGCCCTTATGAATCAAAACCATTTGATGCCAAAATCCATGTTCATGATGAGTTAAAACAACCTCGCCCCTTCGTCCCTTCCTCCCCTTGTGAGATAGTATATAAGCGTCCCGCAATCCGATCCAGCGGTGCTGCCCCTCCCGGTAAGAATAATCATCCGGCAACGACGGCAGCTTTTCCGTCTCCAGAAATGAAGCAATGATAGATTCGGCCTCGGCCTGTCCCTGTGGAAAGATCATAAGACTATCCGGCAGATAATCAGTCGTTATTTTTTCCCCGTGAACATCAAACAGATACAAAGTCCCTGTCAGGACATAAAGACAGGCTATGGGAAGAAAGAAACTGGATATATAGCCATGAATTTTCATCAAGAAAAGCCGGTCAAATTTTACTTTTTTTTGTAGCATTAGATTTACGTTATCCCAATATAGTTACATCACGTTACACATGGGTAATACGTATCATGCTAATAAATCCCGCGAAATAAAATCCTATTGCGGAGAATTTATCAATATAATCTGTAACGGGAAATATCACATTGAAAAGACAAAATACGTGAGACAACGGCGTTGAAAGTCCGAACGTCCCATACAGGACCGTTCATGCTGCACGATACGCGCCCCGCGCTGTTATTTCATCATATCATGATTCATTTTGCTGTGATCCATCTTCTGATGGCCCATCTGATGATTCTGCATTTTATCATGAGGCATTTCAGGGGCATTTTTCATAACCCCTGCCTTCACCTTAATCTCTCCGGCATGAAAAAATGTCAGGGTCAAGGGCAGTTCATCTCCCACGGCCAACTTCTTTTTCAAGCCAAACAGCATTAAATGGTAGCCCCCCCGGCTTTACCATCGTTGACTCATGTGCCGGAACAGGAATATCTGTCACCTGTTCCATTCTCATAATTCCCCCCTCATGCCTATGCACATGGAGTTCAATCCGCTCCGCAAGCGATGAAGAAGCTTTGATCAGCTTGTCTGCCACACCGGACTCATTCTGCATGGTAAAATAAGCTGCTCCAGGACGGTTCATTAATATAACAGGACGCGCCCACGCCTGACGTATGGACAAAACGCCTCCCTCTGCGAAAGAAACGGAGATAGAACCAAGGATGAGGATGATAGAGAAGATGAGTTTCACTGTTTTTCCCTTAAACATTTAAAATTTACAGAAGAGTAATGTTATTCCATCCTCGACGAAAGACAAAAATATAAAAGAATCTTGTTTTTCACACTTGCAGTGATTAAAAATGGCCTTATATAAGCTCCATGAACACTGAACATAATTGATGGATCACAGAATCAGGCCATAATGGCTGACGATGGGTCCTTATTGAAGATAGAGGATAGTATGGGTAAAGTTATCGGAATTGACTTAGGTACGACGA
>JAESRB010000206.1 GCA_016764855.1 Emcibacter sp.
AAAATTCAAGATGAAGGCGGTCATGGGCTATATCTATATAGTGCTACTGAAACGTTGGGGGTTACTCGTAGTGAAATGATTGAGGCCTTGCAAACGGGTACTGCTAAATATGCATCAATTTTTAACTATCCTACTTTAAATTGGGCGGATATTGGTGCTGTTGGCTGGTTGGTTGATGGTGCTGCGATTGTTAACCAAATATCACTGCAACGCACCTCTTATGGCCCTTATTCAAGAGCTATGGTCAGGATCTGTAAGGAAGAAAGTTTCCACCAGCGTCAAGGCTATGAGCTGCTGCTGTCCTTATCCAAAGGCACCGATGAGCAGAAAGAAATGCTGCAAGAATCCGTCAATCGTTTCTGGTGGCCTTCCCTGATGATGTTCGGCCCGAATGATGCTAACTCTCCCCATTCGGCCCAATCCATGAAATGGAAAATCAAAAAGAAATCCAACGACCAACTGCGTCAGGAATTTATCGATGCCACTGTCCCGCAAGCGGAATTTCTTGGCATCACTCTCCCCGACCCGGACCTGAAATGGAATGAGGAACGCGGCCATTATGATTTCGGCCAAATCGACTGGGATGAATTTGCCAATGTGATCAAAGGCAACGGCCCCTGCAACAAACAGCGGGTTGCCAACCATATCAAGGCCCATGAAGAGGGTGCTTGGGTTCGTGAAGCCGCCGCCGCCTATGCCGAAAAACAACAGAAAAAACAAGTCGCCTGAGCCACAGGCTATGTCTTAAAACAGGATTTAGAAGGATTTAAAACATGACTGACAAAGCCAACCAACAAGAATGGCCCCTCTGGGAAGTGTTCATCCGCAGCAAAGCCGGGCTTGACCATAAACATTGCGGCAGCGTCCATGCCAGCGATTCAGAAATGGCAATGGAAGCCGCCCGTGACGTTTATACCCGCCGTAGCGAAGGTGTGAGCATCTGGGTTGTGCCGTCCAATGTTATCACAGCCTCCAAACCGGAAGACAAAGAAAGCCTGTTTGAACCAGCAGACGATAAAATCTATCGTCATCCCACATTCTATGACATCCCCAAAGGTGCGGGCAAAATGTAATTTTGTCTGATATGATAGGAGTTAAACATATGACTGAGCTTTCCAAACAAGACGCCCTTGTTCAATATACCGCACAGATCGCCGACAACGGCCTGATCATTGGACACCGCATGTCCGAATGGTGCTTCCGCGCCCCCGCCATTGAAATGGAAATGGCCCTGATGAATTGCGCTCTTGATATGATCGGGCAAGCCCGTGAACTTTACAGCTATGCCGCAAAGACACAAGGCGAAGGCAAAACCGAAGATGATTTCGCTTATCTGCGGGACGAACGGGACTTCCGCAATGCCCTGCTGACCGAAATCCCCAACGGCGACTGGGGCGACACGATTGTCCGCCTGTTCTTTATGAGTGCTTATAACGAGCTGTTTTTCAAGGCCCTCGCCACCTCTACGGATGCTGAATTAGCCGCTATCGGGACGAAATCCCTGAAAGAAGTCACCTATCATCTGCGGTTCAGTAGTGAATGGTTGATCCGGCTGGGTGATGGCACCGAAGAAAGTCATACCCGAGTCCAGAAATCTATCGATGATCTATGGATTTTTACCGGCGAGCTATTCACCATGACAGACGCGGAAAACATGTTGCTGACCGATGGTATATCCGTTGACGTCACAACCTTGAAAACTCCATGGGATCAGAAAATATCTGAAGTACTGACGAGAGCTACCTTGACCGTTCCCACCAATGATTGGGCACAATTGGGCAGCAAATCAGAAGGACTTCATACGGAGCATTTCGGTTATATCATTACCGAAATGCAATATTTACAACGCCGTTATCCGGGATGTGAGTGGTAAAAAAAGTGACCTCAACATCGAAAAATTTTGATCCTGCTGTAGTTTGGGCTATACTCGAAGAGGTAAAGGACCCGGAAATTCCGGTATTGTCCATTGTCGATCTGGGGATTGCCCGTGATGTACAGGAAAGCAATGACGGGCTGCTGGAGATTATCATTTCTCCGACCTATTCCGGCTGCCCGGCCATGTATATGCTGGAAGAGCAGATCAAAGAAACACTCGTAAACCACGGCTATCCTGATCCTATTGTCACGACTAAACTTTCCCCGGCCTGGACAACGGACTGGATGACAGACGCCGGCAAACAAAAGCTGGAAGCATACGGTATTGCTCCACCGGAAAAAACAACCAGCAACAAAAGCGTTTTATTTGGCGGACAGAAAAAAATATCCTGTCCAAAATGCAAATCAAATAACAGCGAGCAAATCAGTGAGTTTGGCTCAACAGCCTGCAAGGCCCTCTACCGTTGCCTTGATTGTCTGGAGCCATTCGACTACTTCAAATGTATATAATATAAGATAAAAAATCAGGGTTAATATAATGCCAGTTTTTCATTCGCTCAAAATTTCCAATATCCGTCAGGAGACTGATGATACGGTCTCTATTGCCTTTGAGGTTCCTTCCGCGCTGCATGAGCAATATCAATATAATGCCGGTCAATATCTGACGTTAAAGACCGTCATTGGTGGTGAAGACACCCGCCGATCCTATTCCATATGCAGCGGTCTGTATGACGATGAGCTTCGGGTCGCGGTCAAAAAGATCAAAGGCGGACTATTTTCCTGTTTTGCCAATGACACCCTGAAAGAAGGCGATTCACTTGACGTCATGACCCCTATGGGAAATTTCTTCACCCATCTGGATAAGGATCATGAGAAACATTATGTGGGCTTTGCCGCAGGTAGTGGCATCACACCGCTGATTTCCATTATCCGTACTATTCTGGCCTATGAACCGAAAAGTACCTTCACGCTGGTTTATGGTAACCGTAACCGCAAATCCATTATCTTCCGAGAGGGGCTGATCGACCTGAAAAACAGCTATATCAGTCGGTTCAATATGATCAATGTCCTGTCCCGGGAAGAACAGGAAATAGAACTTTTTTCCGGTCGGATTACTGGAGAAAAAGCCCTGCAAGTCATGGATCGGTTGATTCCGGCCAGCGGTGCCGATGAGGTTTATCTCTGCGGCCCAGAAGAAATGATCAATGACGTGTCCCACACGCTGCAAAAACGCGGACAGAAAAAAGACACCATCCATTTCGAACTCTTCACCTCCCCCACCGCAAGTCAAGGTGAGAAACAGGCCGACATTGAGGAGAAAACAGACCTCGCCGGTAAAATGAGTAACATCACTGTGATTATAGACGGCGATGAGTTTAAATTTGAACTTGATATGGGCGGTGGCAATATTCTAGACGCCGCACTGGAACAAGGCGCCGACCTGCCCTTTGCCTGTAAAGGCGGTGTATGTTGTACCTGTCGCGCCAAGCTTATCGAAGGCAAGGTCAATATGGAAATCAACTATTCTCTAGAAGAAGAAGAAGTCGAAGCCGGCTTCAT
>JAESRB010000207.1 GCA_016764855.1 Emcibacter sp.
CCTATGATGCCAAGGATATGGAAAGCGTCTATCTTGCGACCAAGGTATTCATGGCCGCTATGGTTGGATCGATGATTGCCTCGAAAATTGTGTTTAAGAAGATTGGCCTGATTCTATGGATTTCAGGGGGGCTTGTGGGGATTTTGGGCGGGGCGACCATTTATTTCCATAATGATCTGTTTATCAAATTAAAACCCACCATTCTCTATAGCTTTTTTGCGATCGCTTTGTTGGGCGGCTTGGCTTTTGGTAAATTCTTCCTGAAGAATGTCTTTGAGGCGGGCTTTCCTCCCATGCCGGATGATGCTTGGAAAAAGCTCTCTTTCCGTTTTGGGCTATTTTATATTTTCAACGCTGTTTTGAACGAGGTTATTCACCGGAATTTTGCGTTTGATACGTGGATTGCGACCAAGTTATGGGTGTTTATGCCCATGGGGCTGCTGTTCATGATGGCGCAAATGCCCATGTTAATGAAATATATGGATGTTGAGGAAGATAAAGCCGACTGAGCGTGACGCTTTTGCTTCTTATCGCCTGTGATAAGGGATATGGAGGAGGTGTCTGGGGCTTGGCCTAGGTATGCTGGCCCTATACTCTGATATCAATAATCTGACCAGGCCTGGTATTTGCAGGGCGGTTGCCGTTGCCGAAACTTTCCCGTAGATTAAGATTAACGCCGCCAGTTTTATTCCGGTCATCAATTTTTTCCAGAGACAGTTCTGTCTTCAGCTTTTCAAGTTTGTCGGTCTTCAGACGTTCCTGAAGTTTCCGCAAGGCATCCCGGTTGGCATCGATTTTATCTTGTCGGGCGACTTTGGGGGTTTGTGAAGCTGTCTCTTGGGTTTGTTTCTGACGATTGTCTTGCTGTTCCTGCAACGCCTGTTGTTGGCCGCGCTGATTGGGGTCAATCAGGGAAACCAAAGAGGATAGCAAATGTGAGTTCGTTGAAACTTTCATGACAAAACCAAATATAGGTTAGTAATAGCTAATATATTACTAACAGTATTATGAATAATATACCCGGTCTTTCTGAAGGGATAAGGGTCACTTTTCTGTGAGCCAATTTATACTGAGCATATTTTACTCTTGTTTTGTCAAAACTTCCAGTTGTTTTTTAATCTGGCTTTTGCGGTCATCGGGTGCATGCTCAAGCGCCGTTTTCAGAGATTTTATGGCATCTTCTTTCTGGCCCAACACGGTATAGGCCTTTGCCAATCGGAACCAACCTTCGATATTTGTCGGGTCCTGTTCCATTTTTTCCTGTAAACGTCCAACCATGCCTTTGATCATCTGGGCCTGTTCGGCGGAGGACATCTCGGCAATGGCTTGTTGCTCTTCACGACTCAGGCGCGGGGCAGCCATTTTATTCATAGCAGGATTATTCATGGCGGGGCGTAAGCCCAAGTCTCTTTCAGCTTGCCCAATCCAGCTGTTCAGCTGACGCAGCCACGGGGCGCCTGGTTTGCTATCAGCGGCCAGCTTCTTCCAGTGTGCCAAGGCCAGTTCAACATTGCCGGCCTGATATTGGGCCAGTGCCAGATAATGGCGCACTGCCGGATTGCGGGGCTGTATTTTGCGGGCGCGTTTCAGCATTAAGAGCGCTGCAGGTCCAACACGGCCTTCGCTGAACATGATCAGACTTTCACCGTAAGTCACAGCAGCATTGATATTGTCTGGCTCCAACTCATACCACCGTTGATAGGCCTTCGCCGCTTCGGCCCGTCTGTTCAGGTCACTCTGATATTGGCCAAGAGCATGCCAGGCCGTCGCATCGGATGGATTCTGGATGAGGTGGGCTTGTATTTTGATGACTTCGCGGGTTTTATTAACTGACAGAGCATCTTTTTCGGCTTGTTTAGCGACAGAATGCTTCTGATCCTTCAGCAGGAAATCTGGCATGCCGGGCGTTCCAATGGTCAGGTAAAAACCAGCGGCACCGAGCAAGATAATGATGGTTATAACGGCCAGAAAAATCCGTGATGTACCCGTGGCGCGTTGGTGGTCAGCGCCTTGTTGTTCCTGTTCAGCGGCCTTGAGCAAACAGCGTTCAATCTCCAGACGGGCTGATGCAGCCTCGGTCTCATTCAACAGGCCTGCTTGCTGATCTGCGGCCAGCTCCCGTAGCTGTGCCTTATATACCGTGATATTTTGGGCATGGCTTTTGGGGGCCGTATTTTCATTCCGGTAACGGAATAATGGTAAAAGTATACCAGCAACGGCGATGAGAAAACAAATGGTGAGTATGATCCAGAATAACATTATTCTTCATCTCCCATGATATGTTTCAGACGCTCTTTTTCTTCCGGGTTTAAAGGGGGGGGCATGGCTTTCTCCGGTTTTTGCCTGATATAGCGAAAAACCAAAAATCCGCCAATTAGCAACAGGAGTATTGGCCCAAGCCAGAGCAACAGGGTCGCGGTTTTGAAGGGTGGCTTCAACAATATCCAATCCCCATAACGGCTGGTCATAAAGTCAAGAATCTGCTCATCACTTTGACCCGCAAGGACTTGTTCCCGTACGATGGCCCGCAGATCCACGGCGAGTCCCGCATCGGATTCAACGATAGATTGATTTTGACAGACCAGACAGCGTAATTGTTTCATGATGTTCTGGGCACGGGCCTCTTGGGCCGGAATAGACAGCCGATCTTCATCAACGCCAATGGCGGCGGCATTCAGGCTGAACATCATGAACAGTCCAATCAGGAGCAATCTCATGAGCCGTTCTCCTTGGCAAGTTGGCGGAGCGTGGGCAGAATATTATCGGTCATCTGGATGTCATGGATCGGCCCAATATGCTGATAGCGGATGATACCGTCTTTCAGAATAAAGGTCTCCGGTGTGCCGGTGACGCCCCAGTTGATGGCGGCGCGGCCCTTTAGGTCAGCGCCGATCTTGCTATAGGGATTGCCGAGGCTTTTCAGGAAGCTGAGGCTGTTCTTGGGTCGGTCTTTATAGGCGATGCCATATAATTTGACCCCCGGAATTTTACCAAGCTGTTCAAGGGCGGGATGTTCCACCCGGCAAGGTCCGCACCATGAGGCAAAGAAATTCACAATGATAATATTTTCTTTATCCATCAGGTCGTTATTGCTTAGGCCAATGCCGGCCCCTTCAAGTGGCGGCAGGGAAAATTCCGGCGGTGCCTTGTTGATCAGGGCAGAAGGAACTTCTCTCGGATTCAGGGTCAAGCCGATCATGAAAGCAACAAAAATTCCGGCAAAAACAAACAGAGGGATAAATCTTTTAACGGACATGAACAGGCTTTCTGGACGATTTCTTTACTTGGGGTGAGCCAATGCGGTAGCGGCGGTCGCTCAGCGATATGATGCCGCCAATGACCATGATGGTTGCCCCGATCCATAACCAGATCTGCATGGGTTTATAATAGACCCGGACACCCCAACGCCCCGGACGTTGACTTTGTCCCAGATCCTGACTTTGGGCGTCGCCGATGACAATGAACAGGTCGCCAGACAGGCTGGTTTCCACCGCGCCCTCCGTCGTGGTCATGGGCGATGATATATAGGTGCGGCTTTCAGGATAGGCCATGAAACTGGCCCCGTCCAGATTCGTTACGCTAATGATACCCCGTACGGCGCTGTAATTTGGTCCGGCAATGGCGACAACATCATCCAACGTCAGTTGAAACTCGCCAATGGTCATTTTATCCCCGATGGACATGACTTTCTGTTCTTCCAGATTCCATGAAGACGTGGCGACAATACCGATGAGGCCAACGGCAAAGCCCAAATGGCCAAGGCTCATGCCCCAACTGGACCGGGGTTGGCGGAACAGGCGGCCAAAGCTATTGCCGAGCGGGACTTGAAATAATTTAATTCTTTGGCCCAATTCCTGAAGCATGGACAGCAGCAACCAGACGCCAATACCCATCCAGACGGCAGGCATGATCTCCCCGCCGTAGGTGATATAGAGGGTCATTAACGCCGCAAGGACAGACAGTCCGGCGATGGCCTTCAGTCGTCCGGCTACCTGCCACAGATTGGCTCGTTTCCATTTCAGATGAACGCCAATTCCCATGACCAGCACCAACGGAATCATAAGATAGCCAAAGACCAGATTAAAGAACGGCGCACCAACCGAAGACTTAACATTGAACAACGCGTCACTGATCAGGGGATGCAGGGTGCCATAAAGAACCACTGCCGCCGCCACGGACAGAAACAGGTTATTGATCACAAGGCCGCTTTCCCGGCTGGCGGGGGCAAATAATCCCCCGGCTTGTAATCGGTCAGATCGCAGGGCAAACAGAAGGAAGCTACCGCCAATGACAAGGGCTAAGAACATCAGAATGAACATGCCCCGCTCTGGATCAGTGGCAAAGGCATGAACAGAGGTAATGATGCCGGACCGGACAATGAATGTACCAAGCAAGCTAAAGGAAAAAGCAATGATCGCCAGCAAAACCGTCCAGCTTTTCAGCGTGTCGCGTTTTTCCACCACAATGGCCGAATGTAGCAAAGCGGTTGCCACCAGCCACGGCATAAAGCTGGCATTTTCTACCGGGTCCCGTGCTAAGCCTGTTCACCTCCGGCCTGACTTTGCTGGGCATGGTCATGCTGCGCCCGTTAATGGCAACAAAATCCATTGCCTTC
>JAESRB010000208.1 GCA_016764855.1 Emcibacter sp.
AATTTATAGAAAATTATCTATAAATAGGAGGGGAATAGGCTGTTTTATGAGGAAATGTCTATGTATTGAGCGGTTTTTCGGTAAAATATTAATAAAGTTGAAATATGAGTAGCCTATTGTATTTATATATTAAGGCATAATGCGTATATATATAATGAACGCATTAGTTGTATCTCATCAGGAGGGGCCGATCCCGACCATTCATACCATCACCCGACAGGCATTCCGTATCAGGACATTTGAGCAGGCTGCAGACCTGAGTCATATGTTATCCCTTGCTTGTAGGGAGCCGGACCGTATTGCCTTTGGCCTTTTTGAATTGCTGGCTAATGCTATTGAACATGGTAATCTTGATATGACCAGCGGGGAAAAATTACGATTGATGGAGCAGGATGCCTACCAGACTGAGATTGAGCGCCGTCTGGCCTTGCCCAAATATAAAGACAGATATGTGGAGGTGCTTTGTGAAGAAAAAGACGGCTACCTCTCGTTTTTAATCGAAGATCAGGGACGGGGATTCGATTTTAATCTCTATTTGAATATGGATTTATCCACGAATCAAACCTGTAGGGGGCGGGGGATTGCCCTTGCCTATGCCACGAGCTTTGACCGGATGACTTATCTGGGGATGGGCAATAAAGTTCAGGTCATGACCAAATTCTCAGACACGTAATCTTTTGCTTTATTTTGCAGATTGTTCGGTTATGGTAATCACTATGACAAAAAAGCTTATATATCTGGAAAAAGATCATCATATTGCCTGGCTCACCCTTAATCGGCCCGATCGGAAGAATGCGCTGAATATTGATATGTGGCGTGCCATCCCCGATTTGGTGCGTCGTGCGGAAAATGATTCGGAGATTAAAATCCTGATTCTACGTTCGGCAGTCCCCAATATTTTTTGTGCCGGGGCGGATATGAGCGAATTTGAGAGATTCATGGATGACCGGGCGGCCCGCGACGATAATCGTCGGGCGATTCGGGCGGCTTGTACGGCGTTGGAGGATTTTACCAAGCCGACCCTTGCCATGATTGCAGGGGCCTGTGTTGGGGGCGGCTGCATTTTGGCACTCAGTTGTGATATGCGTTTTGGGGATACAAAATCCCGTTATGGTATCACGCCTGCCAAACTGGGTCTGGTTTATGGCCTGTCCGATACCCGGCGGCTTTTGGAACAGGTGGGTCCGGCGGCGACTCGGGATATTTTATTCTCTGCCCGAATTATTGATGCGGATAAAGCGTGGGGAATGGGGCTGATCAATGAAGTTTGCGCGCCGGAGGATTTGGAGAAGAACGTGCGGGATTATTGCGGGCTTCTTTTGAATAACAGCTCCCATAGCCTGCTGGAAATTAAGAAGCTCATCAAGCGTATTCAATCGGGTGTCCGCGATGATGATGCCCAGTCCGAAGCTATTTTTATGGATGCCTTTGACGGGCCGGACCATAAAGAAGGCGTAGATGCCTTTTTAAACAAGCGAAAACCTGCCTATTAGATCTAACTTTTAGATTGGGGTTTTAGGATTAGACTGGGCCTATCAGACGGGATTATTAGGCTTGGCCAATTATAATGGTCTGTTTTATTTTTTAGAAGCGGGCCGCATTGGCAATTCGCAGACAGGCACGGGCGCATATGGCTTCTGCGGGTAAGCCGGTAATTTTGCACTCCGCTTCGGCTTCCATGACAATATCCAAGGCGTTGGATAATTTACCGATGGACCATTTACCAATCTGTCCCAGAAGGGATCGTTTTTCTGGAGAATAGGGGCTATAGACCACGGCCTTGACCGCTTGATCTGCGGATATGCCTCTATCCATACTGCCCCGTATCAGATGGAGTTTTTGTAAGCGTCGGGCCACATTTCGTAAAATTGGAATCGGGCTTTCGCCTCTGATGAAAGCCTTAAACATGGTTTCGTCCAGAACCTTTAAGTCGCCTCCGGTTGTGGCAATGGCGATCATATCAAGTGTCAAGGTGCCGCTGTCCCCGACACAGGCGCGGGCATCCGTTAAGGTGACTGTTAGACGGTCTGCGCTTTGGCCCATATAGAGTGCGAGCTTTTCCAGCTCTCCCCGGGACACCATTCTGTCGCCACCCAGATTATTTTGCAGATAGGCCGTTGCCTCCGGGTCTATGGCCATATTATGCTGTGCCATAACTTCTAAGATAAGATTTTGAACATCTGCCTGCGTATCTTCATAACAGGCAATGGCCGCCGCATTTTTCGCACTGTTGAACAGCTTGACCAGTGCGGATGTGGCGCGTATCCCGCCAGCGGTGATGATTACAAGTCCATCGCCGATGGGGTTTGAGAGAAAAGATTTTGCGGCCTCTGTCACATTTTCAGCGGCACCGTCGATGCGGATAACTCGCCGTCCGCCCATCATGGAGATGGCAGCGGCCTCATCCGCCAAAAGATAGGGCTCTGATTTTAATTTATCTGGGGAAATATTGGCCACCAAAAAGGCATCGCGCAGGTCTTCAACTATCTGTTTGGCAATTTTGTCCGCCCGTTCGCGAACCAGACCTTCGTCACGGCCATAGATCAGCACTGCACGATAGGCCGGGTTGAGCTGCCGGATTTGTGCGGTGATGTCGTTTTTGTTTAATTTCATTTACGGCTGTTCTTTGGTCTTGGAGTCTGTGAGGTTTTGACTCTTGCTGAAAAACGCGCCGATTCGTGTGGACATTTGGTTGGAAACATCCTGTGCCAAGCGCTTCAGAGAGGCATTCCTTGCGATCATATTGGAATAATCCGATTGGGCCAAGTCATAAGTGACCAAAGCCCGCGCCGCAGAATCCAGAATGATTTTTGACGTGGCGACTTCTTCTAATTGAAAGGCCGTGACCAATTTTAGATTTTGCAGGGTCACACTCTCATCTTCGCGAATGCCATATCCATGTTCCTCGACCAGAAAAGTCACCGTCAGGATATATTCTGCTGCTCCGGTTTCGCCAAAAGGTGTCAATCGGTCCATAAGGTCATTGCGAATGACCTGTCCAATGCGGGAGGCACGGCCATGTTCAGTGATGCTGGCCACGCGAATATTAGCCATCACATCCCTAAGGTCGGTTTCGCCATCTGAGAACTGCCCGTACATGGGTTTGAAACCACAAGCGGATAAGAGCAGGACAGATATCAGAAGCAGACAAAACCTCATTGCATTTTCCTTATATCACAATATTGACGATACGGTTTGGTACCACAATAACCTTACGAATAGGATTGTCACCCACCGCTTTTTGTATTTTCTCGCGGGGCAATGCTATTTTCTCTACCTCGGCCTTGTCCATATCTTTGGCGACCTCAATGGTATCTTTAAGCTTGCCTTTGATCTGAATGGCGATCGTGACAGTATTTTGCTGCATCAATTCCGCCTGAGCCGTGGGCCAAGCACAGTTGGTCACCAAATCCTGATGACCCATTTCCTGCCACATTTCTTCGGCGAGATGGGGCATCATGGGGGCGATAAGCTGTACAACGGTTGTTATGGCTTCACGCAGGGCAAAGATATCGCCGTCAGAACCGTCTGATTTAAAGGCTGATATGGCATTGGTGAATTTATAAATCTGGGCAACCGTATTGTTGAAGTGGAAATCCTCAATATCCCGGCCAACGGTATCAATGCTGACATGGGTCATCCGGCGTAAATTTTGTGCGGCTTTACTGAAGTCAGAGGGGGTCGTTGTCACCTCGGCCAGGCCTTCTATGCCATTTGTCACGGTGCGCCATAATCTTTGGCTGAACCGCCAAGCGCCTTCGACGCCTTCTTCGGTCCATTCCAGATCCCGTTCAGGTGGGCTGTCGGACAGCATGAACCAACGGGCGGTATCCGCGCCGTATTGGTCAATGATTTCTGTTGGATCGACCACATTCTTCTTGGATTTGGACATTTTTATGGATCGGCCAATGGTGACCGGCTCACCGGATTCTGTCCGGGCGGTTTTATTGTCTTCTTCCCAGATAAGGTCACTGGGCAAGACCCAGTTCCCCGCCGGGTCTTTATAAGTTTCATGGCAGACCATGCCCTGTGTGAACAGGCCGTCAAAAGGCTCCGTCATAGAGGAGAGGCCGATTTCTTTCATGGCTCTGGTATAAAAACGGGAATAGAGCAGATGCAGGATCGCATGTTCGACACCGCCGACATATTGATCCACCGGCAACCAGTAGTCCGCCGCTGCTGTATCCACGGGGTCTTCCGATTTTGGAGAACAAAAACGGGCAAAATACCAAGATGAATCGATGAAGGTATCGAACGTATCTGTTTCGCGCCGGGCTGCTTTACCACAAGAAGGGCAATCAACATGTTTCCATGTGGCATGATGTTCCAGCGGA
>JAESRB010000209.1 GCA_016764855.1 Emcibacter sp.
ACGGATGTGGAGGGGGTGTATACCACCGATCCGCGGATTGTGCCTAATGCGCGCAAGCTGGATAAAATAACGTATGAAGAAATGCTTGAAATGGCGTCGCTTGGAGCCAAAGTATTGCAAACCCGTTCTGTTGCTATGGCCATGAACCACGGTGTGCGGATTCAGGTATTATCAAGTCTTACAGATAGCCCCGGAACTCTGGTTGTGGATGAGGATGAAATTGTGGAAAAACAAGTAGTCAGTGGCATAGCCTATGCCAAAAACGAAGCTAAAATCACCTTGGTAGGGGTGGAAAATACACCCGGAATCGCCGGGGAAATTTTTGGACCTTTGGCGGATGGTAATATCAATGTGGATATGATCATTCAGAATATTTCCGAGGATGGCAAGAAAACCGATCTGACCTTTACGGTGCCGGAAAATGATGTGACGAGGGCTGTGGAAATTCTAAAAGCCACGGGTCACGTAAAATATGCCAAGCTGATGTCCGATACGGAAGTGGTCAAGATTTCCGTGATCGGTGTGGGCATGCGGTCCCATGCGGGTGTCGCGGCGCGTATGTTTGAAACGTTGGCAGCAAAGGGCATCAATATTCAGGTTATTTCTACGTCTGAAATTAAAATCAGTGTGCTGATCAGAGCAGAATATTATGAATTGGCTGTTCGGGCCTTGCATACGGTATTTGGCCTGGATTCTGACCAGGAATAATTAAAATTACTTATCGGTCAGAAATGATTGCAGGATAAAATTTCATAAAAGGAAATGGGTAAATGAAGAGTTCGGGTCAAGCACGTCTGGCGGAATTGTGGCAACGGGGAAAAGATTTCCTGGGTGTTGAGCATGCTATTTTGGGCGGGGCCATGAGCTGGGTTTCCGAACGTAACCTGGTTTCGGCCATTTCCAATGCTGGTGGTTTTGGCGTCATTGCCTGTGGTAGTATGACACCTGAATTGCTGGATCTGGAAATTACGGCCACAAGTGCTATGACAGATAAACCTTTTGGGGTTAATCTGATTACGATGCATCCGGCCATCAGCGACCTTATTGATGTTTGTCTGACTCATAAAGTATCCCATGTGGTGTTGGCCGGTGGTATTCCGGCAGCCGTGGATATTAAACGGTTGAAGGAAGGCGGGGCGAAAGTTATCTGTTTTGCGCCAGCTTTAATTCTAGCGAAAAAATTGATCCGGTCCGGTGCGGATGCGATCATCGTCGAAGGTTCCGAAGCCGGTGGCCATATTGGTCCGGTATCCACATCGGTTCTGGCGCAGGAAATCTTACCTCATGTTAAAGACGTTCCGGTTTTTGTTGCTGGCGGCATTGGCCGGGGGGAAACTCTGGCGGCTTATCTGGAAATGGGTGCGTCTGGGGTTCAACTTGGTACGCTTTTCGTCTGTGCAGAGGAATCGATTGCCCATGAAAAATTCAAGAAAGCCTTTATGCGCGGCAACAGCCGGGATGCCATAATATCGGTGCAACTGGACCCGCGTTTTCCCGTGATTCCGGTACGAGCGTTGAAAAATAAAGCCTCAGAAGCTTTCATGAATGCTCAACGAGATATCATTACTCGCCATCAGTCCGGTGAATTGGATATGAAAGAAGCGCAGTTGGAAATCGAACATTATTGGGCCGGTGCTTTACGTAAAGCCGTGATTGACGGAGATGTAGAGGCAGGCTCTCTTATGGCCGGACAAATTGTCGGAACTGTCAAAAGTGAGCAGCCGACACAGAAGATTATTGACGATTTGGTTGAACAGGCAGTAGATTATTTATCTCCTGGTTGATAAGATACAATATATTCTATCCTGGAATACAGCATTAGGGGGATGAGGCTTTTGGGTAATCATAAGGAGGGGAAGTGTGACTCCGGTTAGTAATGCACCGCGTCAATTATTAAGACGCTTGCATGGAATCATGGCGGGTGCCGGTAAAGCCGAGCAACGTTTGACCGAAGTCGTACGGCTTGTTGCCAGCAATATGATTGCCGAAGTGTGTTCGGTATATTTTATGCGTGGCGGTGAGATTCTCGAACTTTTTGCCACCGAAGGACTGAACGCAACGGCGGTTCACAAGACCAGATTGCGCATCGGCGAAGGTCTTGTGGGTCATATTGCGATGACGGGCCTGCCCCTCAGTCTGTCTAATGCTCAAAAACATCCGAAATATGTCTATCGTGCGGAAACCGGAGAGGAGATTTACCATTCCTTGATGGGAGTTCCTATCATGCGGTCCGGCAAAGTGGTCGGCGTTTTGGTCGTGCAGAATAAAACCCAGCGTCAATATATGCAGGAAGAAAAAGAATCTCTGCAAACGGTGGCGATGGTTTTGGCGGAACTGGTGGCGAGCGGTGATCTTTTTGATCCGTTGGAGCAACAGGAAGCCACGTTGGAGCGGGCGGCCACCTCCCGTTTTGAAGGGGTGATTTTTGCCGAGGGGCTGGCCGAAGGGGTTGCTGTATTTCATGAGCCGACGATCGAGGTGGTTAAGCATCTGACGGATAACATGCCCTTGGAAAAAAAACGCCTTGGGACCGCCTTGGAAGATTTGCAAAATCAAATTGAAGAAATGATGTCGGCGGAGGATGTGCGTCATCAGGGCGAACATAAAGAAATTCTGGATGTCTATATGTTGTTTGCCAAAGACAAAGGTTGGCAAAGCAAAATTGAAGACATCATTGACACGGGTCTGACGGCCGAAGCGGCGGTGGAGCAAGTTCAGCTTAACAACCGGATGCGCATGGAGAAGATGACCGACCCTTATCTCCGCGAACGTTTGAGTGATCTGGATGATCTGGCCAATCGGCTGAACCGGCATTTGATGGGGCGCATCGGATCGGCGGCCTCGGATAATCTGCCGGACAAGGTTATTCTGGTGGCTAATAATATGGGACCGGCGGACCTGCTGGATTATGACCGGGAGAAACTTTGCGGGGTTATTCTTCAGAATGGCGCACCAACGGCCCATGTGTCGATTGTTGCCCGGGCATTGGGCATTCCCATGGTAGGGCAGATGGGCGATGCGGTGAAGACCGTGGCCCAGGGCGAACGGGTGATTGTGAATGGTGTTGAGGGTATTGTTTATTTTTCTCCTCCGCCGGAAATTCTGCAGAGCTATCAAGAGAATATTAAATCCCGCGATGTCCTATTGGCAGAATATGAGGCGTTACGGGACCAGCCTTCGGTGACTTTAGATGGGGTTGAGGTCGAGCTGTTGCTTAATGCGGGCCTGAGCATGGATATGGAAGCTTTGCAGCGGTCAGGTGCCAGTGGCGTGGGACTGTTTCGCACAGAATTCCAGTTTATGGTGAGCGATTCTCTGCCACGGGTTGGGCCGCAGTCGGATTTCTACCGAGATATACTAAATGCGGCAGATGGTAAGCCGGTTGTGTTCCGTACATTGGATATTGGCGGTGATAAGCCGGTGTCTTTTCTAAAGCGGGAAGATGAGGCTAATCCGGCGTTGGGCTGGCGGGCAATTCGTATTGCTTTTGACCGTCCGGCTTTGTTACGTTATCAGGTGCGCGCTTTGTTGAATGCGGCGGCAGGACGGGAATTGAGCATTATGTTCCCGATGATTTCCGATGTGTCCGAATTTAAAATGGCCCGGAATATTCTGCAAAAGGAAATTGACCGTCAGAAAAAACGTAAAAGTCCGTTGCCGAAAAAGATTCTTGTGGGAACCATGTTGGAGGTTCCGGCTTTGATCTGGCAATTGGATAATTTACTACCTTTGCTGGATTTCATTTCCATTGGCAGTAATGACCTGATGCAGTTTTTCTTTGCTTGCGATCGGGAAAATCCAAAATTGGCCGGGCGCTATGATCCAATTTGCCCGCCGGCACTGTTGATGCTGAAATCCATTGTTGATAAATGTGAGGAATATAACGTTCCGATTACCCTCTGTGGTGAAATCGGGGGTAAACCTGTTACGGCGCTCGCACTGTTGGCCATTGGTTTCCGGCGTTTGTCCATTGCACCGGCTTCTGTGGGGCCGGTCAAAATGATGATCCGCAGTTTGGACCTGGCCGGGGTTGAGGCTTATATGGGGGGATTACTGAGTCGTCCTGACCATAGCCTGCGTGATTTATTGACCGCATTTGCCAAGGATCATGGCATAAAAGTATAGATTTGAGACTATTTTCCCTGAAATTAAGCATATTTGCAATTTTTTATTGACTCTTTAAATGAGTCTAAGGTTCAATATTTACAAAATATGTCTCAATAGTTAATTGCAGTCTCTATTTAAGGCTAAATTTTAATTATTTTGACTCTTATGGTTAATACAATAGCAAGAAATTTAGGGTAGAATACGTCTGATCAAAAATGTATGTATGGCCCGTTGCTGTAAACATACATTAAACAATGAATGTTTAAAGTTAGAAGTACAATGGTAGAAGTAGAATTTGTGGATCAAGACCTGTCCAAAAATGATGCCCGTGGGGGTGATACCAAGCAGACAATAAGCACGGTGGGACAGAAGCTCTTTCAGGCACGGTGTGAGAAACCCGACTTGGATTTGGAACAGATATCTGAGGAATTATGTATTCGACCCCATTTATTGGCAGCGTTGGAGCAGGATGACTTTGATAAATTCCCGTCGGCTTGTTATGCAAATGGATTTTTGAAAAACTATGCTGCCTATCTTGGGCTGAATGTGACGCAGGTCATCGCACAGTATAAAAATGAATTCCAAGGCAGCAGTAAAAAGGTCGATTTGGTTTTTCTGCAAGTGGAACAAAATAATCATCATGGTACGCAAACCTTTGTTTCCTTGATGGTATTAAGTGCGCTTGTGCTTTCCGGAGTATGGTATTCTCTGGGGGCCAATGACAATTTATCTGTGGCTTCTCTACCTGATATCAATGAGATTACGTCAAATATTCTGGTCTCTGCTATTGGCGAGGACCAAAACCCTTTGATACAGCATATAACAAAGCTTCAGGATAAAATAGTGGTTCAGGATGTGGCGGAAACTATTGTGGCCGCTGTGGAAGAAGAGGGTCAGGGATATCACCTGGTTCAGCAAGTTAATGCCACACCTTTGGCGAAAAAATCCGAAATAGTCGCCGTTGGCACGGAACAGGTTCGTCTGACAGTAGCTGCGGATACTTGGATTCGTATTGTTGATGGGGACAGTAAAATACTGGTGGACCGTATTTTGCTATCTGGTGAGGAATTTTATCTGACGGACCATAAAGATATGACATTAATGACCAGTAATGCTGGTGCCATATCTGTGTTTGTTGATAATGTTGCCGTGATGCCTTTCGGAGAATCCGGAGAAATTCTGGATAATATCAGCCTGAACAAGCAGAATTTGCATCTGGAAACGGCTCAATTGTCCCATTAAGGCCCTTTTGAAATAAAAACATGCCCTAAATGCGCGATTCCCCTTGATCTTGGGGGAAACATTTCGCATGTTTACGCCCGAAATCTTATCTATCTATATGATTTGCTATAGTGACCGGGTAAATCATATATGACCTGAATAATTTGGAAATTGACAAAAAATGAGTATTCGACCTTACCGTGACATTTTGCGCCGGAAATCACGACAAATTATGGTGGGTGACGTCCCTGTGGGCGGCGATGCGCCGATCACAGTGCAGACGATGACCAATACCCTGACCACAGATGTGGCGGGG
>JAESRB010000210.1 GCA_016764855.1 Emcibacter sp.
GCCCAAGGCCAGATTAAAGCCTTTGTTGCGGTTGCCACTAGCAATGTAGGTTGCGGCTATATTAATATAGGCATTACCGCCGCCGCCGCCAATGGACTGGGCCAATATACCATAACTTTGTTTCTTGTTTGTGACGATATCACCGATGTTATTGACGGTGACGATATCACCATCTCCGGAACCGCCACCAGCACCCCCAATGGCAATTTGCACAGCAAAGGCGGATTCCCCGGAATCCCCCGCACTTTCAGAATCCGGTGTATCCCGTCCTTCCAGTTCATTCAGGACATTATCATAATTGGTAAAGACGCTGGAATCGACCCCAGTATGTTGAGGATGTTCCCGTGGGGCAGGGGCGCCGCCGCCGCTACCGCCGTTGCTTCCCGCCTTACTAAAACCAACTACAAGATTCATCCCAGCATCGCCGCCGCCGCCGCCGATGCTGGAGGCCTCAATGCCGTGGGCCATCTCACCGTCAGTTGAAATGGTTCCTGCTGGTGAATTTGTTAGTCCGCGATTCACGGTTACAGTATTGGCATGGCCCCCGCCAGAGCCAAACCCGCCAATGCCCATAGTGATTAATGAGCTATTCTGAGCCACATTGCCGGAAAAATTCAATCCGCCGTTGCCGCCGCCGCCGCCAATGGATTGCGCGAAAATTCCCCGGGCATGATCGCCTTTTGTGGTCAGTTGACCAGAGGAGGTCACGGTAACTTGTCCGGCATCTGCTCCGGTGCCGCCATGGCCCCCGATACCAGCTACAATGGAGACATCTTTATTGCCGCCGGAATTGCTGGAATCTGCCAGAGCCAGCCCCAGAGAGAAGTTATATCCTCCGTCACCGCCGCCGCCAGCAATGGACTGAGCATATATGCCGTGGGCTGATTCACCTTCTGTTGTGATTGTCCCGCTATGGGTGACATTAACATCATCACTGACATTGCCTGCGCCGCCAAATCCGCCGAGGCCGACAGTGATTGCCGGAATATTCTTTTCTTTATTATAGGTAAAACTGCCGCTGATATTCAGCCCGCCATTACCGCCACCACCACCAATGGATTGGGCCAATATGCCGTAAGATTTTTTGCCTGTGGTCACGATATCTGTTGTGGCATTAACCGTGACTTCATCAGACGTTCCACCGTCGCCGCCCAGACCACCGACACCGAAAACAACTGGCGCATCCGTTACAATGCCGCCGCTGAAGTTAAAGGCGCCGTTGCCGCCGCCGCCGCCCACAGACTGAGCCATAATCCCGGAGCGTTCCTGACCGAAAGCGGTGATTGTGTTGCCGCCATTTACGGTAACATCAACCGTTCCCGCATTACCGCCGCCGCCGCCAAATCCACCGACGCCAACGACCAACGCATGACCATCACCACCATTTTTGGATGAGGCAAAGGAGAGGGCGCCGCTGACATTCGTACCACCATTACCGCCGCCACCGCCAATAGATTGCGCTAGAATCCCATGGGACCCTTCGCCGTCTTTGGTGATATAATGTTCCGGGGTAACGACACCAGTACTTGGGTCCGTTGCTGCTGGTACAAAAGTCCGTGGTTTGGCTAAAATAGTCCCCGCATAGGTAACATCAACGTTTCCGGCATTACCACCAGACCCGCCAAAGCCGCCAACCCCAATGGCCACTGAGCCGCCGGTTCCACTTTTGGTGATATTCAGCGTACCAGATACATTGGTGCCGCCATTACCGCCGCCGCCGCCGACGGATTGCGCCAACAGACCGTGAGAATTATTACCTTCTGTGATGACATTGCCGGTGACGTTCAAGGTCACTTCGCTGGCATCGCCGCCATCGCCGCCAAATCCACCAACGCCAACAGCAATGGCTGCGCCACTCTTACCGGCTAGATTGATGCTGCCGCTTACATTTGTACCGCCATTACCGCCGCCGCCGCCGATAGATTGCGCAATTATTGCTGTTGAATCATCGCCTTTGGTGCCAATGATATTATTTATCACTGTGGTGGCAACTGTGCTGCTGACGGACATGGCATCACCACCGTCGCCGCCAAAACCGCCGACACCAACCGCTACTGCGCCGCCATTTTCTTTACTTAAATTAAGGGACCCGGCAATGGAAATGCCGCCGTTACCGCCACTGCCGCCCACGGATTGTGTTAGGATGGCGGTGGATTTATTACCAGTAGTTATAACGCCGCCGGTCACGTTGCTGGTAGCATTGGCTCCATTGCCACCGCCGCCGCCCACGCCGCCAATGGCAACGGCCAATGCCCCACTTCCGGTCTTCGCGCCGCTAAGGGAATCTGCCGTTGACAGTCCGCCATTACCGCCGCCGCCGCCGATGCTCTGGGTTAGAATGCCTGTTGAGAGGTCGCCCTGTGTTTGAACATAGCCGCTGACCACATTGGTCACAGCCGCTGACAAACCGCCATCACCACCGGAGCTGCCCACACCCACAGAGACTGCACCACTGCCGCTTTTTGCCGCGGAAATTGCCCCGGCAACGGTTAAACCGCCATTGCCGCCGCCGCCGCCGATGGACTGTACAACGATACCGGAAGCGTTCCGACCGTTGGTAAAGACACTGCCATCCACATTGTTGCTGACAATCGCACTATCGCCGCCTGCGCCACCGGGACCGCCAACACCGACGCTGACCGCACCACTGCCCGTTTTGGCTATGGATAGTGCTGCGGAAATGGCCATGCCGCCGTTGCCGCCGCCGCCGCCGATGGATTGCACTAAAATACCCGTGGCATCATCACCAGCCGTGACTGTTTGTCCAATAACTGTATTAGTAACGGCATCAGAATTACCGCCGCCGCCACCGGAACCGCCAACCCCAACGGCCACTGCGCCACCCACAGAGCCGGAGGCAGATACCGCACCGGCAATGGCTATGCCGCCTGATCCACCACCGCCGCCGATAGACTGAACAATAATACCGGAAGCATTTTTCCCTGCCGTTGTAACATTTCCCTCAACCCGGTTGGTTACCGCTGCACTATGGCCACCATCTCCGCCTGATCCACCGGTGCCGACACTTGCTGCACCACTGGCTGTTTTTGCTACGGATACGCTGCCTGCAATGGCCATGCCACCACTGCCGCCGCCACCGCCTACGGACTGTACCAGAACGGCTGTGGCATTTTCGCCTTCGGTTGTTACTGTGGCAATCACTACGTTATCTACCGCTGCGGAATCGCCGCCGCCGCCGCCCGCGCCACCGATAGCGACCGCTGCTGCGGCTGATCCGGTGCCAGAACCAGATATAGCACCAGAAATGGTCAGGCCACCAGACCCGCCACCGCCACCAATGGACTGGGCAATAATACCTGCGGCATCCTTGCCTTTGGTCGTTACAATGCCTTCAACACGGTTGGTCACTGCCGCACTATCGCCGCCGTCACCACCAGAGCCACCAACACCAACACTTGCCGCACCGCTGCCTGTTCCGGCTGCGGAAACCGTGCCGGCAATGGTAACGCCGCCGTTACCGCCGCCGCCGCCCACGGATTGCGCCAGAACACCAGTTGATCTGTCGCCGTCCGTACTCACTGTGGCAATGACCGTGTTATTCACGCTGGCTGAATTACCGCCACCGCCGCCGGTACCACCAACGGAAACAGATACTGCGCCGCTGCCTGTGCCACCACCGGAAAAAGTTCCGGCAATAGTCATGGCACCAGTGCCGCCGCCGCCGCCAATGGATTGGGCAATAATTCCGGCCGCATCATGCCCGACTGTTGTTACCGTACCTTCAACACGGTTGGTCACGTTTGCGGAATCACCGCCGTCACCGCCTGCACCACCAATACCCGCACTCGCGCCACCACTGCCAGTACCAGCCATTGAAATTGTTCCTGATATGGCAATGGCGCCGTTACCGCCACCGCCACCAACGGATTGCGCCAAAACGCCCGTTGATTTGTCGCCACCAGTATTAACTGTGGCAATGACCGTGTTCGTCACGCTGGAGGAATCACCTCCGCCACCACCGGAGCCACCAATGCCAAGGCTTCCGGCACCACTTCCGGTGCCGCTACCGGAAAAGCTCCCGGCGACCGTCATGCCGCCGTTACCGCCGCCGCCGCCAATGGACTGCGCGACAACCGCTGAGGCGTTTTCGCCTGCTGTTATGACAGTGCCGCTGACCGTAGAATTGACTATGCCGCCCAAACCACCGTCACCGCCAGCGCCACCAAAGCCCATACTGACCGCGCCGCCGCCTGTACCGGAACCTGATGGAGCGCCACTGACATTATAAGCGCCATTACCGCCGCCGCCGCCGACACTTTGCACAAGAACGCCCATGGAATTTATGCCAGTTGTTCTGATGATGCCATCAATGTCTGAAGTGACAGTTCCGCCATCACCCCCGGCACCACCTGTGCCGCCCAGACCGACAGAGGCCGCAGCACTTCCTACGCCGCCGCCGGAAACCGCACCGGAGACATTGAAGGCGCCGTTACCGCCACCGCCGCCGATGCTTTGAGCGATCACAGCGGTTGAGTCTTCGCCGCTGGTCGTGACGTCATTATCTACGTCAAGATCAACGGTTCCGCCATGGCCTCCACTACCTCCGGACCCGCCAAGGCCCACACTAACGCCGCCACTACCTGTGCCAGCGCCGGAGAGAGCTCCGGAGATATTAAAGGCCCCATTGCCACCACCGCCACCGACGGATTGGGCTAGAATACCTGTTGCGATATTGCCTGTAGTTACGACATTGCCGCTGGAGGTGGCATCCACAGCACCGGCACTTGCTGCCCCGCCGCCTGATCCACCAAGACCAACGTTAATGGCACCGCTGCCGATTCCTGCGCCAGAAGCTGCGCCAGATATATTGAAGGCCCCATTGCCGTCGCCGCCGCCAATAGATTGTGTTATGAAACCAGCAGAACCATTTCCTGCCGTAGTGATGCTGCCACTGGAAGAAGAGATCACATTACCCGCGATCCCGCCGCCGCCGCCGGACCCGCCCAGACCAACAGATACCGCACCGCCCCCAACACCGGAAACAGATAACGCACCGGAGACATTAAAGGCTCCGTTACCGCCGCCGCCGCCAACAGACTGGGCGAGGAATCCGGTTGAATCGCTTCCGAAAGTCCAGATATTAGCCGTTGATGTGGCCGTAACATTCTTACCGGCACCACCGCCAGAACCGCCGCCGCCCAGACC
>JAESRB010000211.1 GCA_016764855.1 Emcibacter sp.
CCAATAATTGACGCGGGACAATTTTTTAAAAATATTTCTATCTTAAAAAGACCGTTTAATTGAGACAAGAGGATTGTAAATGAGTATCCGTGGGGTCAAACCAATAGATGAAGAAAATAAATTTAGCATTGATGAAATTATTGTTTCCAAGACCGACCTGAAGGGAAGGGTGACTTACGCCAACGATGTTTTTTGTCGTCTTTCTGAAATGAAAACATGTGACATAATTGGTCAGCCCCATAGTATTATTAGGCATCCTGATATGCCGCGAGTTGTCTTCAAATTATTATGGGATACGATTCAAGCGGGGGATGAAATTTTTGCTTATGTGAAAAATATGTCAAAAACAGGCAGATATTATTGGGTTCTTGCCCATGTAACGCCTAGTTATGATAAAAATGGTCAGCTAGAAGGATATCATTCCAATAGACGTGCGCCGTCTCCCAAGGCGGTGAAATTGATATCTGCACTCTATGCAAATTTGCTGGATGAGGAAAATAAACAGGCCAACTCCAGGAATGGACTGGAAGCCAGTGTCGCATTGTTTGATGATATATTGGATGAGCAGGGAACAACATATTCAGAATTTATTTGGTCTATAAGGAAATAATAGTGTTTCAAATATTAAAAAAATCTAACAATAATCAGCCAATAGATGTTTTAGCTCTCAGTAGTGAAGTGGAGCAGTTGCGTAATGAAGTTGTGCTCTATAAAAGTGCGTTTTCTGAAATTACTAAGGTTGCCAAACGGGTTGCCAAAGGCGATATGTCTGCACGAATTGTTTTTTGGGATGAATTTGGCGAACTTTCCGAAACTCTATCCGCAGTGAATCAGGCCTTTGATTTACCAGATGCCTTCATTCGTGAAGCTGCCGCTTCTCTTATTGCTGCAAAAGACAAAAAATATTATAGAAAATTTATAACGGATGGTATTTTAGGAGATTTCGGAAAAGCGGCTTGCATAATTAATGATACCTCGGAAATGATTCAAAGAAATAACCAAGAGCAAGTAGAACAAAGAGAAGTGTTAGCCTCTCAATTTGAACAGGATGTTCTCTCAATCGTGAATAATTTAAGCGCAGTAACGGAACAAACACAGGCGAATTCTGAAAAATTAATTCAGGATGCAAATGAAATGCGAGAGATGTCCATAGCCGTTGCCGCGGCCGCAGAAGAGGCAACAATGAATGTCCAGACAGTGGCCTCCGCTACGGAGGAATTGTCTTCTTCTGTGAATGAAATTTCGCGTCAAGTCGCCATTTCATCAGAAAAAACAACTTTGGCTTCCCATGATGCTATGGAAACCTCAAGTATGATTAAAAAGTTAAGCGCTTCATCAGATACCGTTGGTCACGTCGTTAAATTAATTAATGATATTGCGAATCAGACAAATCTATTGGCTCTTAATGCGACGATTGAAGCTGCGCGGGCAGGAGAGTTTGGACGAGGCTTTGCGGTGGTGGCATCTGAAGTCAAATCTCTTGCGAAACAAACAGCGAATGCGACCGGAGATATTCGAGAACAAGTTGAGGAAATACAAAATCAAACGCATATTTCTGTGACAGCGGTTGAGAAGATTAGTTTGACTATCAGCTCTTTAAATGAAATTGCGGGTGCCATTGAAATGGCGACCAAGGAACAATCGATCGCAACAATTGAGATCAGTAAAAATATTCAGGAAGCTTCTCAAGGGACAAGCGATGTGTCTGAAAATATTGAAAAGGTTAGCTTAACGGCAAGTAATACACTTACAAGAGCTCAGGAGCTTAAAGTCGCGTCTCAAGAAATGGCGAGCCAAACGCGTCAGTTGAGAAGGAAGTCTCAGGAGTTCATAAATAATATACGTGAAATGAGGGGCTAGAAACCTGGCAATCGTCCCATAAGCTTAAATCAGTTAGCGTCATAACAGACGGTGTGAGAGGTGGCCCCATAAAGTCGAAGAATTTATTATGGGCCTGCCATGGATTTATGGGGCGTTTTTTTTCTGTTGTATTTACCCTAAACAGTAAATTGGGGGGGATATTAATAGAAACCGATCGGTTCGCAGTGATGTTGGATTTTGTGAAAATTCATCTGTTCAATGGGGGCAGAAGGGTTATATTGACAAAAAACCGCATTTATGTCAGTTATTATTACTGATCAGTAAACTTATCATGGAGTATGGGATGCGACCTTCTAAACGGAATGAGTTGGTAGAAAAAGCCTTAGAGGTATTTTACAGCAATGGGTTTCATGCGACGGGCATGGATATGCTGGCGGCGCGTACCGGTATCTCGAAAACATCAATGTACAAGCATTTTCGCACTAAGGAGGACTTGATCCTTGCGGCACTCAGCCTGCGGGATAAAGAATTCCGTCGGTGGTTGTTTCGCCGGATGGAGGAATTGGGATCAACCCCGCGCAGTCAGTTAATGGCTATGTTTGATGCGCTGAAAGAATGGTTTGCTCAGGATGGTTTTCGCGGCTGTATGTTCATCAAGGCCTCTGGGGAATATCCTAATGTATCAGACCCGATTTACGGCCAGTCCTCAGATCATAAACGTCAGCTGCTTATGTATGTCAGTGAGCTTGCGGCACGGGCGGGAGCAGCAGATCCGGAGGCGCTGGCACGGCGGCTTTTGCTTTTGAAAGAAGGGGCGATTGTCACGGCTCATATGAGGCACGAAGAAAATCCGGCCAAGGACGCTAAGGCGGCAGCTAAAATTTTACTTGCCGATGCGTTGGGCAGTTAGAGGCTTTTTTTTCAGGACAGTGGGGCCGGGATAATAGAGGCTCTAGACCTAGAATTTTTTGACAAGGCGCATATAATAATATCCGCCATTATAACCAAAAGGGGCCGAACGGCGGGAATAGGTGAATACACCCGGTGACGAGACAATGTCTTCGATGGAACCGGCGCTGGATTGGCCAATCTTATTGATATCCGGGAAGACATTAAGCAGATTATTTGCACCGATCGTTAACAGGATATCTTGCTGTTCAAAATTATAGGACAGTTGCAGGTCGGTGAGGGTTTTGGAATTGAATTCTTGTATATTCTGTCCGGCTCCCGTCAGGGTATCACAGTCCCCCTCACAGACGGTATAGCTGCCATAAAAGTTATTGCGCAATACCAGAAGCCATTGCTTCGCGCCATATTCCATGGTGAAACTTATGCGGGATGAGGGCTGCCATTTTTCCAGGATTGACCGGTCCTGCATGCTGAACAGGGTAAGGTCATTCAGGCCGGTCAAGGGGGAGGTAATAGAACCGTCATTGATGCGGGTTTTGGTTTTATTCACCGCTAGAGAGAACTTGAGTATCTGGCTTCCGGGCAGAGGGACATCATAATCGGCTATGAAGTCCACGCCATGGGTTTTTGTATCCGCCATATTGGTGAAGAACTGCCCATCAGTGGCGCCGGTTGTGGCGGTGACAAGAGGAAAATCGTCACTTATGGGGATACTGCCGGTAATGGCGATCCGGTCTTTAATATGGATGCGGTAATAATCAGCAGTAATGACCAGATTCTCAACGGGAGTGATGATAAAACCAAGGCTAAAATTTATCGAGGTTTCGTTTTTTAATTCCGGAATACCCAAAGTGCGGGCCACCAGACTGTCGTTACGAAAAGTTCCGCGTTCCTGGGCCACTGATTGACCATTAATTTCAACAAACTGCGTGCTGGTGCTGTTGAAATATTTCTGTTGTAGTGATGGGGCGCGGAAACCGGAGCTGAGGGAGGCGCGAAGGGAAAATAGTGGCGAGAATTGATAGCGGCTGGCAAGTTTGGCATTTATGCGGCTGCCAAAATCACTGTAATCCTCATATCGTACGGCCATATTAAATAAAATATCAGGTGAAAGATTCACCTCAACTTCAGTATAGAGGGCTAGATTTTCCCGGCTTTCATTAACCGCATTATCGGGGGAAAATCCTTTGAAAATCTGAAAGCCGACCAGATAGGGAATTGGCGTCACGTCGCAACCGGGACAATTATGATTAAGCTGGCCGCCATCCGTATAGGAGACAGGGTCGCCGGCCATAATTTGATAATTCTCCCGACGCCATTCTATACCGAAGGCAATATTGGATTTTTCATATGATTTTGCGATATCCAGATTAATCATGATCTGATAATTTTTTAAAGTCCCCGCATCCGTGGAGGTTGGACTATCGGCCCCAAAAGAGGCATTGAGGGAATTGGCAACCAGAAACTGAAAATGATTGCCACCGGTGGACAGGCTGGCATCGACGGACCAGCCAGTGTCCGTCGCCCATCTGGTGCCCGCTAAAATAGAGTAATCCAGTATTTTGGAATTAATCAGAGGCAGAAAGCCGTTGGGATAGAGCTCGATGACTGTCCAGCGGGCCTCATTGGCCCGGCGGTAGAAACCTGCGGATAGGTTATTCCGATTAGAATAGGTGCCAAACATATAAAAATCGACGCTGTCGGTCAAAGGCTGGGTTATATTTAAAACCAGAGATTTTTGTCTTGTTTCTGAATCACCAACACGAAAATTCTGACGGTTAAAACGGGATTCCCTGGGGTCGATGGCGATGTTGTCTTCTGCACAGGCATCCTGCCCGGCGGTTTCGAATTGTAGGCATCCGGTCAGGCCGGCTCGATTGGTAAAATCCTTATTCCGATATTCCGCCGACAGAGTGAGATGCCCCTGGTTTGGCAGTTTTATGCCGTAGCTGGCACTGACAATGAAATTTTCGCCATCTCCGGCATAGGTCTGACCATAAGATGTAGAAATCTCGCCGCCGTCATTCTGATCCCGGAGAATAATATTGATCACGCCGGCGATGGCGTCTGAGCCATACTGCGCCGTTGCCCCGTCGCGCAATATCTCGATACGTTTGATGGAACTGGCCGGTATGGCATTCATATCAACCCCGGTGGAGCCGCGACCAACGGAGGTGTTCACATGGACCAGCGCATTGATGTGCCGACGTTTGCCATTGATAAGTACCAGAGTCTGGTCCGGCCCGAGCCCCCTTAAGGTTGCTGGTTTCACGGCATCTGTGCCATCGGAAATGCTGGAACTGGAAAAATTGAAGCTGGGCGCGAGGGTTTGTAGAATTCTGCCCGTCTCGCTTGCGCCGGTGGATCTCATGTTATGGCTGCTGATGGTGTCCACGGGCACTGGCGTTTGCACGGCAGTGCGACCCTTCACACGGGTTCCAAGGGAGATAATCTCTTCTATTTTCCATGCCGGATCATTGTCGGTATTCAGGTCAAAGCCCGCGGTTGTATCGGGGGAGGCGGTGATATTTTTATCGTTAAGGGGGCGAATGGTGACGGTGTCGTCTTTGGAGAAGTAATATTTGTAGCCGGCCTTATGCAATAGATGTTGCAAGGCTTCCCTGATGGTGAAATAGCCTGTCAGGGAGCGGGAATTGTTCGGGGTGTCTTTTTTTCCCACAAAAATAAGCTGTATATTGGATTGTTTTGAGAATTCGATCAGGGCCGCGCGCAAGGGCTGAGATTCGATAGAAAAATATACGGATTTGCCAGGGTTTAGATGATATTTGGGCGTGTCAGATGTGTCAGAATTAGCCACAAAGGGAAAAAGAATACCACCACATACGGCTAAAAAAACCATATGATGTCTAACCTTTGACAGACGCAGGCTGCTGGTTGACATTCGCTCCTCTCTAATTGCGGCTTTGGGAAACCGTCTTGCTCTTCAGGATGCTGTAAGGCATTGTGTCCTGATACTATTCTTCTTTTTTCAATAGTAATATAGCATTATGCCCACTGTCGAGGACTTTTATAGGATAAGCAATGGATAATCCATGCAGCCAGTTGTCTATCCCTTCATTTAATATGGTTCCTGTAAAGCTGATTTGGTTCAGAGCAGGGTCACCGATGATGATTTCACGGGTGGAATATCTGTTCACATCTTCGATCACATTGGCCAGAGGGGTATCTATTCTTACCAACAATCCTTTTTCCCATGATACGGCGGCCTCTACATTGGTGGTGATGACTTTGGAAATTAATCCGTCATCATGGTAGGAGACTGACTTGCCAGCAGGAACCATGGGATTAGATGTTTTCTTGGGGTTTTCCTGTGCCAGATAGGGGTTTACTTGAACAATGCCTTCAAGCACAGTTACGGTAACATCCTTGTTATTTGAATGAATATTAAATTTTGTGCCGATTGCGGTGACACTTCCTTTACCCACATTCACGATAAAGGGTCGGTCTTTATTTTCGGCGACATTAAAAACGGCTTCGCCGCGCACCAAAGTGATGCGGCGGGAGGTCTTGTTGTAATTCACATTGATGATGGACCGGGCGCCAAGCGTGATGGAGGAACCGTCCTTAAGGGATATGTGCTTATGTTCGGCCCGAGAGGTTTGGTAAGTTGTCACCGTTAAAGGCGACAGACTGCTATCTTGTATGAAAATGCTGAGCGATAAGGCAATCAATATTGTGGCCGCAAGGGAGGAAATAATAGTGAGAGAGGGAAAAAGGCGCAATAGCGTTTTTACCGGGCTCTTCTTGTCCCGGGGCCAGGGAATATCTGTGAGGTCGTCCATTTTGTTCCAGCAGCTCTCGGCTTTGGCAAAGGCTTTGCTGTTGGCGGCACTTGCCGCAAGCCATTCTTGCCATTCCATATAGTCGGCTTCGGACAAATTCTCGTCATGAAGCCTGATAAACCATTCGGCGGCTTCTTTCACGGGACCATCTGTTGTGGTTGTGTTATATTTGTGCGTCATTTTATTAATCTGTATTTGTCATTTTATTTATCTGTATTTTTGAGATTAATTCTATGGGTTTATTCTTTGTATGCAAAATGTCAGGCCCCGGGCAATATATTTCCGGATGGAACTTACGGAAAGACCCATCTGATCGGCAATTTCCGCATGTCCCAGATTGTTAAATTTATACAACATAAAGGCTTCACGACATTTTGGCGGCAGTTCTTCCAGAGCTTTGCGTAATTCAATCATTGTTTGCCGAGCGTTAAGGGCGCGTTCGGGAGTAATTTCATCGATATCTCCAAGAAGAAATTTATTGTTGGCAAGGTTTCTGGCCTGTCGGGCCCGGCGTCTTTGTAAATCAATGGATATATTGGTTGCTGTTCTAAATAAGAATGACTGGAAGCAATCAATATCTTGCAGGTTTTTTCGTCGAATTAGGCGAATATAAGCTTCTTGTGCCACTTCAATAGCATCCTGTTGGCTGCGGAGCCGTATGGTGAGATACCTGACAAGTACATCATTATAGTCTCGGTATAATGATGCGATATCGTCCCGGCATGATTCATCAGCCGCCTTGTCTTGACGTTTTTTTTGCCATGAAGCACCAGTGCTGGAGGAATGAAGCCCCCCTTCAGTGCTTACTAATCTAAGTCGCTGCTTTACCTTCATACGTACCTCGCTAGTAGATTAAGACGAACAAACAATAAGAAAGTGGAATAAACAATTATTAATAAACAATTCTACCCTTAAACGGGTTTAAGTACCAGCCCGATAGGATGTTATTATTACTGAATTTATTAAATATACTAATCTTTCTTAAATATTTCTTCCACTTTCTTATTGTTTGTTCGTCTTAACTATAAAGCCGCCATAAGAATTATGCCTTTTAGGCTAATTTGGTTTTGTAAAAATATAAAAATTTCAAAGACATCAATAATTAAGGGAGAGAGACATGTTCAGACGTATGATATTTTTAAATTCATTTAAAGAAAATCTGGCGACGACGGCCATTTGTTCAGCAGCCCTATTGGTTAGTTCTGTGCCCCCGGTGATGGCGGCAGAGGATGATGAGCTCATGGAGGAAATTATCAGCCTTGGTTCGAGAAGTGCCAAGCCGCGTTCGGCAACGGATTCCCCCGTACCTATTGATGTCATCTCCGCAGAGCAGTTTAATGCTGGCGGTAATTCAGCAGATATCACAGATAGTTTGAAATCTTTGGTGCCGTCCTTCACGGCAACACCCGCTACGGGAGACGGCAGTGCGTTTGTGCGGCCGACCTCTATGCGAGGTATGGCCCCAGATCAGACATTGATCCTAGTGAATGGCAAACGCCGGCATCGTTCTGCCTTGGTGCAGTTTTTTGCACCGGCGGCCGGTAATGGGGCTCACGGCGTGGATATCGGGATGATTCCTGGTATTGCTCTGAAACGGGTTGAGGTATTGCGGGATGGTGCGGCGGCACAATATGGCTCCGATGCCATTGCCGGTGTGATTAATTTTGCCATAAAGGATGCGTCCGAGGGCGGCTCTGTTGTTGCCCAATATGGTAATTATTATGAAGGGGAAGAAAGTTATAGAATTGGCGCGAATGCCGGTTTTGGTCTGGGTGAGAATGGTTTCGTCAATATCAGTGCCGAATATGTTGATAATCAGGCCTTGTCGCGGGGTATTCAACGGGATCCCGGACAGGCGTTGATTGACGCTGGTGTGCCGAACGTGGGCGCGGATACGCCATTTGGTGATGCGCCTCTGCTGCAAACATGGGGTCGGCCGGAAACCAGTGGCAAACGTTTCTTCCTTAATTCCGGCATTGATTTAAGCGATAATGCGCAACTTTATTTACATGGTAACTATGGTGATACGGATGGCAGATACCGCTTCTTCTATCGTTCCCCGACCCATTCGACCATTACGGCGTTACAGGATGATTTTGGTTGGGTGTCTGACTTACCGGCCGGGTTCACGCCCTTTCTGGATGGTCATCAGACAGACATCAGTGTGGTTGGTGGCGTGAAGGGTGAATTCGCCAATGAAATTCTGTATGATTTCAGCGTAGGGTACGGCAAAAACACGTTGGATTATTTCCTTAATAACACGCTTAATGGGCAGCTTCCCCTTGTGAATGGTCAACCGCAAAGAGACTTTGACGTTGGGGGCTATGCGCAAAAAGAAATTAACCTGAATGCTGATTTTTCCTATGCTTTTTCCGATACGCTGAATATCGCCTTTGGCGGGGAATGGCGTGAGGAAACTTATATTGTGGTCGCGGGCGAACCTAATGCGGCGGTAGGTCTGGGGTCCAGCGGCTTTGCCGGTATTCAACAGGGGGGATCATTTGACCGGGACAATTACGCGGTTTATGTGGATGTGGAGCATGATGTCAGTGATAAATTCATGTTGCAATATGCGGCCCGTTATGAACATTTCTCTGATTTCGGGGGAACGATAAACGGTAAATTAGCCGCGCGTTACAGCGTTTCTGAATCCGTGACTTTACGGGGCGCGATTTCCACAGGATTTCATGCGCCAACACCGGGCCAGTCCAACGTGACGTCGACCATTACCACCTTTGATGGCCCCGGCGGTGGACAGGTTGAAGAAAAATTATTGTCGCCCAGTGATCCCAGAGCGATTGCCCTTGGTGCGACATCGCTGTCAGAAGAAAAATCCATTAACTATAGCTTGGGTTTCACGACGGATCTTGGCGAGAATACGACCTTAACCATTGATTTCTACCGGATTGAGGTTGATGACCGGATTTACCGTATTGGTAATTTGCCGGACCCTGATGAGGCTGGGGGCAGTATTTCATTCTATACCAATGCGCTGGATACAGTGTCCCAAGGGGTCGATGTGGTTCTGACATCCCATATGGAATGGGGTAATACGGAAACGAGCACAGATCTTTCCTTTGCCTTCAATTACAATGACTTTAAAGCGGAGAGTAAGGAAGCGGGCGTTATTAATGACGCCACGCTTGAGGATATTGAGAATAATTATCCCGGCACCCGTTTTGTGGCGACGGCCAATACGTTCTTTGGTGAAAATTGGAATTTTATGGCGCGGGCTAATTATTATGGTTCGCATTTTGATGAGCGTGGCACCATCGGCGCGGCGGTCAGCCCCAGCGCCAAAGTCGGCGCGATTATATATTTCGATGTGGAACTAGCATATCAGATTACGGAATATTTCAAACTTGCGGCTGGTGCGGTGAACGTATTTGACAGTTTTGTTGATGAGATCGGGGAGCCAAATGCCAATCGCTTAAGCGTTGGCCTGCAATATCCCCGTCGATCAGCGGCTAATTACGAAGGGGGTTCCTGGTATGTGAAGGGAACATTCACTTTCTAAACGATTCTGCCAAACTGACCTTCTGCAATAGGGGGCCACGAGACTGACGGGCTTACCCTCGTCAGTCTTTTTTTATGTTAAAGATATTTCTGACATCATCTACCGTTGCGATCCGGCGGTTTTCCTTTTGAGCTTGATCGGCGCAATATTGGATGCTTTCGGCATTATGGGACAGTTTTTGACCTTTTTCCCGCCAGATATTATTTTCAAACCCGACCCGAATATGGCCCTTGTGGCTTGCGGCATGTTGTACGGCATTGACTTCATTGATGCCAAAGCCGCAGACGGCCCAGGGAAAGGCCGCTTCCGTTGTACGTTGTGTCAGCAGGTCTATTGCTTTAAG
>JAESRB010000212.1 GCA_016764855.1 Emcibacter sp.
AATGATTCCCTTGTGGATGGCGAGTATGGCTATTGTGACCGGTAATACCATCGTGATGAAACCATCGGAAAAAGACCCAGGTTGCCCCATGCGCATTGCTGAATTATTCCTTGAAGCTGGCGGGCCGGCTGGTGTGTTTAATGTGGTGAATGGTGATAAGCTGGCTGTGGATACGCTGTTGCATGACAGCCGGATCAAGGCGGTCAGTTTCGTTGGTTCAACACCGATTGCGCAGTATGTTTATGAAACCGCCACCAAAAATGGCAAACGTTGTCAGGCTATGGGTGGGGCGAAAAACCATATGTTGATCTTGCCGGATGCGGATTTAGAGGGCGTTGCCAATGCACTGATGGGAGCGGCTTATGGCTCTGCTGGCGAACGTTGTATGGCCATATCCGTCGGCGTATGTGTTGGTGATGAAGTCGCGGACAAGTTGGTTGAATTGCTGACACCGCGGATCAAAGCTCTGAAAATCGGCACCAGTTTGGAAAAGGGGCTGGAAATGGGTCCGCTTGTGACCAAAGAGCATCGGGCAAAGGTTATGAATTATATCCAGATGGGCGTTGATGAAGGCGCTGATCTTGTTGTAGATGGACGGGGCTTTACCTTGGAAGGTAATGAGGAAGGCTATTTCCTTGGCGGGTCTTTGTTTGATAACGTTAAAAAGGATATGCGCACCTATAAGGAAGAAATCTTTGGTCCGGTTCTGCAATTGATGCGGGTTCAGGATTTCGAAGAGGGGCTGGCGTTGGCTTCGGACCATCAATATGGTAATGGAACGTCTATATTTACCCGTAACGGGGCTGCGGCGCGGACCTATGCTGATCGGGTGCAGGTCGGTATGGTGGGTATTAATGTGCCTATTCCGGTGCCTTTGGCTTTCCATAGTTTTGGCGGCTGGAAAGATTCTGCTTTTGGCGACCATAATCAGTTTGGCATGGAAGCCGTGCGTTTTTATACCAAGGTCAAGACGGTGACATCTCGTTGGGCGGAAAGCGCGATTGCCACAGATTTCTCTATTCCCACATTGAAATAGGCCATACACTCTTTTCAAAAGGATCTGATGATGGATTTTCATTTCAAGGAAGAGCAGCGGGCGATACAGGATATGGCCCGCGATTTTGCGGAAAATGAATTCGCGCCCTATGCGGAAGTATGGGACCGGGATCATATATTTCCTGAGGAGGCGTTGCGCAAAGCCGCGTCTCTTGGTCTTGCCGGTATTTATACGGGTGAGGATGTGGGCGGGTCAGACCTCAGTCGGCTTGATGCAGCGATAATCTTTGAGGAACTGTCTAAGGGCTGTACTTCAACGGCGGCCTATCTTTCCATACATAATATGGCCACATGGATGATCGATAGTTTCGGTAGCGACGAATTACGCCGGAAATATTGTCCAAAGATGACCACAATGGAATGGTTCGGCAGCTATTGTCTGACAGAGCCTGGAGCCGGGTCAGATGCGGCGTCCCTGCGAACGAAAGCGGTTCGGGAGGGGGATCATTATATTCTGAATGGGACCAAGGCCTTTATTTCAGGCGGTGGTCGTTCGGAAGTCTATGTAGTTATGGTTCGTACCGGCGGCGAAGGTCCCAAGGGCATCAGCGCTATTGTCGTTGAAAAAGACACTCCGGGTTTGAGCTTTGGCGCACAGGAAAAGAAAATGGGCTGGCATAGTCAGCCGACCTGTATGGTGAATTTTGAGGATTGTCGGGTGCCGGCGGGGAACCTGTTGGGCGCAGAAGGTGACGGTTTCAAAATCGCCATGAAGGGGCTAGACGGCGGACGGTTGAATATCGGAGCTTGCTCATTGGGGGCGGCGCAGGCCAGTCTCGACATGGCGGTGAAATATATGTCCGAACGAGAACAGTTCGGTAAAAAACTGAACCAATTTCAGGCCCTGCAATTTCGTATTGCCGATATGGCCACGGAATTGGAGGCGGCGAGACTATTGCTGCATAAGGCGGCGACAAAATTGGACGAGAAGGCTCATGACGCGACCCACTTTGCCGCCATGGCCAAACGGCTTGCTACAGATACCAGCTTTAATGTGGTCAATGAGGCCTTGCAACTTCATGGAGGATATGGCTATGTTCAGGATTATCCCATTGAGCGTTTCTTGCGCGATGTGCGGGTACATCAAATTCTGGAGGGCAGCAACGAGATTATGCGCCTGATTATCTCACGAAAAATTTTGGAGACGTAATGTAATGACCAATGAAGCAGAAGTTCTTTTTGTGGAACGCGGATGTCTTGGCATCATCACTTTGAACCGACCCCGCGCGCTGAACTCGCTGAGTACGAATATGTGCCGCTTGATGGATGAGACTCTGATCAAATGGGCGACGGATGATGCTATTGGAGCCGTGGTCATTCAGGGGGCCGGAGAAAAGGCCTTCTGCGCCGGGGGTGATGTTAAAACATTGGCAGAGAACAGCCCGGAAGATCATCATACGGCTACCGAATTTTTTGCTACCGAATATATAATGAACAGCCGGATATATCATTTTCCCAAGCCTTATATTGCGTTATTGGACGGGATTACTATGGGCGGCGGCGTTGGGGTGTCGGTCCATGGGTCGCATCGGATCATCACGGAGAAATGCCTGTTTGCAATGCCGGAATCCGCCATTGGCCTGATCCCGGATGTGGGCGGTAGTTATTTTATGCCGCGTCTTCCCGGAAAGTTGGGGTTGTATCTGGGGCTGACTGGAGCGCGTTTGAAAGGGGCCGATATTCTGTATGCGGGTATCGGGACATCCTATATGTCTTCGGATAAGATTACGGATTTTGTGGCGGCATTGAGCAAGGCGGATATCAAAGATGCTCGCGATGTGGACGGGATCATTGCTGATTTTGCCGAAGATCCGGGCGAAGCATCTCTGGATGAATTTCGGGATTTGATCGACGCGGCTTTTGGCGAAGTCACCATTGAGAGTATTCTGGACCATCTGGATGCTATTGATCATGAATGGGCTGGAAAAACCCTCTCCAAACTGAAGAAAATGTCCCCGATCAGCATGAAAGTTATCATCGAGCAAATTTTGCGCGGTGGGGAATTGGAATTTAATGCGGCCATGCAGATGGAATATCGCATTGTCAGCCATATTGTGTCCTATCAGAGCGATTTCTATGAGGGTGTTCGGGCCGTTTTGATTGATAAAGATCAGAATCCCACATGGAACCCGGCAACTGTGGCGGATGTGACGGATGAGATGGTTGCCGCGCATTTCGCAGATTTAGGTGACAAAGAACTTACATTTTAACGAAGGATAAGCAGATGGCAAAAGTTGGCTTCATTGGTCTTGGTAATATGGGCGGCGGCATGGCCCGCAATATATTGAAGGCAGGACATGAGCTTAAGGTTTTTGACCTTAACGCACAGGTGGTGGCGGATATCAAGGGGCAGGGAGCAACGGCGGCATCAAGTGCCGTGGACGCGGTCACTGGCGTTGATGTTGTGATTACGATGTTGCCAGCGGGCAAGCATGTGAAGTCAGTTTACCTTGGGCCGGATGGTTTGATTGCGGCAGCAGTCAAAGGCACGATCATGATCGACTGCTCAACCATTGATGTGGAGAGTGCCCGAGAAGTTGTGACAGCGGCCACGGAGGCGGGCATGAAAATGGTTGATGCGCCGGTATCCGGCGGTGTTGCAGCAGCGGCTGCGGGTAGCCTTACCTTTATGGTGGGGGGGACGGAAGATGCTTTTTCTGGGGCCAAAACCTATCTTGATGCCATGGGGGCCAATATCATTCATGCTGGTAAAGCGGGATCGGGGCAAGCGGCCAAAATCTGTAATAATATGATGTTGGGTATTCAAATGATTTCCGTTGCGGAGGCCTTCATTCTGGCAGAGAAACTGGGCCTCGAAGCGGATAAGTTATTTGATATTTCGTCCAAGGCATCCGGTCAATGTTGGTCTTTGACATCTTATTGTCCGGTGCCGGGGCCTGTGCCGACGTCTCCGGCCAATAATGACTATAAAGCAGGCTTTGCAGCGGCCATGATGTTAAAGGATTTACGACTGTCTCAGGAGGCCGCCCAGTCTGCAGGGGCTCATACACCGCTTGGGGCTATGTCACGTGATTTATATGAAAAATTCACGGATATGAGCGCGGATGATATGGATTTTTCTGGTATTATCAATATGTTACGTAAATAAAACTGAATATGAACGGCAGGTAATCCTGCCGTTCAGGAATGATTAAGGCGTTTTTTCCTACTCTGTTTCTATTCATAACGAAGAGAAAAGGAAGAGACGATGAAAAAGACAACGAAAATTCTGATGATGGCAGGTCTGTTTATGGGCGTCGTTGCTGTTGGGACAAATAGTGCTTCGGCTTATTCTTACAGGCAAGCTCATGAGTATGAGCAGGATCAACGCCCAAATCATAAAAAAGATCATAAGCGGAATTATCGGGAGACGCATAAGCAGGATCATGTTTATGCTAAAGACCATGCCAAAAAACATGTTAAGAGACATGTTAAAAAACACATCAATATGCATAGGCGTCACCACGTAAAGGCACAGGCCCGTAAGCACGCTCATAACCAGAACCATCCTCATAGATATTCTGGCAAAAGGCATTCCCACTATGTGGCGGATGATTGTCGTCAAAGACGTTATTTGGGCCGTCATCTGGGACATCGTCAGGGACATCAGATGTCTTATGCTGCACCGGGGATTTACATAACGCCAGACCGGATAGTCGTTCACAGTCGGCATGTTGTCTCACCGCGTGGGAAAGAACATTATGCCCGTCATGCTTGGTACTAGGTCAGTGGGCTTTTACCTAGACACGTGGACCAATCATTGAGCCGGAATCGTAATAATCATGCCGTCCAGTTCGTCAGTAATTTCAATCTGACAGCTGAGGCGGCTATTTTTTTGTCGGTTGTCCAGAAAGTCCAATAGAAATTGTTCATCTTCCTCCATGGGAGATACGGAACTTTTAAAAGCGTCCGGCACTAAAATATGACATGTGGCACAGGCGCACCCTCCGCCACAATCCGCATCGATGCCGGGGATATCATTTTCCACGGCAGCCTCCATTAAAGTCGTGCCAACCTCGGCTGTGACGGTGCTCTTTTTATTGTCGGGGGAGATAAAGGTAATGATTGTCATAGTATACGGTGAACTTATTTAAGGGGGATGGCGATAGCGCCCGTGGCTTTGATTTCTTCCATGACCACATAGGTATGGGTGGTGTTGACATTAGAGAGAGAGGAGAGCTTCTCACCCAGAAATTTTCTGTAATGAGCCATGTCACGGGTTCGGACTTTAATCAGATAATCAAAACCGCCAGCGACCATGTGGCATTCCTGAACTTCCTCAATCTTGCAAATTTCGGTACGAAATGTTTCCAAAGCTTGGGTTGTTGTGCTGCCAAGGGATACCTCGATAAAGGAGACCAGAGCCGCGCCCAGCATTTCAGAATCAAGCTGGGCCACATAGCCTTTTATATATTTTTCTTTCTCCAGCCTTTTGACTCTTTCCAAGCAGGGGGTCGGGCTCAGGTTTACGGCTTGAGCCAGTTTAACATTGGAAATTCTACCGTCATTCTGGAGTATTTTAAGGATATTGCGGTCAACTTTATCCAAAAATCGGTTTTTTTCAGTATTCATGGAATTATATTCTGCATAACATGGGTTGTATAGTTTTTATATTACATCAAAGGCTTTTATAACAGGATATTATGCTCATGAGAAGCCTTTCTATTGTGGCGGGCTTAAGAAATATATCAATTATCCCTTATCTATTTGATATTGCTGGACAAGTCTTGGTTTTTGGAGGAGACTGAAGGAGGTTCCTCATGTGGGTAGGGGGATTTCTCAGGGGCCGTTGTGATTAGCCGTTGACAAAAGTTTGGATGAGGCGTAAACGGGCCCAACAATGTAGTTTTGTGGGGAGCAAAAATAAAAATATGCGGCACAAAATAGCCACATTGTTGGGTGACATTAAATAGATTAACAATATCGCTTATTCCAGTTTAAGTGAAAGAGTAGGTAAAGACATGGCTGATGAAACAGTTGAAGCATTGGCAAGGCAATTAGTCCGGCGTATGGGTCGTTCTCAGGCGATGCAAATATGTCAGACCAATAAATGGTTTCGGGTACTTGAGCATATCAAGTCAGTTGACAAGAGCCTGAACGCTAAATAATTTATGCAGAGAGTTTGGGGGCGGCTCTGTGGGTATATTCCCCGTGTGATCGGGGTGGGAGTGTCTACGTATGTTCCTCGGTGTCTTTGACCTTTTTGAAATCGGTATTGGACCGTCCAGTTCCCATACTGTGGGGCCAATGATCGCTGCCCGTCGGTTTTTACTGACTTTGAAAGAGGCAGGCGTTTTTTCTCAAATTGATAAAATTCATATTGATGTCTATGGTTCTCTGGCCCTGACCGGGGCTGGGCATAGTACGGATGTGGCTATCCTTTTGGGGCTGGCGGGCTATGCGCCGGCTAGTATCGATCCGGATATCGTTGCGGGTACGGTGCAGGAAATTCGCAAGAGCCAGAAAATAAACCTGTTGCAGGAAAATCTAATTTCTTTTGTGGAAAGCACAGACATGCCTTTCCTAATGGCAGAATTATTACCTCATCATACCAATGGTATGGGTTTTAAGGCTTTTGATAAAAAGGGACGGCTTTTGTCCCGGGATAATTATTATTCCGTTGGTGGCGGTTTCGTTCTCTCCGAGGCGGAAATGGGTAAGAATGCGCCGGACGTGGAGCAGGCCGCCGTACCGTTTCCTTTTGATTCAGGGGATGAACTGCTTACCATATGTAAAAAGAATGACCTAACGGTTGCCGAATTGATGCGGGCCAATGAATTGGCTCTGATCAGTGAGCAAGATTTGTTGAGGGGCATGGATGAAATCTGGCAGACGATGGAGGACTGTATTGGTCGTGGATGTCGTATGCGGGGGACATTGCCGGGCGGGTTGGATGTGGAACGGCGCGCTGCCCAGCATTTTGAGGATTTGCGCGCAAGTCAAGAACGTCAGCTTTGTGATCCGGCCATAATTCTGGACTGGATTAATTTATGGGCTTTGGCCGTGAATGAGGAAAATGCCGCTGGAGGCAGGGTCGTGACCGCACCAACTAATGGGGCGGCAGGTATTATTCCGGCGGTATTGCGTTATTTCGATCGTTTTTATAATAAGCAGGGTCGTGACGGAATCTATGATTTCTTTCTTACTGCGACTGCAATTGGCTCTCTATACAAGAAGAACGCGTCCATTTCCGGAGCCGAGGTTGGGTGCCAGGGCGAGGTGGGGGTCGCCTGTTCTATGGCCGCTGGGGCTTTGACCGCAGTCATGGGCGGGACGGTAGAGCAAGTGGAAAATGCCGCTGAGATCGGTATGGAACATAACCTTGGTCTGACCTGCGACCCTGTTGGCGGTTTGGTTCAGATTCCCTGTATTGAACGCAATGCCATGGGAGCTGTGAAGGCCATTGATGCCAGTCGTCTGGCTTTGCGTGGTGACGGCAAACATATGGTGTCACTGGACAAGGTTATTGAGACCATGCGCCAGACCGGGGCAGATATGAAAGTGATCTATAAAGAAACGTCCAAAGGCGGCTTGGCTGTGAATGTCGTGGCTTGTTAAGAATTCTATATTTTATATAAAAAACTACAAAATTCCTATTTTAATAGATTAAATATCGTCCAAATACGTATTTAAGAGGGATATTCTGCTGCTTTATAAGTATAATGCAGCATGTTTATTTATCACTATGAATAGGAGTAGCCATGTATTCTTCGGCAGAAATTACCAAGATCCGACTAAAAATGCGTTTAATGACGCATGCGGATGAAGAAAAATGTATCACCAGTTTATTGGAAATGTCGGGCCTGTCCTCTGCGGCGCGGCAACGGATTGTGACATCGGCGCGTGATCTGGTGGCCTTGTCCCGGGCAAAGAGTGATGAGCAGGGAACCATGGATTATTTCTTGCAGGAATTTGGCCTGTCCAATCGGGAGGGCGTTGCCTTAATGTGTCTGGCCGAAGCTTTGCTGAGGGTGCCTGATGGTTTGACAGCGGATAAACTGATTGCCGAGAAAATTCAATCTGGTGATTGGTCTGATCACAAGGGAAAATCTGCCTCTATGTTCGTTAATGCCTCCACATGGGGTTTGATGATGACGGGGCATGTCATTAATCTGGGGGATGATGTTACCAATAATTTCTCTGGCTGGATGAAACGGCTGATATCCACATCTGGTGAGCCGCTTATTCGCCGCGCAGTGATGCAGGCCATGCGCATCATGGGCGGGCAATATGTTTTGGGACGCACCATAGAAGAGGCGGCCAAGCGCGGTAAGAAAGAAAATCAGCCGGAAACCCGTTTTTCTTTTGATATGTTGGGGGAAGGGGCGCGTACGCTGGCCGATGCTGAGCAGTATTATGAGGCTTATGGGCAGGCTATTGAGAAGATTGGCCAAGAAAATAATAAGGCTGATGTCTATCAGGCCTCCGGAATTTCTGTCAAATTTTCGGCGCTTCATCCCCGGTATGAATTTGCACAGGCTGATATTGTCATGGGCGAAATGCTGACTAAAATCCGCATTTTAGCTTTGGCAGCAAAGGCGCAGGGACTTGGCTTTACCATCGATGCCGAAGAGGCCAATCGGCTGGACATTTCCCTTGATATTTTTGAAAATTTGGCCCGTGATCCGGAATTGAAAGACTGGGATGGTCTTGGCATCGTAGTTCAAGCCTATCAGAAACGTGCGCCCTATGTTCTTGACTGGTTAATCGCTCTTGGGCGGGATCTGAAACGGAAGTTCATGGTTCGATTGGTCAAGGGAGCCTATTGGGATAGTGAAATTAAGCATGCACAGGAAATGGGGCTGGCGGATTATCCGGTTTATACCCGTAAGCCTTCGACGGACTTGAGTTATCAGATTTGTGCTGAACGTATGATGGCGGCGCGGGATGTTATATATCCACAATTTGCCACTCATAATGCCTATACGGTGGCGCAGGTTTTGGAACTGGCGGGAGAGAACCGGGATTTCGAATTTCAGCGCCTGCATGGCATGGGGCATCTGCTTTATGCTCAACTGCAAGGAATGATCTCTGTTCCGGCTAATTTGAGGGTTTATGCGCCGGTTGGGGCGCATCAGGATTTGTTGCCCTATTTGGTGCGGCGGCTTTTGGAAAATGGGGCTAATAGCTCTTTTGTGAATCGTTTCATGGATAAAAATATAGCTATTGAGGAGTTGATGCAGGACACGGCCGAATTGGTGGAGGCTGCTAACCCGCGTCGTCATGGTCAAATTGTGTTGCCAGTGGATATTCTATCAGCCTCGGGCCGAGAAGAAGCCCCCCGTAAAAATGCCGTCGGTATAGACCTTGCCGACCCCTTGGAAGTAGAAAAACTAATGCAGGAAATGGAGAAAGCAGTGGCAGAGAAATATAACGTCGGACCGATTGTTGGTGGGCAAACTATAGATAGACCAGCGGTCAATATTTATAATCCCGCTGATTTGACACAAGTTGTGGGTACCGTCGGTCAGGCAACGTCAGAGGATATTGACCTTGCCTTGGAAAAGTCCGGGGCAGCGCAAAAAAGCTGGGATGGTTTAGGCGGCGGAGCCCGTGCAGAAATTTTGGAAACGGCTGCGGATTTGATGGAGGAGGCCAGTTCCCGCTTGATGGGAATTATTTCTAAAGAAGCTGGGCGGACCGTAGGGGATGCCTTGTCTGAAGTGCGTGAAGCCGTGGATTTTCTGCGGTATTATGCCATGCAGGGACGGGCGAATTTTGATCAACCGATGATTTTGCCGGGTTGTACCGGGGAGCGTAATGAATTATCGCTTCATGGCCGGGGAACCTTTCTTTGTATTAGCCCGTGGAATTTTCCATTGGCGATTTTTGTCGGACAGGTGGCTGCGGGATTGGCGGCTGGTAATGCCGTGATCGCAAAACCTGCTGAACAGACGCCAATTATCGCGGGTGAAGCCGTGAGAATCCTGCATGAAGCAGGCGTGCCGGGAGATGTCCTGCATCTTCTACCGGGGGACGGTGCAAATGTCGGCGCGGCTTTGGTGGCCGATGAGCGGATTGGCGGCGTGGCCTTCACCGGCTCGACAAATACGGCAAAATACATCAACCGGACCTTGGCTAATAGAGAGGGCGCAATTGTGCCGTTAATCGCGGAAACCGGCGGCCAGAATGTGATGATCGTTGATAGTACAGCCTTGCCGGAACAAGTGGTTGATGACGTGATTTCTTCAGCTTTCCAGTCTGCGGGACAGCGCTGTTCGGCTTTGCGGGTCTTATATCTTCAGGAGGATGTAGCGGATAAAATCGTGCAAATGTTACAAGGTGCTGTTGCTTGTCTGAAAATGGGCGACCCCATGGCATTGTCCACGGATGTAGGGCCAGTGATCGATAAGGCCGCGCGACAGATGTTGCAGGACCATCTCGCGATTATGGACAAGGAAGCCATTTTGGTGGCAAAAGTTGACTTGCCAGCGGATTGTGTAGAAGGGACTTTCTTTGCGCCCTGCATATACGAGATCAACTCACTGGACCAATTGACACGGGAAGTGTTTGGGCCGGTTCTTCATATCATCCGGTATAAGGCCCGTGATCTGGATAAGGTTTTAGGGCAGATACGGGATACGGGATTTGGCCTGACGCTAGGCGTGCATAGTCGGATAGAGGCCACAGCACAGGATATTTTCCAGAAGCTTAATGTGGGCAATACCTATGTGAACCGTAACATCGTCGGCGCCGTGGTTGGTGTTCAACCTTTCGGTGGGCAAGGCCTGTCGGGAACAGGACCAAAGGCCGGTGGCCCAAGGTACATGTACCGTTTCGCGACAGAAAAAACTTTGACCATAAATACAGTGGCCACAGGCGGTAATACGGATCTCTTCAGCCTGGAATAAGCTAAACATAAAAAGGCGGCGACCCAAAAGGT
>JAESRB010000213.1 GCA_016764855.1 Emcibacter sp.
AAATCTGGGGCAGAAAAACTGCGGGATCTAATTGTGGCATTATCTTCTCTCCTTGACCCTAAAATTTCCGGATCAGGCCTGTAAAAACTTAAGTGAACAGGATGATGAAGGCAATAACCAGACCGAACAAGCCGGTAGCTTCTGCAAGGGCAAAACCAAGCATGGCATTACCAAAAAACTGAGGCGCAGCAGCAGGATTACGAATAGCTGCGGAAACATAGCTTCCGAAGATATTACCAATACCAATACCCGCACCAATCAGAGCGGAACATGCGATACCCGCACCGATCATTTTTGCAGCTTCTACTTCCATTTTAAATTCCTTTATATTTTAAAAATTAATATCTAATTATCTTAAGGTAATCCACAATTGCTTAATGCAAATGCAGAGCGTCATTCAAATACATACATGTCAGGATGGCGAATACACAAGCCTGCAAACAAGCCACCAACAATTCCAACCCGATCAAGGCAACGATAAAGGCGAAGGGAACAATACCCAACGCACCCAATGCCACCACAAAACCACCAAATACTTTCAACATCGTATGTCCTGCCACCATATTGGCGAACAAACGAACAGACAAACTGATGGGGCGGGACAGGTAAGAGACCATTTCGATCACGACCAACAGTGGCATCAATGCCAAAGGCGCGCCTTTGGGTACAAACAGCAAGAAAAATTTAAAGCCATGCTTATAAAGACCAATCAACGTCACCCCGATAAACACAAAGAACGCCATGGCAAATGTTACCGCGATATGGCTGGTAAAGGTAAAGCCAAAATACGGGAACATACCAATCAGATTGGCGAATAATATGAACATGAACAAGGAGAAGACAAAAGGAAAATATTTCCGAGCATCCCGTCCTGCTGCCTCATGGAGCATATTGGCAATAAATTCATAACACATTTCAACAGAAATCTGCCAACGTCCTGGTACCAAAGCAGCTTTACGCATACCGGCAGTCATAAAGAACATAATCCCCACGATGGTAAAAACCATGAATAGGGCTGAATTCGTAAAAGAAATATCATATCCGGCAACATTCAACGGAATGAGTGTTTTTATTTCAAATTGCGCGAGCGGACTGGCCACACTGTTATCCTTCGTTACTATTAGCCTTTTCGGCTGCTTCTTTCAGTTTGCGTGCTTCTGCTTCTGTAATTTGCTTTGCCGCACGCAAAACATTAAAAATTCCGGCCCCAAGGCCAAGAAAAATAAATATAATCAGTAACCAAGGTTTCGTTCCCAGTGCTTTATCCAGAAACCAGCCGATCATTAATCCAACAATCAACCCTGATACTAATTCTGCTACAAGACGCATTGCCATCCCGTAGGCATGTGATTCGTTTACACCACTCTCACTCTTCGGCCCCATGGCCTTCTGAGCTTGCGTGACACGGGCCTTTAAATCTTCAAGTGATGGCTGCTTATCCATAAAAGCTACTCCCTTGATCCAAAGACCCACAAAATTGACTGCAACATAGTTTCTGCTCTATAGCCTGTCAAGCAACAAAACACACACCACATTGGAAAAAATAATATATTTATGCCGTAACAGAACTGGCTGTGGAATTGGTGGCTCTATCCCGCATTCTTTCAGCACTTTCCAGATCTACGGAAACCAGTTGCGACACCCCTCGTTCTGCCATAGTCACCCCAAAAAGGCGGTTCATACGTGACATTGTAACCGCATTATGAGTCACAATCAGAAAGCGGGTGGAGGTATTTTCACACATTTCATCTAGCAAATCACAGAATCGTTCTACATTAGCGTCATCGAGAGGTGCATCAACCTCATCCAACACACAAATCGGGGACGGGTTGGTCATAAAAACCGCAAAAATCAAGGACAGTGCGGTTAAGGCCTGCTCCCCGCCGGACAACAAACTCAAATTCTGCATCTTTTTACCAGGTGGACTGGCCAGTATATCCAGTCCGGCTTCCAGAGGATCATCGGATTCGGTGAGTTCCAAATGCGCTTCTCCGCCACCAAACAGGGTCATGAAGAGATGTTTAAAATGTTCATTTACCTCTTCAAAGGCCTTTAGGATTCGGGAGCGCCCTTCTCTATTCAGGTCTGAGATAGCTCGACGGAGCGCCGTAATGGCTTTTTCTAATTCCTCACGCTCTGATATAGAGAGGTCAAGCTGTTCCTGAATTTCTGCCAGTTCGGATTCGGCACGCAAATTCACAGCCCCTAATCTCTCCCGCTCTGCCTTTAACCGCTCCAGACGATGAAGCGTCTGTTCAGAATCGGGCAGCTCCTGCTCCTGCTCAATTTGCGCCAACTGTTTCAGTAAATTAGGCTGACAGTCAAATTCTTCTAAAATTCGCCGCTGTAGATGAGCAACCTGTTCACCATATTGTTCCAAATTGGTTTCCAGCCGTACTTTTTGCTCCCTGACTTCGGACAGGTTCTTCTGAATCACATGGATTTCCCTATCCTTACCGGTCAACATATCCTCACAGTTTAAGAGTGTCTTTGCCGCCGTTTGCCGTGCCACGCCCGCATCATCAATCATACGACTGAGCTTGCGCCGCTCTTCCACAATCTCGCCGGGTCTGTTTTCCAGTAATTTAAGTTCACCAGTGATTTTTTCTCGCCGTGTCTCGAGATCCGCGATATGAATTTCCACATTATCAATACGCAGCTTCCATGCGGATAATTCGGTGCCAATCTGCTCCAAACGGTCCCGTCTGGCATCGGCGCGGGAAATAAAACTGTCATGATTAAAGCGGGCATTGGACAAATCTTTGCGTTTATCCTCCACATTTTGCCGGACAAGATGAATTTCCGCACTCAAATCTTCCCGCTCTGGCAGGGCCGCAAGATTACGGCTGATTTCCAGATCACGGACTTTTACCTGATCCGCATCCTCTATCACATGCCCCAATCTGTCTTTCAGCGCACTTTCCTCGGACTGATGGCGGGTGGCCTGTTTTTCCGCCTCAGTCAAACTACGGCGAGCGCCGGCGGCTTTTTCTTCTGCCTCGCGCCATTTTAAACGGGCCTCTCGCGTGGTCTTCTTAACGGTTTCCAGTTCTTCCTTCACATGATGTAGAACGTCCCGTGCCTCGCCCACGTCTTTTTTCCGAGCCCCAAAAGCCGTCTCCAACTCAGCCAGACGATTCTTCTGGGCCAATTTTACCGCCGTCGTACTTGGTGCTTCTGGTGAAATGCACAATCCATCCCAGCGCCACAGACCACCGTTCAAGCACACCAACCGCTGTCCCGGTTTCAATTGGCCTAGCAAAGACAGCGCTTCTGTCTCACTGGCAACAACACCAATCTGTGCCAGTCGCCGCACCAACATATCACCACCGCGAACATAGGCGGCCAGTTTTTCCACGCCAATGGGCAGCTCCTGCGTATATTCATAAGCGGACAATGTTCGCCAATGAACCTGTGCGGTCACATCATCCGGTGCCTCCAGATCCACATCCAGAGCAGCACCCAGTGCTTTTTCATATCCAGGCGTGACGGAAAGACGTTCCATAATTGGCGTCCCACGCCCCTCCTCCCCACCACGAAGTAATTCTTCTAGCCCTTCTTTTTCAGCCTGAACCCGCGCCAGTTTGCCTTGCAGAGACTGTAATATATCGCGTGCGTCCTGTTCTTTTTGTTGAAATAACTGCCGGTTATCCTCTGTCTCCCTTGCCTTGACCGACAGATTGCTGATCGCCTTTTCCGCTACTGCCAAGGCATTCTCCGCCGCAGACAAGGCATTGGTAAACAGATTATTGCTTTCCAGCCGCGCCAAACGTTCTTCTATAGTGGACCGTTGCTCAATCAAAGCATCTAGCCGCTGGCCAGTCTCTTGTTTATTTCGGGCGAGATTATCTTTTTCAGCGGTTTGTCGGGCCTGCTTCTGGGTTAACTCCTCCAGTTTCCATTCCGCCTCCAACGTTTCAGTTTGCTTTCCCTTCAGTATCTCCGACAATTCATCCACATTATCTGTCTGATTATCGGTCTGTACCAACAATTCTTTCTTTTCCGCTAAAAGACGCTGTAAAATAGTAGAGGTATCCGCAATCACCTCCCGTTCCCGTAGCTCATCCCGGTCGATCTGCTCCAACAAATCCCCTAGCTTTGCCTGCGTCACCGTAAGTCGTTCTTCCTCCCCATCAAGACTATCTCGTGTCACCGTAATCCGGTGTAATTTTGCCGCCAGTTCAGCCTCATTCTGCCTCAGGTAAGGGACCTTGGCTGCCTCGATGGCTTGCTCTTTATTCAGCCGGCCAAGTTCCGTCGTGATGGCGGCCACCTGTATCACAACATCGTGCAAAGCCTTGTCCGAGATTTCTCTCTGCTCCTGAATGCCGAGCCATTCCATATAATTGATCAAAGCTTGCAGCGTGCGGATTTCACCGCTGATTTTCTTATAACGGGTCGCCTGACGGGCCTGTTTCTGCAAACCCCCGATCTGTTCATGCAACTGAATTTCAATGTCTGCCAACCGTTCAAGGTTATGTTCCGCCGAACGTAGTTTGCTCTCCGCCTCTTTCCGTCTTGAATGAAGACCGCTGATCCCGGCGGCTTCCTCCAATATCATACGTCTTTCTTTGGGCTTGGCCGCGACCAGACTACCAATCCGTCCCTGACTAACCAATGACGGAGAATGGGCCCCCGTAGAAGCATCCGCAAACAAAAGCTGAATGTCCTTTGCCCGCACATCCTTAGCATTCAAACGATATGCCGAACCACATTCCCGTTCGATCCGCCGGGAAATTTCCATCTGTATTTCATCATTGAATATGGCAGGTGCAGAGTGATCAGTATTATGAATACTCAAAGTGACTTCGGCTAGATTGCGGGAGGGGCGTGAAGCTGTGCCTGCAAAAATAACGTCATCCATGCCCGCCCCACGCATATTTCTTGCGGAATTTTCCCCCATGACCCACCGGAGAGCCTCCAGAAGATTAGACTTGCCACAACCATTCGGTCCAACCACTCCGGTCAGGCCCTTTTCGATGGTCAGTTCGGTTGGGTCCACAAAGGACTTGAAACCGGATAACCGAAGTCGCGTAAAATCCAATTTTTCCTCTTATCCGTTACCTTGTTTTTATCTGTAGCTTTATTTTAAGCCACTCTCAATGGCCTTCACAAGAGAAGCCATATCATTATTATCCAGTTTCTTGCCATTCACGATCAGCGTAGGCGTACTTTCAACCTCATATTTCACCACAGCTTCCTGACGAATTTTAAACAAGTATTTTGTCACGGCCTCGTTATCGAAACATTTAGCGGCCTGTGCCTCACTAACACCAGCCAATTTGCCAATTTTAATAACCTCGTCCTGCGCATATTTCAGAGCGTTTTCCTTGCCATCTTCCTCAAGTATACGCCTCAGTTCCGGGAGATTATTCCATACGTTCTGATATTGGAAATAGGTTTCCAATGTACTCAGAAATTTTTCTTCCGGGACACAGCGGCTAATGCTGGCCGCGAAGACATCAAAAGGATTATTGAAAATAAAATTGCGATAAACGAGCTTCGCTTTCCCGGTATCAAGATATTTCTTCTTCAGCTCTGGATAAACATCCTCATGAAAATCAGCGCAATGTGAACAGGAAATGGCTGCATATTCAATAATCTCTACAGGAGCGTCCTTATCCCCTATGATAATATCGTAATTAAGAAACCCTGTTTCTGACGAGACAACCTGTTCCTGATCCTGATCCTGCTCCTGCCCCTTTGCCAGCACAGTATCAGCTTCCGCATTAGCATTGCTCTGCTCCTCCGGTTGGGTCATTATACTCACCGCAAGCGCACCTGCCCCAACAGCAAGCACGATCATAAGCAACACAATTTTTCGAGTCATTATCATAACCATTATTTACTCTCCGCCAAAATAGCTTCTTCAATGGCCTCAAAAGAATAAGAATCCAGTTTCTTTCCCCCAACAATCACAGAAGGCGTACTCTCAATATCATATTTTTCCTTGGCCAGTTTATTACCATCTGTTAAAAACTTCAGCACATCCGTACTGGCTAAACATTGATAGGCTACGGATTCTTTCATTCCCGCGATTTTAGCAATCTTGATCGCCTCCCCTTTGGCAAAGCCAAGGGCTGCATATTTTCCGTAGGGTTTTAGCTCGGAGAATTCCTTATATTTGATCCATGATGCCTGACGTTTAAAATAAAGTCCGAGCAGCGGAAAAAATTTCTTTTCTGAAACACAACGGTTCAAAGATGCCGCAAATACATCAAACGGACTATTCGTAAAAACATAATTGCGGAAAATAATTTTTACTTTGCCTGTTTCCACATATTTCTTTTTCAATTTTGGCAAAATTTCCTTATGAAACGTCGCACAATGTGGACAGGTCGTGGAAGCATATTCAATAATCTCTATGGGCGCGTCCTTGTCCCCGATTATCATGTCATAATTCAGAAATTCAGATTTTTGCCCCCCAGCATTCGCCGCAGTAGCAGAAATAAAAAATCCCACTATCATCACAAGAGATACTTTAGAAATTCGGCTATATAGTTGTTTAATCATATCTGGTCCACAATATGTTGTATTTAAGTATAAAAATTAACAATGCAAAAAATCAAGCAAAGAATCTCATTCGGCCTTCTTGCTTCCCATACCACGACGGGTAAACCTACGCCTATTCGTTGTTTCCTCAGGTTTTTTAATGGATATGACCTCACTGCCCAAACGAAAAAGTGCCTTATATAATTCTGTGTTTGTTACGCCCTTCAACTGTTCTTCCAGTTCTTTTTCCTGAGAATCAGTTAAATTTGGCTCTGGTCGCCGCTGTTTCTGACGTCGCATGGGAACCGGCCCATGACGATACACAAGCCTTTCTACCGCTTGATAACCATAATATGAATTGATTCTCTCGATAATCATTGGTTCAAAATGCTGTAGTTCAGGGGCCATACTACCCTGCACCCTGATATAAAGGCTGCCGCCCCGTTTTTCATCGCGAGGAAAAGTCAGCCGTTCGGGCAAGCTACAATCGGCCAGAGCCGGACCAACGATATCCGGCCAGCGCGCAACAATTTCACGCTGGGAAAAGCCATAGCGGCGAAAGGCCATATTACCGGCCCTTCTTGCTGCTTCCGCAATGGTCTTCATTCTATTTTTAACTTTGATTGACATGCGTTTAATATACCTGTTTCCAACGGGATATACAGTAGTATGACAAAAATGTGATTTGTTCTTGTTGCTGTTGGATTACAAAGGTCTAATCTCCTTCTTGGATTCACAATATAAGTCATGTATAGTTTCATATTTTCGTAAATTCGCAGGCCTATGAATATTATTAAACCACTAGATCAAGACCCGAACGAGCTTACCGATGCGCTGTTAGACTGGTATGACATCAATGCACGGGAATTACCTTGGCGTATTCCCCCAGGCAGTATGGAAATACCTGATCCATATCACATTTGGCTCAGCGAAATTATGTTACAACAGACAACCGTTGTAACAGTCATCCCCTATTTTCAAAAATTTCTAGCGAAATGGCCAAAAATCGAAAACTTGGCAAATGCGGATCTGGATCAGGTTTTAACGGCTTGGGCTGGGCTCGGTTATTATGCCCGCGCCCGAAATTTACATAAATGCGCCCAATATATCACCCATGAATTGCACGGTATTTTCCCCGACAATGAAAATGACCTGATAAAGCTTCCCGGCGTCGGCCCCTATACTGCGGCCGCAATCGCGGCAATCGCTTTTGGCAAGCAGGCCGCCGTTATGGATGGCAATATCGAACGGGTCATGGCGCGCATGTTTAATGTAACCACGCCCCTGCCCGAGGCAAAACCCCATTTAAAAGAACTGACTGAACGCATGACTCCTGCTCACCGGGCCGGTGATTATGCTCAGGCGGTTATGGATTTAGGCTCAGATATCTGTGGTCCAAAGATATTAAAATGCGCGGGCCGCTGCCCATGGGAAGCCAATTGTGCTGCAAACCTCACTGGGACAGCGGACCAATTACCAAAGCGCAAGTCCAAGTCAGCCAAACCAACCCGGCGAGGATATGCTTTCTGGGCAGAATATCAGGACCATATATGGCTCTGCCGACGGCCCGAAAATGGTCTATTAGGGGGTATGATGGAAATACCATCTTCAGACTGGTTGGAAACACCGGATTGGGACGCCGTACCCATGCCACAGATTCCCATCATCACCAACTGGAAAGAAACACCAGGGATGGTCCGTCACAGCTTCACTCATTTCCACCTTGAATTAAAGGTCATCCGACTGGAATTACTAGAAATGATCGAGCTTCAGGAAGGAGACTGGTTTCCCTTCAGCCGTATAGAAGACCTTGCCATGCCAACCGTAATGATGAAAATCATCCACCATCTGAGGCAACCCGTTCTGGATTTATAAGAAATATAAACTTGCTCATTCTTCACGATAATAGCATTTAGCGAAGAGGGCCATCATCAGTATCAGTTCATGTCAAAGAATAAGCCTACTTAAAAACGGGCCGCTATCTTATCGTAATCTTCCAATGCCCCAAGCGGGCCAACGGCGGCAACGGATAGTTTATTGTCCGATAACATCCGGTCCATATAACGCATCACAGCGACGGCATCGACCTGATCGATTTTTTCTATTATCTCTGCGTGCGGAATGGGGCGTCCGAAAATCATCATCTGGCGGCCCAATTGCTCCATACGGCTTGTGGTGCTTTCCAGTGACATCAACAAACCAGCCTTCATCTGAGCCCGGGCACGGTTAACTTCCTCTGACGAAACAGATGCGGATAATTTATGCATTTCATCAGCCACCACAGGGATTAATTCGGCAACCTGCTCCTCTCCCGTTCCAGCATGTATGGCAAAACTTCCGCCGTCCACATAAGACTGCATGAAACTATAGATAGAATATACTAGGCCGCGTTTTTCCCGGACTTCCTGAAATAAGCGCGATGACATACCGCCGCCCAGAACCATTGACATAATTTGTGCCGCGTAAAAATCAGGATCATCGAAAGTAATACCCTCGAAGCCAATTAACAGATTTACCTGTTCCAAATCCCGTTGTTGTTTTTCTAGGCCCCCATGATAGACAGCCGGATCGGTTTTTATATCCCGCGCACGGCTGAGACCAGCGAACTCCTGCTCTACCTGTTGAACAAAACTATCCTGATCAAAATTACCCGATGCGACAACCACCATCTGTTCCGCTTTATAATGGTCGGACATATACCCGGCTAGGTCATCCCGGCTAAAGCTGTTTACCAGATCTACGGTGCCTAATATAGGACGCCCTACGGGTTGGTCCGGATAGGCGGCTTCCTGAAAATAATCAAAAACAATATCATCTGGCGTATCATTGGACTGGCCAATTTCCTGAATAATAACGCCCCGCTCTCTTTCCAATTCAGCAGGTTCGAAAACCGAATGCTGTAATATATCTGCCAACACATTTAAACCAAGCGGCAGATCATCTTTCAGTAAACGGGCATAATAGGTCGTGTGCTCACGGGATGTATAGGCATTCAAATAGCCCCCAACATTTTCAACAACCTCGGCTATATCGCGGGCATTGCGTTTTTTAGTTCCCTTGAACGCCATATGTTCCAACATATGAGACAAGCCATTCTGTGCAGGCGTTTCATGACGGCTGCCTACATCTGTCCAAACACCAACGGTAACCGTTTCCACATGAGGCATAACGTCCGTGACGATCCGAAGACCATTGTCTAATGTTGTAACTTTTCCTGTCATAACTTCTCACGAATATATAATTTCAACGCGTCAAGATCATGATCCAGATGATCATATTTTTCCTCACGCTCAAACAAGTCTGCCATATGGGCCGGAAGCGCCGGATGTTGTCCGGTAATTTTTTCCACAGCCTCAGGGAATTTGGCGGGATGAGCTGTGCTTAACGTCACCATTGGAATATCCTCATGTGCATTTTTAAGCTCTGCCGCTTTAAGGCCAACGGCTGTATGAGGGTCAACCAACATTCCGGTTTCTTCAAAAATTGCCTTGATCGTGGCCGCTGTATTTTCTTCATCTACTTGTATGGCATCAAAAACCTGTTGAGCCTTCTCAAGTTGCGGCGGATCAATAGTAAAGCTGCCGGTTTTCTGCAAACTGTCCATCAGGCGACATACGTCATCGCCGCTTCCATCATAAATATTATACAGCAGACGTTCAAAATTGCTAGAAACCTGAATATCCATACTAGGGCTGATTGTCGGGCTAACATTTCCGACCCTATATTCCCCCGACATCAATACTCGGGTCAAAATATCATTACGGTTTGTGGCGACGACCAGTTGCTTGATTGGCAATCCCATCTGTTTGGCCACATATCCCGCATATATATCCCCAAAATTACCGGTTGGCACCGTATAGGATACTTCCCGGTCCGGCGCGCCAAGCGCAACAGCAGATGTAAAATAATATACAATCTGAGCCATAACCCGCGCCCAATTGATACTATTCACGGCTGAAAGCGTAATATCATCCCGAAAACTGTGATCATTGAACAAGGCCTTGACCATAGCCTGACAATCATCAAAGTTTCCATCAACCGCTAGGTTATGCACATTAGAAGACATAACCGTTGTCATCTGTTTCCGCTGAACATCGGACACCAAACCACGGGGGTGAAGCATAAAAATATCTGCACATTCCCGGTCTTTGATACATTCAATGGCCGCAGACCCAGTATCACCGGATGTCGCTCCCACTATGGTTACTTTCCGGCCTTGTCGGCTTAGCACATGATCGAATAAATGCCCCAACAACTGTAACGCAACATCCTTAAACGCCAATGTAGGACCATGGAACATTTCCAATATCCATTCATTGCTATCAAGCTGTGCCAAAGGCACAATCGTCTTATGTCGGAATGTGCTATATGCTTTTGCGACGATTTCTTCAAAATCATCCTCGGAAATATCCGGACACACAAAAGGCTTCATCACGGCGAAGGCAACATCCTGATAGGACTTTCCCCGGAAGGAACGGATCTCATCCGCGCTAAAAGTTGGAACTTCTACAGGCACATATAATCCACCATCGCGGGCAAGTCCTGTCAGTAAGACATCTTCAAATCCAAGCTCTGGTGCCTGGCCTCTTGTACTGACGTATTTCACTCTTAATATCCTTATAGAATTAGTTTCGAATCAGTGAGAATTCAGTTGCAAAGACTATCACCTTGATTTTCTGATGCAAGTCAGAAATTGTCTTCTGGCCGCTTGTCCCTACGCACATTAAATATAACGTAAATCACCAACAACACTATCGCCAACCCATACCACGTCATGGCATAGTCCAAATGATTATTAACCAGTTTCAACCTGGTGCGTCCTCCAATCGGATATTTTGCCTCTGTTAACGCTTTATCCACATAGAGAAACATAGGAAAGACTTCGCTCAGGCCCTGCGCATTTGCCATTTCATTCAGGTCACCAAAATACCATAGGTTCCGCTCTAGGTCATTTTCTGGAGCGAACCGTTCTTTTTTCCAGCTTTTGCGAAGAAGGCCCGTAATATAAATAGGTCCCGATGTGATCGTATCAGGCCGCGATACCGGATCGATCATATCCTCTGGTACCCAACCACGGTTTATGATGATATATCGCCCCTCCTTCGTTAGCAGTGGCGTAAAGAGATCATAACCGGGTCTTCCATTAGGGCCAACGCCATATAGCGGCATTTCCCGCATATGAAGAAAACGGCCAGAAACCGTCACATGGCGGTAAAGCCAATCATCTGTATCAGATACTGTGGAAGGAATGGCAATAGGCGGCAGACCGTAACGCATCTCCAACTTTTCCGTCAAATCCAGCTTCCACTCAAGTCTTTCTACTTGCCAATTACCCAGCAGGCACAAAACAACAATGATCGGAATAGTCATAACCGTCGGCCAAAACCGTGGCTTGAAATTGTATTTATTGATCGAGTTTTCCTTCACTGGCGCTGAAATTATATTGCGCCGCCACCATAAGAGCTTTCGCCGGACGCAGCAACAATAATGATCCACCAATAATACACGGCACCCACGATATCAAATGCACCCAAATAGGCGGGCCAAATTTGACCTCTATTGCTAGGGCAAGGCCGACAATAATGAACCCTAGAAACATAATAATAAAAACAGCGGGACCGTCACCGGAATCAAATTTGGTAAAGTCCAAGTCACAGTGGGAACATTCCTCCCCGAATGTGAGGAAACCGCTATAAAGCTTTCCCACTCCACATCTGGGGCACTTACACAACAGTCCCGCCCGAAAGGGCGAGACTGCTTTTTCTTTTGATAAATTGTCCACGTCTGTATTTCTTAATGGCCGGCGGATACGCCTGCACCACCCACATATATACTGACGAAAAGAACCAACCATACCACATCAACAAAATGCCAATACCATGCTGCGGCCTCAAAGCCAAAATGATGATCCGGCTTAAAGTGGCCTTTCAGTCCGCGAAACAGACATACCAACAAAAATATCGTTCCGATCAACACATGTGCGCCATGGAAACCAGTTGCCATGTAGAATGTTGAGCTATAGACATTCGCATCAAAGGCAAACGTTGCATGCGCATATTCATAAGCCTGAACACCAGTGAATGAAGCACCAAGAATGATCGTGAACAACAGCATGCTCATAAATGTTTTACGGTCACCTTCTTGCAAAGCATGATGTGCCCAAGTCACTGTTGTACCAGATGTCAACAGGATCAATGTGTTGATCAACGGCAAATGCCAAGGGTCAAGCGTTTGAATATCCTGTGGTGGCCAAACAGAACCAATCGCTTCTGTCGGAAAGATACTGGCATTGAAATAAGCCCAGAACCAAGCCACAAAAAACATAACTTCGGAAATAATGAACAAGAATACGCCGTAACGCAAACCAAGCTGCACGATAGCTGTATGATAACCACCATGCTCGCCTTCGTTGATCACATCGCCCCACCAACTGTAGGCACCGAACAATACAATGATTGTTCCCACATAGAACAGGGCACTATAAGACCCTGGCATACTGGCAACCAGCGGCATTTCATGCATATACATCATGGCGCCAACGGCCATAATAAATGCACCCAAAGAGCAGACAACAGGCCATGGGCTTGGGTCTACTAGATGGTAATCATGTTTTTTTGCATGTGAATCTGACATTTTGATCCCTTATAGCTTAAGTTTTAAAAAATTCATAAAGCGGACATTAACGTCCGTTTCCATTATTTGTTTTAGTCGTCTTCGTACTTGAAAAAAGTATAGGAGAGCGTAATTTCCTTAACTTCCTCAAGACGTTTATCCTTGGCCAGTTCCGGGTCGATGAAAAAAGAGACAGGCATGTCCACTTCTTCTCCCGGTGCCAGCGTCTGTTCCGTAAAGCAGAAACAATCAATCTTGTTAAAATATTGCGCGGCTTTAAATGGTGTTACATTAAAAGTTGCGGTGCCGGTTATGGTTTCGTCACTTGTATTTTTGGCTCTGTAAAATATTAAAGCCTCTTCCCCAATTTTAACGGTAACCGCTCCCTGAACTGGCTTGAATTTCCACGGCAACTTAGTGTTCACGTCTGAATTAAAACGTATAGTCATTTCACGTTCAAGAACAATATCACTTGCAGATTCAGCCTGTTGAGTGGTTCCACCGTAACCGGTTACCTGACAAAACATGCGGTACAGCGTTTCAGACGCCACAACCAAACTGACCATTGCGGCCAGTAAAAAAAACACAACGATAAGTGTTTTTGTATGATTAACCTTATGAGGGGTTGCGTAACTACTCATATTTTTAAATCACATTCAACTTTACAAGTGTTATGACAAAAAACAACGTAAACACAGCCACTAGGATAGCTGCGAGTGCATAATTCCGTCCAGCGCGCTTTTTATGTTCTTCATGTAATGGCATCAGACCATCCTCCCGATCATAATCTCACCGCCCATGACGGCGAATAGAATGAACAGATAAAAAATTGAAAAGAAAAAGTTTACCTTAGCCGTCTTAATATCTTTGTTTTTAAACAACAATCCCGACAACAAAGTAAACCCAATTCCGAAAATTACTGCCGTAATTCCATATACGGGTCCGGCAAAACCCATAGTCCAAGGCAAAATCGATACGGGCACTAACAATAGTGTATATATCAAAATCTGCTTCCGGGTTTCGCCCTCTCCTGATACGACAGGCAGCATTGGAATGCCGGCAGCCTTATAATCTTTACAGGCAAAAAGTGATAACGACCAGAAATGAGGCGGTGTCCACATAAAAATTATACCGAACATAACGATGGATTCAAGACTGACATCCCCCGTCACTGCTGCCCAAGCGATCATTGGTGGAAAAGCTCCCGCTGCACCACCAATAACAATATTTAACGACGTACGCCGCTTTAACCAAACCGTATAAATCAGGACGTAAAACAGGATTGTCATCAACAACAATCCGCCTGCAACCACATTGACCATCAAGCCCATCACCAAAACTGATGCTGTTGATAGCGCAACTCCGAAATGAAGTGCTGTCTGTGGATCCATACGCCCCGAAGGAATAGGCCGATCAGCTGTCCGCGTCATACGAGCATCAAGATCAGCTTCATACCACATATTCAAACAGCCAGACGCCCCTGCCCCAACGGCAATACATAGTATCGCTGTAAAAGCAATCACCGGATGAATTTCTCCCGGTGCCATAACCATACCAATAAAGGCGGTAAAGATCACCAAAGACATCACGCGCGGCTTTAAAAGCGCGAAAAAATCTCCTACTCCGGGAAGGTAATCTTCCCGGACGTTCTGATCTATTGTGGAGCCCGTCGTTTGCACGTGACTAATCCCTATTTAATTTTAGGCAGTTCATTGAACTGATGGAAAGGTGGTGGAGAAGACAAAGTCCATTCCAGCGTTGTCGCACTTTCACCCCATTGGTTATCACCAACACGTTCTTTCGAACGCAATGTCAAAAAGATACCAACAAGGAAGACAAGTGTTCCAGCACCCGAGATCATGTAGCCCACTGTGGAGACATAATTCCACAAGGAATAGGCATCTGGGTAATCAGGAATACGACGTGGCATTCCGGCAAGTCCAAGGAAATGCTGCGGGAAGAAAACCACATTCACACCAATAAACGTCAACCAGAAAT
>JAESRB010000214.1 GCA_016764855.1 Emcibacter sp.
GATGGCGGCAAAGATGTATTCGTACATATTACAGCTCTGGAAAAATCTGGCATCCGTCAACTGGACGACGGACAGAAAATCAGCTACGAAGTAGCAGAAAACAGAGGCAAAGAAGCTGCAGCGAGTGTTCAGCTGATTGACTAAAGACTTCGGTCTTTTTGTTTGCCTACCTCTTTTTATATAAAAGAGGCCTATACTCAAAGGGCACGTCGCATGTAAATTTGCGGCGCGTTATACTTTGATATGACCCGGACTTATATAACTTGTCTTGGACATATACATTGCTGATTTTTCAGCCATCCCCCCTCCCCATTAGAATATTTCATATCCTTCTCATGATATACTTACGTCCGCAATTTAATACAACTAATGCGCGTATTGCCGATGAGTTTTTAACGTTTTATTAAGTGCCGCAATATAATGTTTTTCTAATAGTAATCCAAAACAGAGATAGAAAAATATGTCGACACTATACGAAAACATTGGCGGAGCCCCTGCTGTAAACGCAGCAGTAGACTTGTTCTACAACAAAATTTCCGCAGAAAACTCCCTAACCACATTCTTTAAGGATATGAATATGACGCAACAAAAAAGCAAGATGAAGAAATTTCTAACATTGCTTATGACGGGACAAGCAGAAAGCTCCCATGAATACATGCGCAACTCCCACAAACATCTTGTTGAAGAAGGCCTGAATGATCATCATTTTGACACCGTAGGGGCTTTATTAAAAGATACGATGAAAGAATTAAATATACCCTATAACTTTATAGATCAGATATTAGGAGCCGTTGAAGACCTGCGTGACCCGGTATTAAACCGGTAATTAGAGCCGAAAGGCTCTCACCTTCATTCACTTTGTTCCTGTTGCTCTTCATAGGCTTCATGGGAAATTTTAATAAGATGACTGTGAATTGCCTCCACCTGATCCTCACTTAAAATATCAGAGAACCCCGCCATACCCAAAGGTTCACGCTGACCATACAGGACGATGTCCTTAAAGGCTTCGTGAACCTCCGGCGACATACGCCGCAGATCAGGATAACCACCATTGATATTCCAATGACATTCACTACAAGCCTTAGCGAACAACATCTTGCCCTCCGCTAGATTTTCTGGCGAGGCGACAAGCACAGGCGGCTTGGGGATCGGCCCCAAAGGCGGCAAGACTTCAGGAAGCGGCACATCTCCGCCACCTAATTTAAACGCCAGCAACCGCCCTTCATTGCCATATTTCTCCACCGCAGAACCCACAGGGAAATACCCAAATGGTCCGCCCCCATAACCAGCCATAACAGCTATATATTGCTCCCCATCAATAACGTAACTCATCGGAGCCGCCAGGATACTGCTACCAGTCTGTATCTGGTGTAGAACCTCACCGCTATCAGCAGCATAAACAACCAATAGCCCGTCATCCCGCGCCTGTACGACTATATTTCCTGCTGTAGTCAGAACACCGCCATGGAAAATAAAATTCCCCAGCCGATGCTTCCACACCGCCTTGGCCTGCACAGGATCCCAAGCCAACAGAAATCCGCCAGCATTTTCCGCTTCAAAGTCCCCGATCTCGGAAGTGATCGTGCCTTCGGAAAAATGCGCCCCTTGATTATTGATCCCCTTGATAAATTGGAAATTTTCGCGTTTTTCATAAATCGCAGGGTCATTCATCGCCGGAATATAGACCAACCCCGTATGAGGATTATAGGCCATTGGCTGCCAATTATGCGCCCCCGCCGGACTGGGCAGGATAAGCTTCTTCTCCTCATCATAATTGGCCTGCGGCAATATTTGCGGTTTTCCCGTTACCATATCCACGTGACTGGCCCACGTTACAGCAGCATATTTTTCCGCCGACAATAATTCACCCGTTACACGGTCCAACACATAGAAGAATCCATTTTTCGGGGCCTGCATCAGCACCTTGCGCAGCCTGCCCTTAATCTCTAGCTCCGTCAGAATAATCGGCTGCGTTGCTGTATAATCCCAATTGTCCCCCGGCGTTGTTTGGTAATGCCAAGCCAATCGCCCACTATCAGCCTCAATCGCGAGTATGCTAGACAGGAAAAGATTATCACCGCCACCGGGGCTGCGCTCCGCCTGCACCCACGGGCTGCCATTTCCCGTCCCCACATACAATAGATTTAACTCAGGATCATAAACCATCGCATCCCAAGCGGTTCCGCCGCCGCCCATATCCCACCGACTGTCCGGATCCCATGTCTTGGAGGCCATTTCAAGCTCAGGATGTTCAAATGGTTTTCGAGGGTCTCCCGGCACAGTATAAAAACGCCATGACTGCTGACCACTTTCCAAATCATAGGCCGTCACATAACCGCGCACGCCATATTCCGCGCCGCTATTTCCAATGACTACATTCTTCCCCGCAATACGCGGCGCCCCCGTTATCGTGTAGGGAATAGATCGGTCCGTGAAGGTATCAACCTGCCAAACCACCTGACCATTCGCCGCATCAAGGGCAAATAAACGGCCATCCAAGGAAGCGGCATAAACCTTACCTCGCCAGACCGACAGACCACGTGAGACGACATCACAACAGGCATTTCGCGCCCATTTTCCGGGAACTTCCGGGTCAAAAGTCCAAATTTCCTCACCCGTTTTCCCGTCAATGGCAAAAACCATTCCCCAATTCCCAGTAACATACAGGACGCCATCGACAAAAATCGGCGTTGCTTCCAATCCCCTGTGGCTATCCGTGAAATACTGCCAGGCAAACCCCAGTTGCGCTGCGTTTTTATCGGTAATCTGAGTCAGAGGTGAAAAATGCGTTTCGCCAAAATCACGCCCCCCTGTGAACCAACTTCCCGGTTCCTGGTCGGCATGCTCTAGCCGATCTTTATCTATCCAACCGGGCTTGTTTTTATTATTTTCCGGTTCACTACAACCTATCAGCAACAGGCCCAGCCCGATGATCATTACCTTAAAGATTAAACTGCGCATTGCCTCACCCATCCTAAATCATATAAAATATTCGTTGACGAAATAAACTGACGTCTTTGACGGTCAATGTCAAGGAAACAGCCCTCACAACCCTTGTTTTATAACTATAAAGACATTTTTAGAGGTCAATTTTCGGCGCTCTCGCCATTAACAATAACAGTCCGCGAATTTCCTTTGCCAGACCTTCTCGCTCGGGACGTACTGGTTTATTATCCCCCAGAAATAACATCATCCCTTCCATCATCGCCCCCATGGCCAATGCCCTTTTCCGGCCTTCTTTGCGGTTCATATGAGGATTTAGCTCCGCCAACAGATCCCCTATCCTATTATAAAAATTATAGAATTTATCATCTATCAACTGCATCCACTCATCATCATCCTGAGCCATGCTGAATATTTCCATAAAAAATCGTTGGTTATTCAGGTCATCTACAAACCTGAACAATTCATCAAGAACCATATTAAACCTTGGTAAGGGGTCCTCCGGTAGTTGCAATATTTCGATGAGTGGCGGCAAATATTTCGCCATAATTTCCTGATAAATAGCCTTCAAAAGGTCATTCTTTGTGGGAAAGTAATGCTGAAGTGTCTTTAAGTGAATAGTGCATTTTCGAGCAATAGACCGCAGCGTGATATGCCGTAATCCAACCGCCTGTATCTCTTCGTGGGTCGCCTTCATAATCAACCGTATACGTTGCTCGGACTTAGCAGACTTCTTCATTGAATATATTTCCATTATTCATTAACCTAGGGTTTTCAGGATAGTCGTCATAATATTCCATGATATCCTGAAATTCCAGCATTAATTCGTCAGTGACGGTAATATTTACATAAAATAAACTAAAATCGGAAATATTAAAATGCCAGAGCCTTTTAAGAATCTGTTTAATGAAAAAATAATTTGTCATATGGCTGAATTCCTGTCACAGGCCTGCCCGGTTTTTGATAAGACGGCATTCATTGCAACCGCAACGGATCACCTCGACGACCTTGAATTAAAAGAACGGTCCACACAGATTACCAATGCTCTACGGACGTATTTGCCGGACAATTATCAGCAGGCGGCCACGATTTTACGCGCGATTCTCGCCCCTCATATGGAAAGTGACGAGGGCATTTCAGGCTGGGCGATCATGCCAATGGCAAATTATGTCGGCCTATATGGCGGGGAAAATTTTGACCTGTCCATGGACCTGCTTAAAGATATGACCAAGCTGTTCACTGCTGAGTTCGCCATTCGCTTTTTCCTGATCGCAGAACCAAAACGTAGCATAGCCTTACTAAAGACCTGGCTTGATGACCCCAGTCACCATGTGCGGCGTTTAATATCCGAAGGCA
>JAESRB010000215.1 GCA_016764855.1 Emcibacter sp.
ACGCCATCTGTGGCAATCAAGCGAAAGCGGCAGTCCTGTGCCTGTATCAGGCAATCTTCCAGCGCGGCCATATCGTTATTGTCATAGCGGAACCTTTTGGGTTTGGAGAGGCGTATCAGTTTAACCTCTTTTATGAAAGATAGAGCATGGAAATATAGAATTTGGCCTATTCTGTGTTGTAATCACGGGAGTTGGTCGGCAGATGTGTAACGACAATCTGTAGAAAATAAAAGGCAATGGATGCAATGACTGATAATTTAACAAGCACAGACATACAAGAATTACTGAGCAATCCTACCGTGGAAAACCGTGCGGAAGCGGCCAAAAAGGTCAGTAGTAAATTCAATAGCGGTGAGCTGAGCGATAGTGAACGTAAAATTGCCGAGGATATTTTCAAGATAATGGTCCGGGATGCGGAAGAACGTGTTCGAGCCGCCTTGTCAGAGAGTTTAAAGAATAATCCTGATGTCCCCCATGATGTGGCGGTTTCATTGGCCAATGATGTGGTTGGTGTTGCAGGGCCGATGCTTGAATTTTCAGAGGTTCTGACCGATGATGACTTGAAGGCCATTGTGAAGAGTCAGGACGCGGAAGGTCAAAAAGCTATCGCACGCCGGGAACATTTATCCGCTGATGTCACAGATGCTATTGTTGAGAACAGTGATAGTGAAGATGTGATTGCCACATTGGTGTCCAATGACGGAGCCGATATTCAAGAAGGCACTATGGGCAAGGTCATTGATAAATATGGCGAAGTGGAATCCATAAGCGATTCTATGGCCAATCGTGCGCAGTTGCCTATTAGCGTTGCAGAACGTCTGGTGTCTCTTGTCTCTGAAAAAGTGCGGGATCATTTGGTGACGCATCATGAGATGACAGCTGATATGGTCATGGATCTATTCTTGAGTGCGCGGGAGCGGGCGACAGTAAGCCTCTTGAGCGACGGTGCTGATGTCATGGATGTGAGAAAGCTGGTCGAACAGTTGCATGAGCATGGACGTCTGACAGAAACATTGATTTTCCGGGCCATATGTATGGGCGATGTGGTTTTCTTTGAGGCTGCGGTTGCCAAGCTGTGTAATATTCCGGTCAGTAATGCATATAAATTAATTCATGACCGGGGCAATATGGGGCTTTCTGCCATATACCGGGAATGTAATCTGTCACCGGAAATGTTGCCTATTGTACAGGCGGCGTTAGAGGTGGCAAAAGATATGGAAACCAGTGCTGGTGAGGACCGGGTGCGGTTCCAGCAACGGATGCTGGAACGGATATTGACCACTTGCGAGGATGACTTTGATCCGGAAAATCTGGATTATTTCATCACCAAGCTTGGGTCGTCAAAAGCGGCATCTGCTGCTGCCTAATTGTTAAATCTGTCGATCGCCTGTGCCAGTGCCAGATAGACTTTGCCGGTTTCCGATGAAATCAGGGCAACGCTGAAGGTGCTGTAGGTATCCGAGAGCATGGACTGGGCCATCAGTTCTTCGAATATCTGTATATATTCCAGGGCATGCTTGCGAAACTCCGGGTCGGATTTGTATTTCTGGCGGATGGCTTCCGTATATTTTTTATTGGTCATTTTCTTGAGCCGGCGCAGGAAGGCATTTTTATCGCCATCAACATAATTTTGCCAGACTTTGTCCGGCACGTCATCTTCAAAATAGCGGTTAATATCAATGGACAGGGATTGAAGTTGTTCGATAATTTTTGACGCCAGATCAGAAAAATGGCTGCCGCGCTTGTCTCTATTTTTCTTTTCGATGGCCTGCGCATCAATTAGGATACTTTTATTGGACATCTGAAGCGCATTGATTAACTGCTGGAATTTTTCCGCATGCTGGTCAATGACCCGGTTTGTTTCATCGGCAGCCTCGATGGCACTGGCAGAGGCAAGATAGATACTTTCCGAGGCCTGCTGCATCTGTTCAGTAACTTTGGACATATTTTCTTCTGAGGCATCCGCCGCATGAGTATTTTCTTTTTCTACCTCGATCAGTTTCTCCGCCAAGGCATCCAGTTTTGATAGGGTCTCTGTGCATTGATTTTCAACAAGTGACGCGGTTTTTAACCAGTTTTCAGACAGGGAGGCCGCACGGGAATCCGTGGCGGTGAAATGGGTACTGACAGTTTCGCCCATTTCCTGAATATTACGTATGGTATTTTCTGTTCGGTCACGAATGCTATCAATATGCTCGGATAATTGTTCCGTCTGACTGACGATACTACTGATGACCTGCTGGGTATGTTCGCCAAGAGAGCCAGTCTCGTCTTTGAGTTTATGCAGGGCGGTTTCCAGATGCTCTGATACATGGGACAAGCTAGAGACAAGAGCATCATGTTGGGTTTTAAGCTGGACTTCAGATTGACTGATCTGGGAACGGTATTTTTCGGCCAATAGCTCAAAGTTATCACAATAGTCATTCATTTTTTCGGTATTCTCATGGAGATTGTCGGCGGTTAGTTTAACAGCATCGTCAATGCGTTTAGCCTGTGTCTCAATGGATGAAATACTGTCGTCCAATTTGGTGCCGACATCGTCGGAGAACAGGTGTATCTGGCTGCTTTGTTCTTCTAGTTTTGTCATAAGACCGTCGAACTGCCGGTCTAGATTTCCAGTGAAGTCTTTTTCCTGATTTATAAAAATTTCTTTAGTTTTATCCGTATGGGCCACCAATTTTTCATGAATGGTTTTGGTTTGTTCTTCAAGGGCGCCTTTAATACTGCTGGCCCGAATGGAAATGGTATGTTCTAAAGTTTCACTTTTGATTTGGAGGTCTTCTGTTGCCCGGCCCATATGACCAATCAGATTATCTGCCAGTGTTTGGGAGGATTGAACAATTTCAGTCGCCTTGTTTGTAAAGAATACGCCGGCTTCGTCAATGAGGATTTTGCTTTTGCCTGTGGCTTCTTCAAGTTTTTGACTCATGGCGTCGGCTTGAGTTTGAAAGAACTCGCTACTTTGCAGGGCCTTTTCATGGGCCTCCGTCGCGACCGTGGACAGATTGGTGCTTTGTTCCAATAGGGTGGCGGTCATTCTTTCTGATTGGTCGGCGGTTGTTTGACTTAGTTCGGTGATCGTCTGGGATTGTTTGTCCATTTTGTCACAGATTTGGTCAGTATGATCAGAAAGGTTGGTGAGCGTCAGGCCCAGCTCCGCTTGTTTATTTGATAAATTTTGGCTGATATTATCCAGTTTGTTCTCTGATATATCGCAATTTTCGGATATTTCCCGGGATATATTACCCAAGGCGTGGCTGATGGTTTCCATCTGTTCCGCCACCAGTTGGGATCTTTTGTTAAGGGCTTCATTTTGTAGAGAGATTTGTGCGCTGACGTCTTCTGAATTTTTGCGGGTGGTGTTGGTGATGGTTTCGCTGTCAAATTTGATCTGTTTAAACAGGATTTCCAGTTCCGTAATCTGCCCCGTTACATCTGTGGCCAGAGTTGCAAAGGCAGTTCTTTCGGTGGAAAGGCGTTCTTGCAGGTTGAGGCCCTTGGCTTCGGCGTCTGAGGTGACTTCAAAGAGATTACTGATTTGTTCCTGAAACCGTTTTTCCAGATTATCAATGCGGGTGGTGGCAACATCACCAGCGATTTCCACGTTTTTGATTTCCTTGTGTAGGCCGCTGACAATGGTATTTATACGCGTTTGAACCATGTCAAGAGGGGTCACAAGGCCATTTAAGCTCTGGCTGAGGTCCAGTTGGTGATCGCGCAGGGGATCTGTACGTAAATAGACCAAAGCAATCAGCCATACCAGGATTAAGGGTAGGGACGCACCGGCGGTTAAGCCGCCAACCTCATAAAGGGGCATTCGGGTAAGTGTTTTGCCGGAGCCCGAGAACCACCATATACATACGCCAACCCAAATAAGACTTAGGCTGAAAGAGAGTAAAAGGGGCCAAAAACGTCTAAAACGTTTGGCCCAGGCCAGTCGTGGGACCGTTTTGGGCGTATTTGTGGAGGGAGAGGGATCTTTGGTGGTGATCGGTGTGGACACAACATGATCTGTATTCGGCGTTTTACGGTCGGTCATATGTAATATTCTTCACAGCTTTTACTTGTTTTCTCCATG
>JAESRB010000216.1 GCA_016764855.1 Emcibacter sp.
GCCTGCCCCGCTTGGCCAAGTGGACCCTGAATTTTGGCTTCACCTATGATATGGAACTGGAAACGGGAACCTGATCGCGCGTGCCGATTATGCCTATCGTTCAGGCGCGGCGTATAATGACCGGAACAGTACGTTATTTCACGACTATTCCATGATCAATGCCGGTCTGACATATGAACATGGCGATGGTAACTGGTCAGTGTCTGTCTATGGTAAGAACCTGACAGATACCGCGATGTTGGATGCTGTTATTCCGCTGCCGTTCGCCTCTTTCGGCGGGTCATATATGGCTCCGCTGACCAAAGGGCGTCGTTTTGGGGCTGAGGTCCGCTTTAATTTCTAACAACTAGGCACTTCTCTTAAACGATATTTTTGAGGCGGTGATGCTATGGCATTGCCGCCTTTAAATTTTCTGCCGGAAATAGGGGATAAAATTTTCAGCGGAAGTTTTCAGGCGGGGATGGCTGTAATGGGCAAAGCTCAGTTGGGAAGTTGAGGAACAGGGTGTCAAGGGCAGGCATCGGGCTTCAGGAAGGCGAGAAGACCGGCCTGACGACCGGGAGCAACGGGAATAAGGAGAGTTGGGATTTCGGGGTTGTTATCCTGACTTTGTTTTACGCCGTTGAAATATCAATCAATGCCCAGAATTTTGTGGGTTTGCAGGCTGAGGGTCCATCTCGGGTGGTTCAGGCAGTAATCGACGGTTGTTTTTGTGTGGTCCTTGCCCTCTTCGTCGAGGGGTTGCAGGTAGAAATGCTTGAAATCGAGCTTGGCCACATCTTCTGGTTTTACGGGCTCTTGGGGATAGACCAGTTTTAGCTCATCGCCCGTGGTTTGAACCAGTTTATCCAGATTTTTCGGGCTGACACAGATCCAGTCCAGTTCCGGTGGGCAGGGTAAGCTACCGTTGGTTTCTACGGCGACTTCAAATCCTTCGGCCTGAAATGCTTTGATCAGGGGGCTGTCGAGCTGCATTAAGGGCTCGCCTCCGGTGCAGACGATGAAAGGCGTACCGTCTTTGTTGCCCCAAATTTTTCGGGCAGTTTTGGCCAATGCTTCGGCGGTTTTGAATTTTCCGCCGCCTTGACCATCGGTGCCGATAAAGTCGGTGTCACAGAAAGAACAATCGGCCTCGGACCGATCCTGTTCCCGTCCAGACCAGAAATTGCATCCGGCAAAACGGCAAAATACCGCCGCGCGGCCCGTCTGTCGGCCTTCGCCTTGTAGGGTATAGAATATTTCTTTGACGCTATAGGTCATTTGTAGTCCACGGGGTCAGTCTGCCCCGCTTCCCGGAAACCCTTGAGCCGCAGATGGCAGGCATCACAAGCACCGCAGGACACGCCCTCTGGCGAGGGATCGTAACAGCTTGTGGTCAGGCTGTAATCAACGCCCAGCTCAAGCCCTTTGCGGATGATATCCGCCTTGGTCATATGAATCAGTGGGGTGTGGATTTTGATGCCCTGTTCGCCTTCGACACCGCTTTTGGTGGCCAGATTGGCCATCACTTCATAGGCTTTGATATATTCCGGGCGGCAATCGGGATAGCCGCTGAAATCAAGGGCATTGACGCCGATGAAAATATCACTGGCCCCTTGGGTTTCGGCAAAGGCCAGCGCAAAGGACAAGAAGATGGTGTTGCGCGCCGGGACATAAGTTACCGGAATTTTGTCATCCATCTGCTGGGCAATGTCATCAGAGCTTCTGCCCTTGGGCACGTCGATGTCAGCGGTCAACGCTGACCCACCAAAGATACGCAGGTCGATTTTCGCCGTCACATGATTGCTAAGGCCCATTTTCTTTGCGACCCGGGTGGCCGACTCAAGCTCGATGGTGTGACGTTGGCCATAATCAAAGCTCAAGCCCACCACGTCAAAACCCTGTTTCTGGGCAATGGCGACGCAAGTGGTGGAATCTAATCCGCCGCTTAACAGCACGACAGCTTTCTTGCTTTTGGTCATAGTCATTGTATCTTCTTTTGGGTTGCTCTTGTAATTCACATAGCGCAAAACTAAGTATAGTACCAGTATTTAGGAGAAAGATATGGCTTTGTCAAAACCAGCGGCCCGAAAACCCTTACATACCCGGTCCATTGTTTGTGATGGTTATGAACGTGAAGATGGTCTATGGGATGTTGAAGCCCGTATGGAAGACATCAAACATTACGCCTTTGGCAATAAGTTCAGAGGTACGGTGGAGCCGGGAGAGCCCCTTCACGAGATGTATATACGGCTGACGTTAAATGATGAGTTGGTGGTGCAGGATGTGGAAGCGCATATTGATAATTTCCCCTATGAGACATGTCCGCATATTGCCATTGACTACCGCAAGCTGATCGGGGTTAAGATCGGCATTGGCTGGCGGCGGGCGATCAAGCAACGTCTGGGCGGTAAATTAGGCTGCACCCATTTAACGGAATTGCTGCCGATCTTGGCTACGGTATCTTTTCAGACGATCATGCCGCTGATTTCAAAACGCCGTAAGGAGAAGGCCAAGAGGGAAGAAGCTGAAATGCCAAAACCTGAAACAGAACAGGTGGAGGCTAAAAAGAGCCGTCCGCCTATGTTGGACAGTTGCCATAGTTGGTCGTCCGATAGCCCGAATGTGAAGAAGCATGAGCCAGATTTTTATACGGGGGATTAAGAAGCCTAATCTTCTGGCTTATCGGTGCCAGAATCATTTTTAGACTCATGTGGTTTTTGAGGCTCTATTTTATGTCCATCTATTTTATGGCTATCCAGATGGGTGTCGAGATTCTGTTTTTCTTTTTGGGTTAAGGTTTTTTCCGACTTCTTACGGCTAAATTGAATCCGATTGGCATCGGCCTGTTTTTCTTTCTTTTGTCGGGCTATATTTTTACCGGCCTGTTTGAAATTGATGATGGTTGCCACGGAGGTCCCTTTGTCTTGATGGTCGGATGATACCATAAATTTTCTCTCCCATCAGCTTATTTATCAATTTACGCCTTGTGAAAAACCTGATAAGAACAAAAGGGAAACCTTTGTTGGAATTTGCCTTATGACCACTACAAAGAATCGGCCAGAAAAAACCGAAGGCGGCATTGCCTTTACGTTGCAGTCGGAATTTAGCCCCTCGGGGGATCAACCACAGGCCATTGAGAAGCTGGTGGCCGGGATAAATGACGGCCTGACCGATCAGGTGTTGTTGGGCGTGACGGGGTCTGGCAAGACATATACCATGGCCAAGGTTATTGAGCATACGCAAAGACCGGCGTTGATCATGGCCCATAATAAAACGCTGGCTGCCCAACTTTATGGAGAGATGAAGTCCTTCTTCCCGAATAATGCGGTGGAATATTTCGTGTCCTATTACGATTATTATCAGCCGGAGGCCTATGTCCCGCGCTCGGACACCTATATCGAAAAAGATGCCAGTATTAATGAACAGATTGACCGTATGCGCCATGCGGCAACCCGAGCCGTGTTCGAGCGGGATGATGTTATTATCGTGGCCAGTGTGTCCTGTATATATGGTATGGGGTCGCCGGAGACCTATCTTGAAATGACCATTCCGTTTGAGGTCGGCATGATGATTGATCAGCGGGACCTATTGCGGCGGATGGTGGAATTACAATATAAACGCAATGATAATTTCTTTAAGCGCGGCACCTTTCGTGTGCGCGGCGATGTGATCGAGGTTTTTCCCTCTAGTTATGAGAACCGGGCGGTTCGGTTGGATTTCTTTGGCGACGAACTGGAAGCGATCATCATGTTTGATCCGCTGACGGGAGAGAAGATTGATAGTGTCACTCAGACAAAGCTCTATGCCAACAGCCATTATGTCACCCCCGGCCCCACGTTGCAGCAGGCCCAGAAAACCATCAGGGCGGAATTGGACTGGCGACTTAAGGAGTTGAATGAGCAGGGTCAAATTCTGGAGGCGGCCCGGTTGGAGCAGCGGACGAAGCTTGACCTGGAGATGATGGCCGCCACGGGAGGCTGTGCCGGGATCGAGAATTATTCCCGCCATTTGACGGGCCGGGAACAAGGCAGTAATCCGCCAACATTATTTGAATATCTGCCGGATAATACGTTATTGTTCGTGGATGAAAGCCATGTGAGCGTGCCCCAGATCGGTGGCATGAGCAAGGGCGATTTTTCCCGTAAAAGCACCCTGTCTAATTTTGGCTTCCGCCTGCCATCCTGTATTGATAACCGGCCCTTGAAATTCGAGGAATGGGACAAGCTGCGTCCGCAAAGCATCTATGTCTCGGCCACGCCGGGCACATGGGAAATGGAGCAGACCGGCGGTGAATTTATCGAACAAGTGATCAGGCCTACCGGATTGATCGATCCGCCCTATGAGGTTAAGCCCGTGGAAACGCAGGTGGATGACCTGCTGCATGAGGCACAGGCGACCATCGCGCAAGGCTACCGGATTTTGGTTACCACATTGACCAAACGCATGGCCGAGGATTTGACGGAATATCTTCATGAGAATGGTCTGAAGGTGCGTTATATGCATTCGGATATCGAAACATTGGAACGCATAGAAATTATCCGGGACTTACGTTTGGGGACCTTTGATATTCTGGTGGGTATCAACTTGCTGCGCGAAGGGTTGGACATCCCGGAATGTGCCTTGGTTGCCATATTAGATGCGGATAAAGAAGGGTTTTTGCGTTCTGAAACATCGCTGATCCAGACCATTGGCCGGGCGGCCCGAAATGTGGACGGCAGAGTGATACTCTATGCGGATAAAGTCACCCGCAGCATGAAAGCCGCCATGGCGGAAACCGATCGGCGGCGGGAAAAGCAAGTGGCCTATAATGAGGAACATGGCATCACGCCGGCCAGCATTAAGAAATCCATTGGTGACATCATTCAGGGCGTGGCGGAGGGCGATCACGTTCTGGTGCCGTTGGATGTGGACGGCAATCATCTGGTGGGCCGTAATCTGAAGGCCTATATTGCGGACCTTGAGAAACAAATGCTGGAGGCCGCTGGAAATCTGGAATTCGAAGAAGCAGCCCGCCTGCGGGATGAGGTCAATCGGCTAGAGGGGAATGAGTTGGGTTTGGCCCCCGGAGCGGCGGGTGGTGGCAAAGGAAGGTCAACGGCTGGTCGGCCGGGAACCCGTCAATACCGCCGGAAAAGCAATAAGCCGGCCGCTAAAAATTTCTGAGGGGGCTTATGTGCTGAAAATGAAAATACGTGGATGTATTTTCAGACTTATGTATTTTCGGATTGATTTAAAAAGCCTGAGGCAGTATAGCTTCGGCTCCGGTTTGTTCGTGGATAAACCATAGCTTGCCGGAATGTGGCGCAGCCTGGTAGCGCACTTCGCTGGGGGTGAAGGGGTCGCAGGTTCGAATCCTGTCATTCCGACCATTAAGAAGCCTGCTAATTCAATTGAGTTAGCAGGTTTTTTGGATTTTGAGACTCTATTAAGTTACCGTTACAAACTCTTTGCAATTGGTGTATAATATTTCAGAAAATGAGATTATCGCTCGTCTTTTATGTTCGGGGCGTTGTGATATGAACACAGTAATTATCCGGGTAAATTTCAATGCATGGACCGACAATTCAGACCGCTGAATGGTATCGTTATCTGTCCGACCTTTACGGGTTGAATGATAGCAAGGAAATACCGCAAAAACTGGCGGTGGCTTTGCAATATTTATCCCGGGGCGACAGCGTGTTGGTGATGGTATATTTCCCCCATAAACGGCCCGTTTTATTATATGCGGATATTGACCATAACAATCGTAAGAATAATTTTGATGAATATCTTCAGGGTTTTTACCTGTTGGACCCTTTTTATCAAATGACATTGACCTGTAAGGATGTGACTTTATCTCACCTAAAAGACATATGTGAGAATAAATTTTATGACAGCGAATATTATGAAAGCTGGTACAAACAATCCGGGCTGAAGGATGAGCTCAATTACCTTATTCCTTTGGAGCAGGATGCGGTGGCGGCCATATCTTTGTCTCGAAATATGGATAACTCTTTCTTCTCGCCTGAGAAAATTACCCAGTTGGATATCATCAAACCTCTGATCAGTACCCTCATGAAGAAATATTGGGATAGCCAGAACCCGTTAACGGTGGAGGAAGAAAACCGCGAGCAGGGGCTGCATGGGGCTTTATGTAAGGCGATGGAGAATTTTGGCCGGTCATGCTTGACGGACAGGGAGATGGAGATCACTCAATATTTGCTGCGGGGCTATGGCATTAAGGCCACGGCGATGAAGCTTGATATTGCGCCATCCACGATTAAGGTTCATCGTAAAAACATCTATAGAAAACTAGATATTACGTCACATTCCGAACTTTTCACGCTGTTCATTGATGCACTTTCCGTGGGCAGCGGCATTGGGGACGACGACCCGTTGCTTCACTATAATCCTTAAGGAGCCTTTATCGGGCAGGTCCGCGCTATATTTTCTCTGTGGATAAGGCTTAAAAATAAAGGAAGACCACCTTGTCACAGGCAGTCTTCCTTTTATAGGGTCAGAAGTATATTATCAGAAGCCAAAAGTTACTTTGGCGGAGACAGTCCGGCCGGCATTGGTCCGAGCATTAACATGATCGCCCAACAGGGACCCCGCGACAGATTTATAAGACGTATATTCTTTGTTAAAGGCATTGAATAGGCCGCCCCGTAACAACACCCCGTCCATAAGTTTGACAGAAGCGGTCAGATCAAACACGGCATAGCCCGGATTGATATACTGGCCTGCATTGACCTTTTTCATGGATTCTGCCCAACGTAAAGTGGCATCCACGGCCCAATTCTCGACCGCATAGGAGGCACCGACAATGCCGCTGAACGGTTCTATGCTGGTGATATAGTCACCAGTATCCCGGTCTTTCCCGGTTTGCAACGCCGCATTGGCATAGAGTTGAAGAGCCTCGGTGGCCTGATAGGATATTTTCATTTCCACACCCTTGATCTTCACCCGGTCAATATTCTGATATTGATTAAGGTTTACGACAAGCTCATAGCCCGGACCATAAGGATAGCTCACCTCTTCACCGACTTTCGCAATCGTGATGAAGTTATTATACATATTCTGATAGGCGAACAGGCTGATCTCTAGATCGTCCCAACTGCCTTTGATGCCGAGCTCAAATGAATCACTGGTTTCCGGGACAAGATTGTCCGCTGGCAGGACTTTATACCCATAGAGGGAGTTATCATGGAAAATATAGGCCAGATCATAGGGTGGGGTTTTAAAGCCCTGAGCATAGGTGGCTATAAGAGTGATATTTTCTGTGGCCTGAAAACTGGCACCGATGTTGGCGGACAGGTTATTGTCGCTGATTTTCTCGTAGGTGAAGCCCGCATCATTCTGTGTAACGTCTGGGGTCATCTTGGTATAATCAAAACGCAGGCCCGCATTGACCGTGAGCATATCGGGAATAACATCAATATAATCGGTCATATAAACGCCGGTGCGGAGCACATCATTTTCCGGGAATTTAAAAGCCGTCTGATCGAGGATGACATCCGTACCTTGTGTACGATATTCTGTTGTGACCCGGCTGCTTTCGGTAGTCTCCACATCAAAACCAATGGCAAATTGATGCTTGAACCCGCCAAGCTCCATACTGGCGACAAGATTGGATAAAAGCCCGAAGGTTTCCTGTTTATAAACACCCAGAGATTGCATGTTGCGCGGTCCAACATAGGCGATATAGGGGCTGTCGATATCCAGAATCATCAGATTGTCATTTGTTTGTTCTGTCCGGTTCTGGTAAAGGCCCAGGTCAAAAGTTTCATACCAATCGCCTTCGGAATGGAAATCCAGTTTGAAGGATTGGTTGAATTTCTCTTCCGCGTCGGTAATGAGCGTGATTTGATATCCCGTGAGATTCTGCCATAAACCATGGCTGTTGCCACTATCCGGTTGCAGAGTGTCTTGGCTATATCGGTTATAGGTAAGTTGCAGGTAGTTTGCATCGTCCAGTACAAAACGGCTTTTGGCTAGAATGTCCCATGAATCCACATCCAGAGGCACCCGGTTATCGGCAAAATTCTGAGTTTCATTGCCTTCACGGCGCGTGACGATCAGAAGATTTTCCAAGCCGCCAAAACGGGCAGCAACAGTGGCGCCGTAAGAGTATTGATTGTTGCGGCCTTCATAACCGGCCTTGCCGCCAATGTAGAAATCATTATCGCCAAGGTAATCTACCGCATCTTTAGTGGAGAAAACCACAATCCCGCCCATGGCGTCGGCACCATAAAGGGAGGAGGCTGGTCCTTTGGCGACCTCTACTTGTTTCAGGGTATCCGTATCGATAAAACCACGTCCCACAATATCATTCAGACCATCTGCGCCATAACCTTCGTTCATGCGCATGCCGTCTTTGATCATCAGAACTCTGTCGCCGCCCATGCCGCGCACCAGAATATTCTGAGCCTGTCCGGAACCGCCAGTTACAGTAACACCGGGTTCTTTACGGAACATTTGGCTGAGGTTGGTGATCATTTGATTCTGAATATCTTCGCCAGTAATGACGCTGACGTTGCCAATGACATCTTCCAGCTTGCGGTTGACCTTACTGCTGACCACAATAATTTCGTTCATGTCGTCGGATGTCACCGCCTCCTCTGCCATTCCGAATGAAGGAGTGCTGAGAAATGTCGTTGTTACGAGAAGGGATATTAGAGAAGATTTCGTCATTTTTTCCACCTTTTTTTATTAATAATCATTATTACTATCGATGTTGGATAAGAGATATCAAGCTCGTTGGCAAGCTTTTTATTAATAATAATTACTATTAAGTGGGGAGGAGATGGTTTCAGGCAAAAGATATAAGAGGTGAGAGATATGTCAGAAGGTTTAGACAAATGGTGAGCGCTGTCGCAAAGCCGTTGGTCGCCACAGACCAGCATGTTTTAAGGCAGGGGGATCGGGGGGCTGTCTTTTTTGGATGAAGCCGCGGGGTGATTTTTTATCTAAATGTCTGACTTAATGGAGGATCAGGGGCTGATTCGACCACATGGGCAATATTTAGGTAAGTCTGTGACAGAGGGCTGAAATTCAATTAATGAACCGCCATGACGTCAAATCGGCTATGTCATCCCTATGCAGGCTAGATATTTTTACCTATATCCTTGAGGTGAGGAGGCGGCATAGACACGTTATCCAAATTTTTCTTACAAATACTATTATAATTAACGTCTAGATAATTCAAAACGGGCCTTTTATTTCTTTAGAATATTAAAATGCCCTAGAATCATAAGAATTTCCGGCGGCTTTTTTGCGCTGGCAGGGGTCTAGTCTTTCTTAAGAAACTGGATACCCTCCTTCGAGGGTATGACGGCTTTGGGGGAGGTTATTTTTTCAGGCGGACGCCGGACATTTCATAATCAATTTACTCTGATCCCATTGATTGGAAGATAATGACTTGCACAGCACTTTTGTGGTAAAAGTTCATTATAAAATAATCAGGAGGATAATAATGGCAGATCAAGATACGGAAGCGGTTATAAAACCTGTAAACTACCAAAAATACTGGTATATTCTGATGACTTGGCATGGAGAATTAGAAGCAGACCTTTCGCGCATAGAAAAAGAAGACCGATTAAAGGCCAATCGCCTGTTTTGGCATCGCTTCATATTTTATTATCTGACTGAAGAAAGCAAAAAATACCTTAAAGATAATAATATTTATTCCGAAGATAATGAAGTACCGTTTTCGGAGGGTCAAAAACTAAGTTTTAAAAATGAACTTGAAGAAAAGTTTTATGATAGAAATCGCATAACTACAGTTCTTCCTGATAACTGGCACCAGATTAAAAAACATTCAATCCTGCGGGACCTACCGTCTATCTCTGTTGATTTTATGTTTGATCAACTAAGGTTTTTATCAGAAATTAACTTTGAATTTTATGTCTTTCCACAAACGGTTCGATTTTATAAGTGCCATTTTGTCGATCTTAGTTTTGCTCATGCGAGATTTCAGAACGAAGTTTCTTTTACTCGGACAACATTTAACGGCGAAATTAGCTTTAAGCATGCCATATTCAGAGACGTAGTGAGATTCGATAACGCAATTTTTAAAGACTCTGTAACTTTTCAATATGCACGTTTTGATAACCTGACTTCATTCAAAGAAGTAAAATTTGACGAAGACACCAGCTTCAATGGAACAGAGTTTAAAGACGTTATAGATTTTCAGGGGGAGTATTTTGAAAAGGAAGTAAATTTTATAAACAGTATTTTTAAATCTACAACCAATTTCCAAAATCGGAAATTTAAATACCCACCTTTTTTTCACGGCGCCGAAATGCATGTTGATACAATATGGGACAGAGATGATCAGAACTGGCCCAAACTACCAGAAATTAGAGAAGCTCCTGAAATGGCAGAAAGAGCTTGGTCGACCTTAAAGTTTCATATGAATACAGTCATGCGCCATGATTATGAGAATATGTTTTTCATTAAGGAACTGGAAGCAAAGCAAATGATAAAGGGTGGTTCCTATCTTTTGAATGCCTATGAAATTTTTTCAAATTACGGTCAAAGTGTAAGGCGACCCTTGGCATGGCTTGTTGCATTTTTTGGTTTTTTCTTTTTGATAAAAGTAGATTTAAGAAATATGGAATCCTCAGAGAATTGGGTCGGATATGCCATCGAATATTGGCCAAGTGCGGCCATATTCAGTCTTGCTCATTCTGTCCCTTTTCTGCCCTTGTGGAGGTATGTTTATTCAGAGAACCCGCCGCCATGTGAATTGTTTTGGGGTGGGTTACAGGCACTGTTCAGTCTCCTGATGTGGTTTCTTGCAGGACTCGCTATTCGGAATAGATTTAGACTTAAATAAATAATCTTATTCACCTAAAAAAATCAATGGAGGTCCGGCACCATTTTCGGGCTGCTGCCTCTGCCTCGCGTCTCTCCTGCGAAGGCAGGAGGCTAGTCTTACTTTAGAATCTGGAGGCCTGCCTGCGTAGGCATGACGACTTTGGGGGGAGGGCTATTTCTTTAGGCGAACGCCGGCTCCTCCGCCATTTTCAGAAATGAACTCAATTCCAGCACCTATAAGAGCATCTCTCATTTTATTGATAGTTAATATCTGGGCATTCCCATTATTTTCAAATCGTGTAACAGTGGTATAGGAAATACTTGCCATCTCACCCAATTTTCGAACGTTAATTCCCAATCCTGCTCTAGCCATCTTACATTGCTCTGGTGTCATACAATATCCCGTATCAAAATAATATTATCATACACGCCAATATTATTTTGATATAATGTTGACAATATTATTATACATGCTAATATAATTAGCGTATTGATGTTATTTTCAGTTCTCACCTTGCATTTTATAGACTTACCCGACTGGGACAAGGGAAATAAACAGCACATACATTAAATAGCGGACCACGAAGGTGCTGGTACACCGACATGGCCCTAACCACACCAACCTTAACGGAGGCTGACATGGCTACCCAATGTCTTAGCACAGATGACCTGTGCTTGTTAACCAACAACTTACCCTACTTCATAAATTTCTCACTCCCGCCTATAGGCAGAGCTGCTATTAGGGGGAACGTTTCATGAGAACCAGCATCACCCATTTGCCTGTGCAGATTCAGGCCGACCTGACCTATATAACTGAATTCCTGTTGGAACAGACCCTTGCGACCTCAAACAAAGCATCGCGCATCCATTATCTTATCCTGCATGGCTGCTTCACCGAAGAAGGCTGGCAGCCGGAGACAGAAGTCTGCCCGGAGGGGCCTTACCGCTATAATCTTCTGGTTCTGGTTACGAAGAACCGTCCCGAGAGTCTCCCCGTCCTTCAAAAGGCCGTGGAACAGTTGAACCAGTCAGGCAAGGTCACCTTTCCTATATCCATAGAGGTGGATACGCACAAGCGGCTAAACCAGAGGCTTATGGACGGCTATCTCACCTATGACAGGATACAGGACCGAGGCATACTGCTCTATAGCCGGGGGACGCGCCAAAGCAACCTGTTTTCTTCGCCCAAACAACATACCGCCGCAGAGCATTATATGCAGGCACAGAAACATTTCGATTATGGTTTTCCTCTGACCAAGTCCTTTCTGACCGGGGCCTATTTCTTTAAACATAAAAGCCGCAAGGCGGCGGCCTTCCTGCTGAATATTTCTGCGACACAGGCTTATGTGGCTTTTCTAGCAGTTCATACCCTAAAATATTCCGAAAGACGCCGGATACATGACCTACGGGCTTTGGCTGAAAGTATTCATCCTGACCTAAAGGCTCTCTGGTCCAGTTCACAAGCACAATCCTGTTTCGACTGGCTCAAACGCGCCTTTTCAGGCGGGCGCTTTGGTAAGGATTACGGCATTACCTATGATCAGATGGATCTTATGTTCGGCTATGTGGAAGACCTGCAGGAACGGATCAAGCATATTTGCCAGATCAAGCTTGACGCCCTCAAGGCCGGAAATTTTGACAAACCAGAATTGCTCAGCCCTGATACTCTAGAGAAAGACACGCTCAACAAACTGAGCCGTTTGATCTTCAAGATAGAAGAGCCCTGTTATGAACTGGAGGGCATTGCCGAAGTGATCAGGGACATATCTCACGACGGCCAAGAGGATCACCCCGGCATCCACTTTATTGGCCGGTCTCTTGGCGATCGTGCCACTCTTGTGAAAGAGACATTCCGTAAGGCGACCGACCTTCTCCGTAAACATCATCTGCGCACGCAAGGCACGCCAGACAAGAAACGGAAACAGCGCCTATTCCAAGATGAGACTCGGAGGTTTGAGTGTGTATATCCCCCCACAATACCGCTCATCCTCCGCCTTTTTTACCGCAACCCCTCCATAGGGGAGATATAAAAGGCGTCTTTTTGCAAAAAAAGCCCCTGCAATGATGATTGTTCAACATGTCTCTACATTGACTGACCAAGATCAGGCTGTATCAAGCTTGATTAACATTGACATAAGCCATTGTTATATCGATGTTATTTATATTGACAGGGTTCTTTTCTCGCGTTCTACTGAATATCATTCCACCCCATATTCAGGAGACCCCATGCCCAAAGACAGACTCATTCTGACCTGTAATCCTGTTGCCGCAAATGATAACGGCACGCCTGAACGCGCCCCTCTTGATCCCCGGCTTGTGACATTGGCCCGGCTTCTCGCCCGAAAGGCCATCGAGGACAGGCTCGAAGCTGCCAACGATAATTAGGAACACATTATGGCCATCCCCCTCAAAGTTGCCCTCTATGCCCGTTATTCTTCTGCTCACCAGAGAGAAGCCTCTATTGAGGATCAGGTGAGGCTGTGTAAGGAACGGGCAGAAAAAGAAGGCTGGAATCTGGTGAACAGTTATACCGATAAAGCCACCAGTGGGGCCTCCCTCATGCGGGCTGGTATCCAGTCCCTGCTGGAGGATGCCCTGGCGGGTAAGTTTGACATCATCCTTACCGAGGCGCTTGATCGCCTTAGTCGGGATCAGGAAGATATTGCCGGTATCTATAAACGTATGGAGTTTGCCGGGATTAAGATCATCACCCTCAGTGAGGGAGAAATTAATAATCTCCATGTGGGATTAAAAGGTACGATGAATGCGCTGTTCCTCAAGGATCTTGCTGACAAAACCAGGCGCGGCCTGCGCGGGCGTGTGGAGGCCGGAAAGTCCGGCGGCGGCAACAGTTATGGTTATGAGGTCGTCAGGCACTTTGATGAGCAGGGCAAGGCCATTACAGGAGACCGTAAGGTCGTTGACGCGGAAGCCGAAGTCATCCGGCGGATATTCCGGGACTTTGCCTGTGGCAAATCGCCCCGCAGTATTGCCCATGCCCTGAACAGGAAGGGTGTTCCCGGTCCCCGGGGTCGGTCGTGGACCGGCTCCACCATCCGGGGGCATAACAAGCGGGGAACGGGTATATTGAACAATGAGCTCTATATTGGCAGGCTGGTCTGGAACAAGCTTCATTACAGGAAGAACCCGGATACGGGCAGACGGGTCTCCCAGCTTAATCCACAAGATGACTGGATCATCAGGGAGGTTCCCCATCTGCGTTTCATTGATCAAAATTTATGGAACAGGGTCAAGGTTCGACAGGAGGATATACAGGTTCAATATAAAGGCCTGATAGATGGGGTTCATAGTCATAATGCCCTGAACAGGACCAGACGGTCTAAACATCTGTTATCTGGCTTACTCACCTGTGGCAGCTGCGGAGGGACCTATAGCATTGTCAACCAAGACCGCTATGGCTGTTTTGATCATGCCCATCGGGGCATCTGTTCTCAGAAGAGAACCGTCAGGCGCACAGACGTTGAGGAACGGGTTCTATCCGGTCTCAAGGACAAGCTGCTTCATCCGGACCTTGTGCACCAAATGATCAAGGAGATGCAGCAGGAAGCCAACCGGCTTCAGCGGGAGAAGCATCAGTCCTATGCCATAAAGAGGAACGAACTTACAAAGATAGCGCAGCAGATTAACCGCATTGTTCAGTCCATTGCCAATGGCACGGACAGTCCGGCATTGCATGATCATCTTCTCAGGCTGGAAGAACAGAAACAAACCCTCAAGGACTATCTCGACAAGGAACCACCGAAGCTACCGGATCTTCACCCAGGCATGGCGGATGTCTACAGGGACAGGGTGATCACCCTCACAGAGGCCCTCAGCAGCCCGGACACGGTCACTGAAGCCAGTGAGGCGATCAGGGCGCTCATTGATAAGATCATCATCACTGTCAACAAACTAGGCAAGACGGAGATTGCTCTCCATGGAGAGCTTGATGCCCTATTACACTTCATGACAAGCGCAGAAACGGCAGAGAACAAAGGGTTACAGAATGCAAAAAGCCGCCCCTCATCTGGTGAGGGACGGCTTTACTGTATCCGTGGTTGCGGGGACAGGAACTAAACTCAAGTTGCAAACGGATTATTTGCCCATACTTGATTTAACTTGATAGAGTTTTATTTGGCATGATCTACGTTAGATCAAACAATATCGTCTGAGTATATTTCAATGAATGTAAACTCCAGTCTACCGGGCGCTTTTCTGATGCCATATAACTCCTAATTCCAGGGTTGTTATAACAGATTACTCTCCACTTTTACGAAGCAAGTCCACTTTGACCATGGAGAAGGAAGACCTATTGGAGATTTCTTTGGTGAATTTGAAAAGAAGCATGGATGACCATTGAACCTACATCGGGTCTTGTTATCGAGGTCTGAATCCCGTTTACTGGCTAGGAGTGTTTTCTTATTGCATGAATTTATATAATAATATACAACAGTATATATACTGTTTATTTATTGCAGAGGTTATCATGTACGCAACAACCGATATTTACCCCGTTTCTGACTTCAACCGAAAGCCAGCAGAACATATTAAACGATTAAAGGAAACCCGAAAAGCTGAGGTACTTACAGTCAATGGTAAAGCTGCGGTTGTTATGGTTGACCCTAAAAGCTATGACAGATTAATGCAAGACGCTGATTTGTTAAAAACACTCAAAACAATAGCTATTGCAAACGAACAGCACGAAAACGGACAGAGCCAACCAGCAAAAGAAGTGTTTGAAGAACTAAAAAAAGAATTGAAATCAAAATTTCAAAATGACTGATTATAATGTTCACATTCCTCAAATAATCAAAGAGAAGATAAAACAGCAAGCACATATAATCGCGCTAGACAAACCAAACGTTGCGCTAGATTGGTATGACATGGTATTTAATAAAATCTTTTCCCTCTATACGATGCCCAAGCGTTGCCCTGAAGCACCAGAAAATTTATTTACACTCTACACAACACGGCATTTACTCATAGGCGATTATCGAATACTTTTTAGAATAATCGAGGCTAGAGTTCTTATTCTGGATTTTAAAGGTGGAAGAGAGAAAAAACCGTCATAATAGGGGACTGAAGGGGAGCGAAACAGAACCTTGACTTAAGGGTTTTCCAAATGAAGTTTTTTAGGGTTTCTTAATGGCCTTAATTTGGGACGGTAAGCCATCCTGTAATCTATAGGCATTAATTATAATTCCCGCGCATGACTTGCCCCTCGAACATATTATACTTCCACAACATTTTCGTTAATAAAGTATAATATGCGATAGCGGTCAATATTGAAATGACGAATGCCCCGATTGATATCTATGTCTTCAGAAGCAAGAGGATGACGTTCTGCCATGACGTCTAGTTTTTCAATGATCTCAATGATATTTAAATACCATTTTAGCGCATTTTCAGGCGAGTCATCGGTAATTTCTTGATAGCGAATTATGAGATCATTTTCTGCCGTAGGCTTAATTCTTATTTTATACTTTTCAACGCTTAATACCGTGCTTCGCCTCGAATTCATCCGTGAATTCGGAAAAGGGCCTGGAATCTTCGGATAGCGCTTGCCTAATATGCAAAATACTATCTGCATAATCGGCTAACTTTGCCATTTCCTCATAACTAGCAGCATCTTGTATTATGACAGAAGCCTTGCCGTTAACAGTCAAAATTTCAGGGTTTTTAGTTTCTTTTAGCCGTTTTATATATTCAGCAGGTTTACGGCTAAATTCCGTTACAGTGTGGATGTCAGTACTTGAAAACATAGGCTCACCTCTTGAGCAGCAAATAATTGTATTATTATCTGTTTTACTAGATTAGACTCATTTTTACAAGATGACTTATTCTGTGAAAGGTCAATGAAACAAAATATTTTATGTGCGGTTTATCATAATCCTCTTCTCAAAAAAGGCCGCAGAAATTATCTGCGGCCTTATGAGGGTTATTTGTCATCATCGATTTTGGGCGTTCTAAGGGTGATTTTTCCAGAAACTGGGATGGCATAAAGGACGATGTTGATGCCTTTATTATCATTATGGTTCCAGGCGGCTCCGACGGCGTTCCAGATGGATTTTTCGTTATTTCCTTCAGAAACGTTGTAGGCAATGTAATCAGGTTTTGTTGTATCACTCATGGTTTTTTTCCTATGTTTGAGTTGGTGCTTTATTCTCAGGGATGCGAACAAGGGGAATTGCACGATCTATTTTGGGGCGCGAGGAGCCGCTTGCGGCGGGGAAAATAGACCTTGAAATTATTCAAGCATCCCTAATTTGGCACTTCCACCGAAAACAGGCGAAAGTCAGAGGAATCTCAACGAGATTATATGCTGTATCAGAGGTTTGAAAATATTCAGAAACATCGATAAAACGAAGGTTCTTACAGACCTTAGACCATAATGACATCCGGCATTTCATTCTGTTGCATGGGGTTTTACTTGAAAACCATAAGAAAAAATTGTATTACTGAGTAATACTTATCATTATATGAACGAGGTAATTTTATGTCCCGAAACACCAGTGTTACAATTGGCACACATTATACAGAATTTGTTGCCCAGAAAATTGAAGAAGGCATATATGGTTCCACAAGTGAAGCCATTAGAGCAGGCCTCAGTTTACTTGAAAAAGAAGAATCTAAAATGACAATTCTCAGAGGAACCTTGGCAAAGGGTTTTGGTGAAATTGAGCGTGGTGAAACCACGGACGGTCCCGAATTCATGAAAGAGTTAATTGACAATTTATGAAAAACTACACCCTTTCAACAAGTGCAAAATTGAGCTTAAAAGAAATCCGCAAATACTCTCTCAAACACTTCGGGAAGAAGCGGACCGTAAGATATTTAAAGACCATTTTAGAAAAGATGCACTCCCTTAATAAGAAACCCCACATGGGGGTAGAACGGAGTGATATTTTTAAAGATCGAATTGTATATTCTTCTCTGGTCGAAACGCATATCATTTATTATCAAATTACAGAAACACA
>JAESRB010000217.1 GCA_016764855.1 Emcibacter sp.
ACCTATTGGCGATCCCCTGGGGACGTGGGTTTGCCGCCGCGTTGGACATGGAAAAATATTGAGAATATTCATGGCATAACCGTAAATTGGCCCAAGCCGGAATTTATGCGAATTTTTGATATGGACACTTATATCTATCATGATGAGGTGATTTTGCCCATCGAAGTGAAAATTACGGATGAGCAGAAGGTGACCTCTCTTGCGTTGGGATTGGAATATATGATTTGTGAAGAAATCTGTGTCCCACAAGAGGGGAGCTATAGGCTTGATATATCTTCTTTGGAGAATATTAAGATTTTACCCTTTCAAAAGGCGCAGCTTGACCGGTACCGTGAGCTCGTTCCTCTTAAGAAATCCAGCGATAATGTCAGGGTGAAGCTTGACGGGGATCAGGGTAATATGGTGATGATCAAGCTATCAGAAGATTTTATCAATGTGTCTCATATCATTGTCGAGGGACCGGACAGTATTTTGTTTGAACAGGCTTTTACAAATGACAATGGGTATTTTCAAGTGCGGTACAGAGGGAAAAGAAGTGCGTTGGAGGGGCAGGAAATTACCTTGACCCTTTTGTTAAAAGGCGGTGGCGCACATGAAATGACCGTAACTGTCCAGCGCTGATACCAGCCTGTGTCAGAATGTCAAAAAAAGGGAGGCACATGAGCCTCCCTTTCGTTATTGGATAATGGGCCTTAGAAGTTGAACACAGCCTCAATACCATATGTCCGTGGTTTGTTCGGATACCGGGCAATGGTCCCAAAGAAGTCCCGCAGGTCATCCACATATTTCTTTTGGTTCGTAAGGTTTCTGCCCCAGAGATAAAGCTCCCATCCAGCCTCATTGGATATCAGGCCAATACGGGCATTAATCATTGTGATAGATTCTATATAATCAAACGGTGTCGTCGCCACTTGATAATATGGGGAAGTACTTCTGAAATCCGCAACAGTATCATTATTTACCGTCGTGTAATATCCGCTTCTATGGGTCAGGTCTAACCGTAACAACAAATTCGCATCCAAGGCATCAATTTCGTGATAATATTGTGCGCTAAAGGCCGCATTGAATGTCGTTGCATTTGGCAGGCGATTTCCGGAAACATCACTACCTCCGGCACCACCTTCAAGAAATTCATCAAATACGGCATCAAGAATTCCGAAAGAGCCATTAAAGGTGAAATCTTCTGTCGCGTGCCATGTGGCCTCGACTTCGATACCTTTGGTGTTTACCTTCGCTGCATTAGTGATGCGGATAGATGTTCTGCCGCCCCCAAGGTCAACAAACTGGTTCACTTGATAATTGTCATAGTTGGAGATAAAGCCCGCCATATTTAATTTGATGCGGTTATCCATGAAACTGCCCTTGAAGCCAATTTCAAAACTGTCCACTGTTTCCTTTTCAAATTCTAAACCGGCATTACTTGCCAGTTCATTAGCATTGATATAATCAAGGTTAAAGCCGCCACTTTTATAGCCCGAGGAATATTTGGCATATATATTCACATCATCGGTCACCGCATAAGTCAGACTAACTGCTGGAGCGAAAAATTTGTCCTGCCGGTCATTGATCAAAGGGGTCGGGTTTAAAGGATCGCTACCGGTTGAACCAATATCAAATATGAGTCCATTTAATTGCGTGAATGGGGTGAGAACCGTCGCAGTTGCAGGATCATACAAGGCAATTCCTGCGATAGCATCCACGGTAAGATCAGAACCAATAGGGTTGCCATCTATTCCAGGAAGTCCTGCAAATACGGATGGGACCATTACGGGATGCCCGGAATCGCGACCATCTAAAGTCCAATTCACATCTTTGTCTTCAATGGAATAACGTAAGCCAACACCAATTTTAAGCCGTTCGGTGATCTGGTAACTGCCATTAAAATAGGCGGCATAGCTTTTTGTATTAACTGTGCCGCTATTAAATACCCTTGCACCAGGAGGTCCGAATTGTAGGGCTTGGCGAATGGCGTCTAATTGTGCGAATGGTGCGTCCGGAATGAATAAACCGAAATAATCGGTTACGAAATCTTGCCCGAGTATGACGTCACGTTGTGTCTCAGCTGTTTGGTCATAATAATATAAACCAACCATATAGGTGAAGTCTTGGTCATCAGCAGAAATAAATTGGAGTTCTTCGGTGAACTGTTGATATTTGTCAGCATATTCGATGGAAATAATATCCCGATTAGCATAATCGGTTCTATTGGAGTAAGAGGCATCCGTATCACGGTAACCGGTAATGGATTTTATTGTAAATCCATTGTCCAGCTCATAGTTGATATCTAGATGTCCACCATAAACATCTCTTTTATCTTTCGGATCTTCAATGAACGCAACAACTCTTTCTTGAGGAGCTACCTGCACGGGGGAAGCGTTAAAAGTATCTGTTAAGGGTTCTCCCACAAGAATTAAGGTGTCACTATTCAGGCCATCAAACGAGGCATTAATTTCCAGTTGATCGCTGACTTGAAAACGGACCTGAACCCGGTAAGCAAGGGTATCTATTCCAATAAGGTCATTGCCTGTTGTGATGTTTTTCACATAGCCGTCACGGTCTGTCTTGGCAATGGTGAATTTACTGAAGATTTTATCAGAAATAGGAATGTTGACCATTCCTTTAAATTCACGGTAATTTAAATTACCAAAGTCGGCGGTGACTTGACCAGAGAATTCTTCATTTGGCTTTTTACTGACCAGATTGATGGCCCCGGCCACGGTATTCTTGCCGAATAATGTGCCTTGTGGCCCTCTGAGAACTTCCACACGTTCCAGATCAAGAAGTTCCTGATTAAGTGAGGGGGACTGGCCCATATAGACCCCGTCCACATAGACACCTACACGGGCATCAAAACCAATATTGCGGCTTTGGGCACCAACACCGCGAATAGTCACAGTTGATCGGAAGTCGTTGGACTGACTGATTTGTAAGTTAGGGATATATTCTGCGATTGATTTCAAATCGCGAACACCGGTTTGTTCAAGCTGAGCTGCACCAAGGGCAGACATGGAGATCGGAACATCTTTCATTCGTTCGGATCTTTTTGTGGCTGTTACAACAATATCCTCAATGATGAAGTCCTCTACCGCCGAGGCCGTATAGCTGGTTGCGGATAGCAGGGTGGATAATGCAATAATGGATGAGCCTGTGGTGTATTTATTCATGTTCACTCCCTAGGTTATTATTATTTATATCAAACCAACGTTTATATTAATCCTGAAACTACACATTTTTCAAGTAATTAATTATGACATCACTAAGGGAGTGGAAATAATAATGGAAAAAAGCTAAAATTTGAGGAAGACTATTCACTTTCCGTATGCAAGAAAAATAACGCGTGGGAGGCAGTAATATGATATCGAAGGAAGCTACGGTACTGACCGTTTTGGTTATCTATAAGAGCCTTCTGATCTTGATTGGTTTTTGGGCGCAGAGGCGAACCCATAATAATGCAGACTTTTTTATTGGTGGGCGAACGCTTGGGCCAATTGTTGCGTCGATCAGTTATGCGGCAAGTTCGGCGTCTGCTTGGACGATACTAAGTCTGAGTGCCGCGGCTTTTACCATGGGTATTTCAACGATCTGGATTTTTTTGGGGTTAATTTCCGGTCATACGGCATCATGGTTCTGGGTGGCGCCTCGGCTGCAAAAAATTGCAGCGGAAAAAGATCTGGTGACAGTGACTGATCTATTGGCTTTGGAAGGATCGGAAAAGACCAAAAGGAATATTCGTTATTTTGCGGCCGCTGTAGTGACATTTTGCTTTGTCTTTTATGTGGCAACACAGTTCATGGGGGCGGGTAAGGCCTTCGCGAACACCTTTGATATGTCCGTATCGACGAGCATTATTCTGGGGGGAGGGATCGTGTTGATTTATACTCTGTTGGGGGGCTTTTGGGCTGTTAGCCTGACGGATACGTTACAGGGTATGCTGATGTTACTGGCCGCTATTATCTTGCCTGCATTGGCTTTGCAGGAGGTGGGGGGATTTGAAGAATTATGGCGGGGGTTAAAGGCCGTTTCA
>JAESRB010000218.1 GCA_016764855.1 Emcibacter sp.
ATAACCGGAGCCGACAAGGCGGAGGCAAGGCCAAGCGGCCGCCCGAGCTAATGCGAGGCTAGCCTGAGCGGAGCGCCGGCGCCTGAGGCTAAACAAAAAACACCACCTCTCCATCCTCGGCCAGAGAATACTCCGACCCGAAGCCTTAGAGGCTGAGGATAAGCCTGAGCGGAGCGCCGGCGCTTGAGGCTAAACAAAAAAACTTCTACACATACTGTCCGGCGGCGTGGCCGGAGGCCCAGGCCCACTGGAAGTTATAGCCGCCTAATTGTCCGGTGACATCAAGGACTTCACCGATGAAATAGAGGCCTTCCGCTTTGTTGCTTTCAAATGTTTTGGAGGATATTTCGCGGGTATCAATGCCGCCGCGAGTGACTTCTGCGGTGCGGAAGCCTTCGGTGCCATTGGGTTTGATGCGCCAGTTATGGATAAGGTCGGCCACGAGCTCCAGTTTTTTGTTGGACAGATCCGCCAAACGTCCGTCCACACCCACTTCGTCACAGATAAACTGTGCCAGTCTCCGGGCGAATCTTTGGGTTAGGACATTGTGGATTTCCTGCTTGGGCTGGCTCACACGTTGTTCTTTGAGGAATTCCATCATATCCCGGTTGGGGGACATGTTAATGCAGACCTCATCGCCGGTTTTCCAATAGGTGGAAATCTGCAATATGGCCGGGCCGCTAAGGCCACGGTGGGTGAACAGAATGGCCTCGGCGAATGATTTCTTGCCAAGGCTGACCACGGCATCGGTGGAGACACCGGCCAAGGATTTTAATTTTTCCAATTGTAAGTTCTGGAAGGTGAAGGGCACCAACGCTGGTTCAGGCTTGATGATCGTATGGTCAAATTGCCGCGCCAGATCGTAACCGAATCCGGTTGCGCCCATTTTGGGGATGGATTTTCCGCCGCTGGCAATGACCAGAGCCTGACAGGTGAGGGTTTCATAGGCGGTTAAAAGCCGATAACCGTCGTCCTGTTTTTCCACATCCTCCACGGTTTGAGAGGTCCGAACAATCACTCCGGCGATTTCACATTCTTTCAGCAGCATATCAATTATTTGATGGGATTTGCCGTCACAGAATAGCTGACCGAGCTTTTTTTCATGATAGGCGATGTCATATTTTTCCACCAACTTGATAAAATTCTGCGGTCGATAACGTTTCAGGGCCGAGAGGCAAAAGCGCGGGTTTTCTGACAGGAAATTTGCCGCTCCTGTGTTCTTATTGGTGAAGTTACAGCGTCCACCACCGGAAATGCGGATTTTTCCGGCAATTGTCTCGGCACTTTCCATAACCAGAACCCGGCGACCGCGTTTTCCGGCCTCTATGGCGCACATAAGACCTGCGGCCCCGGCCCCGATGATTATAACATCAAAATCGGTCATGTTTTATTTCCTGAATATTTTCCTGAGTGTTTTACAGGTCGTGAATACAGCAGACACACGGTTTTTGCAATCATGCCATATTTTTCAGGTCTTCTTTGATGATTTTCCCCATGCCATTGCGCGGCATTTGATCAATAAAATGAAAGTGGCGGGGATGTTTATAGCGACCGAGCCTGTCGCCAAGCCATTCCAGAATATCATGACTGTTCAGGGATGAACCGGCGTGCAGGACGATAAAGGCCACGACAACTTCGCCCCATCGGTCATCGGGGCGGCCGACCACGGCAATTTCCTGTATATCGGCATGGCTGCCCAAAACGGTTTCCAGTTCTGCCGGATAAATATTCTCGCCGCCAGAGATGATCAGGTCTTTTTTGCGATCGACAAAATGATAACAGCCGTGCTTGTCCCGATAGCCAATGTCTCCGGTATGATACCAGCCCTCTTTCAGCGCCTTGTCTGTGGCGGGTTTATCCTGCCAGTAACCGACCATGATATTGGGGCCTTGAATGAGAATTTCGCCGGGCTGATCATCGGGACAATCCTGACCCTCATGATCCATGATACGTATGGTGCAATTTTTGGCGGGGAATCCGATTGAGCCTGCGGTGTCAAACGCATTTTCGGCTCTTTGATGGATGGCAATGGGGCAGGTTTCGCTGGAGCCATAGACCTGTAACAGTGGGATATTCCGATCATGCCAAAAGGCGGTCACATCCGTTGGTATGGCACAGGAGCCAGTGGTGACGCTACGCAGGCTGGAAAGATCAACCGTGGCCCATTTTTCATTGTTCTGCAAAGGAATCATATGGGCGGGGAGAATGATGGTAAGCGTGGGCCGGTCATGATTAAGCGCGGCGATAGTGCGGTCCACATCAAATGCCCGGTGTAGAATAACCGTTGCCCCCACAGAGAAGGCGGGCGTGCTTTGGATATTCAGGCCGCCCACATGAAACATGGGCAGGATGGTCAGGATGATATCGTCAAAAACCATGTCATGCATATGAATGCTGTTGGAGACGTTGCTTTCCAATGCCGCCTGAGTCAGCAGCGCCCCCTTGGGAAAACCAGTGGTGCCAGAGGTGAAAATGATCAATACCGGCGTATTGACGTCAATTTCAGGCAGCGTTAAAGGCGGCGCGGGATTCAGAGTGTTACCCTGTGCAGACGCCTTGGAAATCTGGCTTAGTTTTTGCCAACCGGGGGAATCCTGCTGCCCGTCTGTGATGAACTGACAATGGGGAATTTTTTCGAGCAGCGGTGCGCATTGGTCCTGATAATCCACAGAGACAAACAGAGCAGAGGCCGCGCAATTGCGGAGCATGTGAAGATGCTCTGAGGGGGCCAGTCGCCAGTTGAGGGGCACAAAAACCGCCCCAAGGCGGGCGCAGGCAAAGAACAAATAGAACATACGCGGGTGATTTTGACCAAGATAGGCCACCCGATCGCCCTTTTTGATGCCAAGGGCTTGTTGGAGCAGGACGGTGGTGTCTTTGATTTTCTGATCAAAATCCCGGTAACAGATTTTCTCATCCTCAAACTGGATGGCGATTTTTTCGGGGCAGTGCGCGGCCCATTTTTCAATCCAGTTTGCGATGCTCATCGTTGAAACCCCCTATTTAGAAGCGCAATATATCGCGCCCGCCTTGTGTAAACTTGCGCAGTCATCGGCCTTAAATCCGGCCTCTGTCATGACTTCTGCCGTCTGCTCACCATAGCGGGGCGGAAAGCCAAGATTTGTCACAGCACCCGGAAGGTCAACCGCCATGGGCTGCATGTGTATTTGTTTGCCATTGGGCAACTGAGTGGTGGTACGTTTACTTTTAATGGCGGGCAGTTCGGCGACTTGTGGAATGTCATTGATGCGGGCATGGGGGATGGTGGCGCCCATGAAATCATCCACCAGTTCATCGGTGGTATATTGTGACGTCAGGACAGCAATATCACTATAGAGCGAGGCGCGTTCCTGATGGCGTCCCTCATTGGTTTTACGCACATCATTGGCCAATGTGCTGAATTTGGGAATGTCCGTCATGCGCTGCCATTGGATATCATTGCCGATGGCCACATAGACAAAACCGTCTTTGGTGGGATAGGCATTGGTGGGGATAAATTTCCGATGTTGATTGCCGCAACGGGTGATTTCCGATTTGTCACAGCCGAAATCCAACAGCGGTAATGTGGTAATCAGCCAGCTTGCCGCGGCTTGCAGCATGGAAATGTCAATGCGCTTGCCCCGTCCCGTTTCGGCCCGTTCCAACAGCCCTAGCATCACCCCGGCATAGACCTCATCCCCGGCTTTCAGATCAATCAGCGGGACGCCGGACAGAGTTGGTGGTCCGTCTTCCTGTCCTGTGACCTCCATAAAGCCAGACATGGCTTGTATGGCGGGGTCGTATCCGGGAACATTGGGATAGTCCGGTCCCATGGCGGAAATGCCGGCCCAGATCAAATCCGGCTTGATGGCGCGGAGCGTGTCATAATCAATGCCCAACTGTTCATAACGGCCGGGCAGGGTGTTGCAGCAGAAAATATCCACATCCAGTTCACGGATGATTTGATGCAGGGCCGCGCGGCCTTCTGGGTCTTTCAGATTAAGCGCGATGCTTTCCTTACCCACGTTGGGGGCCATAAAATAGCTGCGCCGTTCATTGCCGCCGTCGGCCTCATCCACGATACGGGTGCCAATATAGCGGTTGGGGTCACCGGGTAGCCCCCGGCTTGACGGGGTTGCCTCGATGCGGATCACGCGCCAGCCCAATTGGGCAAAACGTAACGTGGCCGAGGGCAGGGACAGGGCCTGCTCCAGACTCAGGACGATTTTTTGCTTCATTTTTCGGCCCGTTTTGTTTCAGGTTTCTGTGTTTTTTCAGTTTGCTTCTTTTCCCAAATGGCGCGGGCGACTTTTTCCGGTGTCATGGGCGGGTTAAAGAACCGAATACCTGTGGCGTTATAAACCGCATTGGCAATGGCCGGGGCAATAACGATGGTGGGCAATTCCGCGATCCCCTTGGCTCCATACGGTCCTTCTTTACAATCACTTTCGATGAAATGCATTTCCAGTTCAGGCATTTCAGGGGCGGTGGGGACTTTATAATCCCGGAAGTTTGGATTCTTCAGACGACCTTCTTCGAACAACATTTCCTCGGTCAGGGCAAAACCAAGACCAAAGGCAAGGCCACCTTCCATCTGGGCTTCTAATCCCATGAGGTTGATCACCCGGCCCACATCCTGTGCCATGGTGACTTTTTCTACTTTGACTTCCCCGGTTAGCGTATCCACCATAACTTCGGCGATATGTACCGCATGGGAATAGGCGGCGGAATGGTCCGAGATATGGTCTTTGCCTTCCGGTTCGCTGTTGGGTTCGTAATAATCGCTGACTACGACCATACCTGGTTCGGGCTGGAAATGCATTTGACGTAGCATCTTGTCCAGCTTAACCACGACCGCACCGTCTTTGTCTTGTACGATGTAGCCCCCGCGCAGATCCAGATCCTCGGCGGAGACATTGGCCTGTTTTGAGGCGGCGGCCAGAATTTGTTTCTTGGCCTTGATCGCGGCACGGCGGGCGCCGTTACCGGCAATGAAAGTGGTGCGGGAGGCATGAAC
>JAESRB010000219.1 GCA_016764855.1 Emcibacter sp.
AGGTCTATACTCAGAAAATCGAAAGTCAGGGCCATGGCCCTGACATAAGGAAAGTCGCGGCATAACATTAAACAACATAACAAAGCTTAACAAAGCCGCAAATCTGTCCAACAAAGTAGGACCACCTCTCTAGAAAGCTTGAATTTGAAAAGGACAAGTTTGCTATTGAAGTGGGTGCAAAGAAAAATTTGGTACCAACATTAAAGTCACTTGCTGAGGCGGTTAAGGCTGGTGAGCTTGATACCATTATTTCTAGCGTGGCCAAGTTTGGCGCTAAATCAAAATAACAATTTACGAGCGTGTACTAGACATGTGGATGGCTCGTTCAGTCGTAATGGCTGAGCGGGTTTTCTTTTTGACGATTGTTCATAAAAGTGTGTGTGTGATTTTTGATAGGGCGTGTGTCTACAGTTTGAAACAACACGCATGCAAAAGAAGATATTAAAAGGTTTTGGTTAGAAGTTATAAAATAAATACTCAAAATATTACAAAAATTTAAATTGCACGAAATAAGCACAGTCAATTTATATACATATAACTATTTGATTTTAATAACTAAAATAATGTGTCATCCAATTGCAAATCCGTCTATACCAGTTCGATTCTGGTCCGCGCCTCCAAAATTTCAATTTCTTGATTTTTTTCCAAAAAAATCACAATGAAAAGAATACTTCCTTACCCCAAGCACAGATAATATCTACAGTATTCGGTAATATTTGTGGAATACCTTAATAGATATTGGGGAAAATAATTTCTCTTATTTCTTGCCACTGTTCTTTATCAGCCGCTGATAGCAAGCCCTTGTCTTGGTCCTGCACCACATAGTTTTTCTCATCAAAAAGAGTGCGTACATAACCGCCAGATTCCATAAAGATAAGACTACCCGGCAAGTGATCCCAAGGTAATGTACGGTAATAAACCGAAAAATCTTTCCGGCCCTCTACCAAGGAAATATAATCATAACCTGCACAAAATGCAGGGCGATTTAGCTTAAAGCTTTGCAGGTTCTCCTTGGCTGTTGCCCTAAGGTCTTCGGGGAATCTGTTGATATGAGCGGCCCCTGTCATCTCTTTTGGATTAAATCCTCGAGAAATGATCTTAATACGTTTGCCATTGATAAACGCACCTGAGTTTTTTTCTGCAATAGCAATTTTATCGCTAACCGGTAAATATATCCAGGCGGAAACAACTTCGCCATGACGAAGTTCCGTCAGCATAAGGGCGAATTTTTCATCCCCTTTAATAAAATTATTGGTGCCATCAACCGGATCAATCAGAAAAGAATGAGCCGCCGATATAGCCGCCTTTAATAAGGCTGGATTATGGGCTATTGTTTCTTCACCGGCGACAAGGGCCTCGGGAAACAATCGGTTTAATTCTTTTGATAAGACCTTTTCGGTTTCTATATCAGCAATAGAAACCATGTCCCCCGGTGACTTTGCCATAATATCCTCTTGCGAAAGATTCTTGAATCGGGGAAGAATCTCCTGTTTCGCAACGCGGATAATTATCTCACTAATGTGATCTATACTCATTTAATAATTCGGCCTGTCAGTCTTGGATCTTTTTCGATGCGACCCAATAAAGTAGCATCCATCCGTACGGTAAGAATTGTTTCATTCTCCGTATCCTCGCGGTCAAGGACTTCGCTATGCTTATACATCCACGCTATAGCGGCACCTTGCTCATGAGTATAGGCTATTTTCAGTGTCTTTGCACCTTTGGCCAATATATCATTTAACTCAAGACGGAATTCGTCACAGCCTTTTCCTGTTACGGCTGATACAAGGCTAACGTTGTCCTTAAGTTGGGCAAGGTTTTCAACTATCTTCTGTTGCTCTTCACTCAGAAGGTCAATCTTATTCCAAATTTCATGAATATGGCAATCGGGACGCTCTTCGATGCCTAATGAGCGAAGAACGGTCATGACATCTTCCTTCTGGGCTTCTCGGTCATTGTGAGAAAAATCCCGGACATGAAGAATAAGGTCCGCCTCAACAATTTCTTCCAATGTGGCTTTAAAAGCCGCAACCAGTCCCGTCGGTAAAGATGAAATGAATCCTACCGTATCAGACAGAATTGCTTTTTTCCCATTAGAAAGTTCAATTTCCCGCATAGTTGGATCAAGTGTGGCAAATAACAAATCCTCGGCCATAACATCTGAATTTGTCAAATAATTGAATAATGTAGATTTCCCTGCATTGGTATAACCCACCATGGCAATAACAGGAATTTGGTTTTTCTTACGACCAGAACGGTGCAACTTACGGGTTCGACTAACCTCATCAAGTTGCTTGCCAATACGTATAATTCTGTCACCGATCAAGCGCCTGTCGGATTCTATCTGCGATTCACCCGGACCGCCTAAAAAACCAAAACCGCCACGTTGTCTTTCCAAATGGGTCCAAGAACGCACGAGACGGCTTTTTTGATACGTAAGATGAGCAAGTTCTACTTGTAATACACCTTCTTTAGTTTGGGCCCTCTCCCCAAAAATCTCAAGAATTAATCCTGTGCGATCAATGACTTTAACCTCTAAAAGGCGTTCAATATTTCTCTGTTGCCCTGGCGTAAGTTCGCAATCCAATATCACAAGTTCAATATTTTCCTGAGATATTATATCCGCCAATTCCAACAATTTTCCCTTCCCCACGTAAGTGGCTGGCGTTAGTTTTGACAGTTGGAGTAATATGGATTGCACAACATTCAGGTCAAGAGCCTGACATAAGCCCACAGCCTCTTCAAGCCGCGCTTCCGGCGACCTGAGAGATGACACTGCTTTTAATTTAGCAGAACGTCTGCCTTTATGGTGGGGGTGTATTACAAGAACGTTTGCCCCGGCCACATGGTCCGGGGAATTCTCGCCGTCATGATGCGACTTCCCCCAATCCAGACTTATCTTCTTCTTACGAAAATTTAATGTGTCAGAATCTGTCTGTTTTGTCATAAATGCCCGTCAACTAATCCTGAGTTTCAGAGGTATCGGCATCAAATAATGTAATTGGACCACCTGGCATTATTGTTGATATGGCATGTTTATATACAAGCTGGACACTTGAATCCCGACGAAGCAGAATACAAAAATTATCAAACCATGTGATAATACCTTGTAATTTCACGCCGTTAACAAGGAAAACAGTTATTGGTGTTTTGTTTTTACGGATATGGTTTAGGAATGAGTCTTGTAGGTTATGGTTTTTTTCAGACATGTATAATATCCATTCTTCTATTATGGTTCATTATTGTTTTTTTAAGAACAAATCACTCGAGTAAGAGCATTCTATCATAGGCCTAACATTCTTCAAACTGATAGATGATATTATTTTCTTATAATTAGTTCTTCCAGTAAGAAGGCATCAAAAATACAAGAAGTGCGATGACCTCTAGCCGTCCCAAAATCATTGAAAATGAACTCAACCATTTGCCTGCATAAGAAAGGCTGTGATAGCCAACAAAATCCGGGCTGATCAGTGGTATCAGTCCCCCTGCGCTAAAAAGCCCGGTTGAACTCAAACCCAAACTGGTCTGAAGGTCAAAGCCAAGGCCTGCGAAAAGAATTGTTATCACAGCAAGTGCAGCAACAAATATAAATAATACTGTCCATATAGAAATTAAGGTATCATGCGTAACCACTTGATCTCCAAACGAAACTGGTGTTATGCCATGAGGGTAAATCAAGCGGCTGACTTCTTTATCCGCATGACGTTTTATCAGACTAATCCGCAATATTTTAAAGCCGCCTGCCGTTGATCCGGTAGTTCCACCAACAAATAGTAAAATCATGCAGATAACAACTACGGTCAAAGGCATTGAGGTTGCATGATCCGGTAAAAAACCCGTTGTTGTCATACTTGAAACAGCGGTAAATACGGCGATACCAGCCTTCTCCAACATACCAACATCTTCCATATTGGTAGAAAAGGCCATCGCCAGAAAAATAAAGAAAATAGCGACAACTAGTATAATAAGAAAAAGAAGAACCTCTGGATCCCTACGATATATACGTATCCGCCCTTCACTTAGGAAAGCCCTATGAAAGGTCATGTTCGTCGCCGCAAAAATCATAAAAGGAATAAGAATAAATTCCGTTAAACCACTCATTGAATTTACTGCTGACATTCCTTGGCTTGTAAAACCGCCACTTGACAATGTGGCCATAGCCACAAGCATGGCATCAAAACCGCTCATCCCTGAAGCGATAAGAAAAATAACACATACCGTAGTCATACCAAGATAGATATTAAAAAGCGGCGTGAAAGCGTATCTGATCCGCGCTAGCAAATCATCCCCTTCCCCGTGTGGTAAAAGACTGCGAAATAAGTCCATGCCCCCAATGGACGACAGTGGCAGAATAGCGATTGCCATTACAAAGACCAATATTCCCCCGAGCCACTGCAACAAAGACCGCCAAAAAAGAATAGTCGTCGGCACAATATCCAAATTACTCACAAGACTTGCGCCGTTTGTTGTCAGTGCTGACGATGCCTCAAAATAAGCGTCCGCAAGCTTGGTCATGAATCCTGTAATCATAAACGGTAGTGCGGCAAAAAGAGGCAAAGCAAACCAGACAACAACCATTAACATGATAATCTCATGCCGTGAGGCCCTGTCCTTTGGGTTTTGAAAAGATATAACCAGTGCCCCGCCTATAAAAACGGTAAATAATGCACTAATAAAGAAAGATAATATCAGACTTTCTTCTTCGGCAACAAGCGCAACAACAATGGGCAAAAGCTCACAGAAACCGAGGGCCATCAACATATAGCCAATAATATTGCCAATTCTTGCGATCATATTGACCCTTAAAAATATTCCAGCCGGACTGAGAAAAGTTCTTCTACTTTTTTAATCATTTCCAAACGCGTAAAGACAACCACAATATCATCTGGTCTAATAATCGTCCCCCCTTTGGGAACGATTACTTCCCCGTTATGCACGACAGACCCAATTATAATACCATCAGGCAAGCGGACCTCCCTGAGTGGCCTCCCGACCAATGGCGATGTTTCCAGCGCAACAGCCTCTAACACTTCTGCTGCACCGCCAGCCAAGTTTTGCAAGGACCGTATCCGTCCCCGGCGCATATGCTGCAAGATGCTGGACACCGTTGTCTGCCGGGGATCGACGAACGCATCAATTCCTACAGAATATGTCATTGGACCAAAAGTATGATCATTAATCAGGGTAATCGCCCGTCGGCAGCCGGCTTGTTTTGCCAATAAAGAAGACAGGATATTCACCTTATCATCATTGGATACCGCAATGATTGTCTCCGCTGCCTTTACATTGGCTTCCTTTTGAATATCCACATCAAGTGCATCGCCATTAAGAACAATTGCCTTTGGAATATCCCTCGCAATAGCTTTGGCTTTTTCACTATCAATTTCAATAATTTTAACCTGAATTTTAGGATCATTCGCGATCAGTTTTTGCGCAATATAAGCCCCAACATTGCCGCCACCTACAATGATGATCCTTCGTGCAGGTTCCTCATCGCTACCAAAAACGCTTAGCGCTCTTTCCACATGACTTTGCTCGGAAACAAAATATATATTGTCCCCGACCAGAAGTTGGTCATTTCCTGATGGAATAATCAATTTCCCATCCCGAAGAATACTGGTCACAATGATATTCAAATCTGGGAATAACTCCGTCAATTGGCGGAGCGGCGTATTAACCACGGGACAGTCTTCCCGCAGACGTACCCCAACGGCCCGAACTTTACCATCGCAAAAAGATACCATATCAAAGGCTCCGGGAGCCTCCAGGCGTCTTATAGCGGCTTGCGCCACTTCTATTTCCGGAGAAATAATCACATCAATAGGCATATGGTCCCGACTGAAAAGATCTTGCCAGAGGGGAGACAGATAGTTTTGCGCCCGAACCCGCGCGATTTTCTTCGGTACGCCAAAAAGGGAATGTGCCACCTGACAGGCAACCATATTCACCTCATCAAACAGGGTTACCGCGATAAT
>JAESRB010000220.1 GCA_016764855.1 Emcibacter sp.
AGTCACCGTATAAAAGAAAGTTCGTAAAGGGAAGTTCTATGTCTCATAAACATTCAATGATTTTATTGTATCTTATTGTTGCTGGTATGATTGCCGGATTGTTGGCGGGGTGGTATTTTGGGGAAGATGTTTTAGTAGTGAAATGGATTGGGGTGTTATTCCTTAATGCATTGAAAATGACCATTATCCCGTTGATTCTCGCAGCGGTGATCTCTGGTGTGGCTTCTCTGGGAGATATTCGAAAGTTGGGTAAGCCGGGCGGCTTAACCATGTTGTATTATCTGTCCACAACAATTATCGCGATAATAATCGGGCTTATCTTGGTGAATATCATTCAGCCGGGGCAGGGCGTAGAGATGTCTGCTGCCGCGTTGGAGGCCGGAGTGCAAAAGGCGCAAAGCGGCGGCGATAAAGATTTCAGTGATATCCTGTTAAGCTTGATTTCGCCAAACCTCGTCAAATCGGCTGCGGAGCTTCAGCTTTTACCGTTGGTTTTCTTTGCCGTTCTGTTTGGCGCAGCGGCGACAACGGTTGGCAAGGCCGGAGACAATATAATCGGCTTTTTCGAGGGCCTTAACGCCACCATGATGAAAATCGTTGGGTGGATCATGTATTTTTCCCCTCTTGGCGTATTTGCCCTTGTGGCAACGGCACTTGGCGAAGCTGGTGGTGGCGCTGCGTTTATGAATACCATATTAGGTATTGGCAAATATGTGGCGACAGTGATGATCGCCCTGTCTGTGCATGCGGTGGTGCTATTTGTGATTATGATTGTTCTCTCAAAGCGAGGGGCTGGCTTCCTAAAGGATATGATGCGGGCCATATTAACCGCTTTTGGTACAGCCAGTTCATCAGCAACACTGCCTTTAACCATGGAATGTGCGCAAGAACACGGGTTGAGCAAAAGGTCTGTGAGATTCGTTATCCCATTGGGCAGTACCATTAATATGGACGGGACCGCTTTGTATGAAGCCATCGCCGCCATGTTTATTGCGCAGATGTACGGTATCGAACTTGATATGTATGATCAGATTTTGATTGTCGTAACGGCGACGCTTGCTGCAATTGGTGCCGCTGGTATTCCGCAAGCCGGAACAGTGACGATGTTAATTGTACTGAGTGCTGTTGGACTACCTGCCGAAGGTATCGGCATTCTTCTTTCCGTTGATTGGTTTCTGGACCGTTGTCGTACAGCAGTGAATACATGGGGCGATGCGGTAGGGGAAGCGGTCATGAATAAATATATGATCTCAACCGATGAAGATGAAATTGAATATGCTATGAAGGATGAGACGTGAGTAAGTCACGTTCTTATCCGTCAGGCTTATGTCAGAAAAAAAGATTTAAATTGTGGATCCGGAGAGTGGATTCGAACCACTATCGATGGAGTCAGAGTCCATAGTTCTACCATTAAACTACTCCGGAACAGATGCTGACATCTTGTGAGGGCCTTATATAATCATTTTTTTGATCAGGTCCAGAAATATTTTTGGCTTTTTTGGTTGGAACATAGATCATAAGCATTATATAAAAATATAAATGCCCTCTCATTTGAGTTGGCGCTATTATATACGCTGAGTAATTTTGCTATAATGAACATTGAAAAAAATAATCAGAAAGACAAAAACAAAAAGAATAGAAAGTCTCGTTGGTATAAGTCTGGTGGACGAAATACGCAAAAATCTGGGTCAAAGAATATATATAGTGCTATTGATCTTGGCACGAATAACTGTCGCCTTCTGGTCGCGCAACAGACAGCAGATGGCTTTAAGGTTATTGATAGTTTCTCTCGTGTTGTTCGACTCGGAGAGGGGTTAAGTAAAAACGGAACCCTGTCCAAGGCCGCTATAGACCGTACGATCGAAGCACTTGACATGTGTGTTGCCAAAATACAGCGGCGTGGGGTAACTCATATGCGGAACGTGGCAACGCAGGCATGCCGGGAAGCTTTGAATTGTGACGAATTTATTGAGCGGGTTGAAAAAGAAGTACGCATCAAGCTGCATATTATTGATCCCGCTGAAGAAGCCAGGCTGGCTGTGTTGGGCTGCAAGGCCTTGCTGGAGAAAAAATATTCACATGCGGTTGTCTTTGATATTGGTGGTGGCAGTACAGAATTGATCTGGGTAAGGATCCATAAGAGTGGCTTGCCAGAAATTATAGACTGGACGTCAATTCCGTTCGGTGTTGTTAATTTGTCGGAGCAATATGGTACTCAGGAAACCATATCTGCGAATCAGTATGCGGAAATGAAACAGAATATTCTGACGGCGGTGTCATCATTTGAACAAAAAAATGATATGGATAAATTTCTTGCCGAGGGAAAAGTGCAGTTGCTGGGAACCTCGGGTACAATAACGACGTTGACGGCTATGCATTTGGAGCTTGAAAATTATGATCGGTCTCAGGTCGACGGCGCATCGGTTAAGGCCTCTCATATAAGGGAACTATGCCAGATATTGTCCGTTTTGAATTATGAAGAAAGGGTCGCCTTGAAAAGTATTGGGGAGGACCGGGCGGATCTTGTTGTCGCGGGTTGTGCTATTTTGGAAACCATAATGGATTTATGGCCTGTGCCTGAAATAAGAGTAGCAGACCGGGGTATTCGCGAGGGAATGCTCTTGGATATGATGGATAAATTCAGACCGCCGCGCAGAAAAAACAAGCGTAAGAATAATAACTGGCGCCGGAATAAGGCTCGTAAAAACTCGAAAAAGCCGATAACAGAAAGTATGTCGAATGATTAAACGTCCCAAATTAAGCAGGACTGGTCAAACTAGAAAAACGAATGCCAGCGGATTGACCAGAGGCGAAAAATTTCGGGTCAAGACATCGCGTGGCCGCAAGATTTCTTCTGTACGCTGGCTGCAAAGACAATTGAATGATCCATATGTTGAGGCGGCTCACCGGGATGGCTATCGGGCGCGGTCTGCTTATAAGATAATTGAACTTGATGAAAAATTCTCTTTTCTGAAGAAGGCAAAGAATATTGTGGATCTTGGCGCTGCTCCAGGGGGCTGGACACAGGTTGTTTTAAAGAAGTGCGGAAAAAGGGTCCGTGTAGTGGGAATTGACTTGTTGGAAATCGCACCTCTTGACGGGGCCACGTTTTTGCAGATGGATTTCACCTCTGATGAGGCAGAGGAAGAGCTGTTTGAGCTTTTGGAAGGGCCGGTTGATTTGGTGATGAGCGATATGGCCGCAGCGACGACAGGACATCAACAGACGGACCATATCCGAACATTGGCTCTGGTCGAGGTTGCTTTTGATTTCGCGAAAAAGACTTTGGGCGAGGGCGGTGCCTTTGTGACTAAAGTATTTCGTGGCGGTGCAGACCAACAGTTGTTGATAGAACTCAGGAAATGTTTTAAATCGGTGCGCCATTTTAAACCACCGGCAAGTCGTCAACACTCTGCGGAAACCTATTTGGTGGCGTTAGGCTTTAAGAAGGAAGATGTTTAGGGGAAGTGTTTTTTTAGACAGTTTCTTTTTGACCTTTTTGATAATACCTGCTATCTGCAACCAACTTTCCTGATGATGATGTAAATATTTTGCAACACCAGGATATTTTTTTTTGCCCTCATAGCATTTCGCGTTCATTGTCTTGCTATATCTTTTAAAGGAGTCGAAATGAATATCCGTGAAGCCCTTACTTTTGATGATGTGCTTCTTGTGCCTCAAGAGTCTAATGTTCTGCCGGGTCAAGTTGCCGTAAATACTTATGTTACCAGAGAAATTCAGCTGAATATTCCGCTTATTTCTGCGGCGATGGACACCGTAACAGAATCTCCAATGGCGATTGCCATGGCCCAATTGGGTGGGATTGGTGTTATTCATAAGAATTTCTCTATCGCGGAACAGGCTGCAGAAGTCCGCCGGGTCAAGAAATTTGAATCAGGTATGGTGATTGATCCGTTGACCATTCATCCAGATCAAACTTTAGCTGATGCCCTAGACTTAATGGTAGAACAGAAAATATCCGGCATTCCCGTGGTTGAAGAAAATACCGGAAAGCTGGAAGGTATCATTACCAACCGGGACGTCCGTTTTGCGACAAATATGAAACAGCCGGTCAAGGAATTGATGACCAGTGACAATCTGGTAACGGTTACGTCTGGCGTTACGATGGAGGAAGCAAAACTTTTGCTGCATTCTCATCGTATCGAAAAGATTATTGTGGTTGATGAGGCTTATAAATGCATTGGCCTGATCACGGTGAAGGATATTGAAAAGGCACGTCTGCACCCAAATGCCAGCAAAGACATTGATGGACGTCTTCGGGTTGGGGCTGCAACATCCGTTGGAAACGATGGTTTTGCCCGGGCAGAGGCGTTGATCAATGCGGGTGTTGATATGTTGGTTGTGGATACAGCTCATGGTCATTCCCGCGGTGTATTGGATGCCATTGAGAAAATTAAAAAACAATATGGTAATGTTCAGGTCGTCGGCGGAAACGTTGCCACGGGTTCAGGGACGCAGGCCTTGATTGACGCGGGTGCTGATGCGGTTAAAATTGGTATCGGGCCGGGCTCCATATGCACAACACGGGTTATCGCGGGTGTTGGCGTGCCGCAATTAACGGCTATTATGGATGCTGTGAAAGTTGCGAATAAGGCCCAAGTGCCGATAATCGCGGATGGTGGCTTGAAAACATCTGGTGATATTGCCAAGGCGCTGGCCGCCGGGTCAAGTGCTGTAATGATTGGCTCTCTGTTGGCGGGGACCACAGAATCGCCTGGTGAGGTATTTTTGTATAAGGGACGATCTTATAAGGCTTATCGTGGTATGGGGTCTTTGGGCGCCATGGCCCGGGGTTCTGCGGATCGTTATTTTCAGGAAGATATTACCGACAGTCTGAAACTGGTTCCTGAAGGAATCGAAGGTCAGGTGCCTTTTAAAGGTGACGTTGGGAATATGATCCATCAATTGGTGGGCGGTGTTCGGGCTAGCATGGGCTATACGGGCAGTGCGACAATTGACGATTTCCATAAACGGGCTGAATTTGTTAAAATTTCAACAGCCGGATTGCGTGAAAGTCACGTGCATGATGTGGCGATTACACGTGAATCGCCTAATTATCCTTCTTCTTAAAAGAGTAATATAATGATTGAACCAGCCCGCATTCAGGCGGCTATTGAAATATTGGAACAGGTGGCATCAAGCCTGTCCGGGGCGGGATCATCTGCGGATGTTCTTATACGGAAATACTTTAAGACCCGCCGGTATGCTGGTTCTAAGGACCGTCGTTTTGTGACCAACTTAGTGTATCAGGTTATCCGGGACTGGGGCTTTTTATCTGATGTCAGTGCGGGTGATATTCGTAAAATGATACTGCTGTCCATCGGGAATGCAGATCAGTTCACGGGACAGGACCATGCGCCGGAACTGGTCACGGAAGAAGAGCAGACTTTCCTCTCTGGCTCCCATGAGAGGCTCCCGCATCAGAAGTTAAATTACCCTTTATGGCTTGAGGACAGGCTTCAAAAGAGGTTTTCTGCAGATTTCGACGCGGAATTGGACAGCCTGAACGGTCGCGCTCCGTTTGAATTGCGGGTTAATGTGGGAAAAACGACGCGAGCAAAAGTGGAAGACTTCCTG
>JAESRB010000221.1 GCA_016764855.1 Emcibacter sp.
CGTGCAGCTGTTGAAGAAGGCATCGTACCTGGTGGTGGTTCTGCATTACTTTATGCTGCACGTATTCTTGATGGTGTTGAAGGTGTTAACAGTGACCAGACTGTGGGCGTTAATATCGTTCGTAAGTCTCTTGAAGCTCCAGTTCGTCAAATCGTTGAAAATGCCGGTGAAGACGGTGCTGTGGTTGCTGGTAAGCTGAAAGAAAGCACAGACTTCAATTATGGTTTTGATGCGCAAAAAGAAGAATATACTGACATGATTGCAGCTGGCATCATCGATCCAACCAAAGTGGTTCGGACGGCGTTGCAGGATGCGGCTTCTGTTGCAGGACTTCTGATTACGACCGAAGCAATGGTTGCTGATCTGCCAGAAGACAAGTCTTCCATGCCTGCTATGCCTGATATGGGCGGCATGGGTGGAATGGGCGGCATGGGCGGCATGGGCTTCTAAGCCAGTCAGTCTAATGCACAAATGATTTGAAGAGAGCCAGAGAATTATCTCTGGCTCTCTTTTTTGTTTTAGTGGGCTCTCATTTTGTTATATAAAAGTCTGAGTGTTATTAATGAGCGGGATGAGTAAGTGTCCGAACAGGAAAAACTTTTTGATATTCATGATTGGGTGCCATATCAGCTATGGCGTCTGTCGCAGGATGCGGGCTATGTCCTCGAAGATTATTATTCGAAGAAATATAATCTGAAGGGGGAAAACTGGCGTTTCATGGCGATGTTGGCCAGTTCTGCGCCCATATCGGCTAAAAGGCTGGGCGAATGTCTGGATATGGATCAGGTGCAGGTGACCCGCGCTCTTAATAAACTGCTGGATAGTGGTTATGTTAGTCGCCGAACCGATCCCCGTGATCGGCGCAGGGTTATTTTAAACCTCAGCAAACGAGGCACTGAGGTTTATCAGGACATAGTGGTCATGGCAAAAGACCTGGAAGCCAGATTACTGGACCAAATTCCCGAGCAGGAGCGGGAAAATTTCAGAAAAAACCTGAAACAGCTTTTGATCACTGTGGAACAGATGCGTTAAGATTTATTGTTGACCAGAACAGCGGCGATTTGATCCGCTATCCAGTCGATATGCTCACTTTCGATAATCAGAGGCGGCGCAAGCCGGATCACATGGTCGTGGGTTTCTTTGCACAATATGCCCTTTTCCATCAAAGCCTCGCAGTATGACCGCGCCCCACCCAGTGATTTATCCAGTTCAATGCCGATAAATAGCCCCCGTCCACGAATTTCGACAATTTTATTGGTCTGGATGGTTTGGAGTTTGCCCATGTGGGCCGCGCCCATAACCTGTGACCGTTCGGCAAGATTTTCATCTTCAATAACCTTCAGCGCGGCAAGGCCCACAGCAGCACCTAAAGGATTGCCGCCAAAGGTGCTGCCATGAATGCCGGGTGTGAAGACATCCATGATCTCATGGGAAGCCAGAATAGCAGAAACCGGATAGACGCCGCCACTAAGGGCCTTGCCAACTATAAGGATATCCGGTTTGGCATCTTCTTCATGTTGATAACAAAATAACTTGCCCGTGCGGCCAAGGCCCGTTTGGATTTCATCCAGAACGAAAAGCACATTATGATGTTTACAGATTTTCCGGGCGTTGGTAAGGAAGCCTTCGTCGGGGATAATGATGCCGGCTTCTCCCTGAATTGGCTCCATGATCAAGGCGACGGTATTGGGGGTGATGGCTTGCTCCAAGGCGGCGAGGTCATTATAGTCGATTAACTTGAATCCGGGGGTTAAGGGGCCAAAATTCTTCCGGTAATCCTCCTCGGACGACATGCTGACGGCGGCAATGGTCCGGCCGTGAAAATTATCCCGTACCACAATGATTTCTGCCTTGTTATCTTCTACGCCCTTAACCTCATAGCCCCACTTGCGAACGGCTTTGAGGGCCGTTTCAACGGCCTCTGCTCCCGTATTCATGGGCAGGGCTTTGTCCATTTCAGCCATTTGGCAGAGTTTTTCAAGGAAGATGCCCATCTGATCATTGTGAAAGGCTCGGGAAGTCAGGGTTATCTTCCGGGCCTGTGTGATCAAGGCGTCAACAATTTTGGGATGACAGTGGCCTTGATTGACAGCGGAATAGGCGCTGAGGCAATCCAGATATTTACGCCCATCCGTATCCCATACCCAGATGCCTTCTCCTTTTTCCAGAACCAAGGGGAGCGGGGTGTAGTTACGGGCGCTACAACGATCGGTTTGATCAATGATGTCTTGTTGACGGGTCATGGCTTATTTTTCCGGTTATGGCTATTGGGCGAGAAGATTTGCCGTCCAAAAAGGCTGGCGGTGAGCTCAATTGCAAGCTTTGCCGTGCTATTTTGGAAATCGAGAGCAGGGTTTATTTCCATAAGGTCCAGAGAAATCATCCGGCCTGAATCGTGGATCATCTCCATACATAACTGTGCTTCCCGGTAGGTAAGGCCGCCGGGAATGGTGGTGCCGACACCGGGGGCTATGGTGGGGTCAAGGCTATCCACATCGAAGCTCACATGAATATAGGCATCTTTTTCTGTGATGTCGGATAGAATTTGCAGCATGGCTTCACGCATGCCTATCTCATCAATACAGCGCATGTCATAAACGACAATTCCTGCATCAGTGACGAGATGTTTTTCATCACTATCCACAGAGCGGATACCAACCTGATAGATGTCAGGGGCGGCGACCATGGGGACGTTGTGTCCGATAGACAGCAATTCAGTTGGACCATATCCAGCGACAACGGCGACGGGCATGCCATGAATATTGCCCGATGGGCTGGTGTTGCTTGTGTTGAAATCAGAATGGGCATCAATCCAGATCACACAGAGATTTTTCTTCTGTGCCGCACAAAAACGGGCGATAGCAGCGATAGAGCCGATGGACATGGCATGGTCGCCACCCAGCATGATCGGCAGGCGGCCTTCGTTAATTTCATTAAAGACGGCTTCCTGAATATTATTACACCAGATGACATTTTCTTTTAAATGGCGATAGCCTGTTTCTGGGGGACGTTCAGGGTTTTTGGGACCATATAAATTCCCCGTATCTTTGACATTAAAACCAAGACTGACGAGTTCGCGCTCTATACCTGCGATCCGTAGAGCCTCTGGCCCCATAGACGCGCCCCGATCTCCGGCGCCAATATCGCTCGGTACGCCGATCAGTGAGATATTCTTTTTCATGTAAACAACCCTGTTCTATCGTGATTCTGCATGTTCTAGTTAGTTTGGCATGGAACAGGAAAAATGAAATTTCTATTTTCACGAAAGGGCCGCACATTATGCGGAGGACTTGATTGTTGTGATAGATTGTTTTAATTTATTAAAAAATAACAAGTTAGTCTCATATTGCAATGACGGTGGATAAGATAATGACCAAAAAAAGAACCATTGATCGCATTGATCTGAAGATTCTTTCAATTTTACAAAATAATGCACGGATAACAAATCATGATTTATCCAGTGAAGTCAATTTGTCGCCCAGTTCTTGCTTACAGCGTGTGCGCCGATTAGAGGAAGAAGGTTATCTGGAATCCTATATGGCGGTGATCAATCTGAATAAGATTTGCCGGACGGTGACGGTGTTGTTAACGGTGAGCCTGCATGATCACACCAACACGAATTTTAAGACATTTGAGAGCGTGATCAATGATTTCCCGGAAATTGTTGAATGTTATACGGTGAGCGGTAACTTTGATTATTTCCTGCGCATTGTCTGCCCGGATATGGACCGCTATCTGGAACTGAACGACAAGCTCATTGAATGTATGGAAGGGGTTGCTAATATCAGCAGCCATGTGGCGCTTGCCACGACGAAGAGCTTTAAGGGCTATGCGCTGGATCTATTGGTCGATTGATCAGGCTATAGACCACGCCCCCTTTGGATCAAGGGGGCGTGGGTAATTGGTCTGCTCCATATAAGAGACGTTTGTATAAGAGATGTTCTTCGACCATTTGATCATACAATATGGTCAAATGGACCGGAAAACCTTATGGAAATATTGTATTATGGGGTTTCTGCGGTGTTGTCTTCAATGTTATTTTTGGCGACGACAACGGCACTTTCAACAAGACGCTGCATAAAATCAATCAGACCGGACATGCCGCTTGTGGCAATTCGGGCTGCAAAATCATCACGCTGTGTGCGGGCCATGCTGATGCCCTCTATTTTTACATCAATTATTTTATAGCTGCGTGTTGCCTGTGGAATATCGTTTTTGAGCCTCTTTTGGGGGCGAACCCGCCAGTCGACATCGTATGTTTTGTCTTCGCCATCGATGACAGTCGTTCGAACATACATATCCCGCTTGCCATTGGGCAGGACTTTGCCAACAACTACTTTTCTGGTGTCAAGTTTGGTGAGACGGGTCGTATAGACTCGAACCAAATATTGGGGAAACAAGTCGTAATAATCTCTCAAATTCTCTGGCGAGGCTTTTTTCCGATGGCGGCCCAGAGAAATCTTTCCAATATATTTTACATCAAAACCTTCTTGTAGAATTTCACGAAAACGCGCTTCTTTATCGGCAAGGGTAAAGCCCTTTTGATTGAGACTGGTCAATGCTTTGTCCGCCAGTTTCTGTACGAATTCTGCGGCCTCAGCCTGTACCTCGGGGTCTTGGTTTAAATGGTTTTTTTTGTCTGCAGCCCAAATATTCTGGGTCCAGAACAGGGTGATTAGAACAAAGACTGTAGAGAATGTTGCCATAAATATTCGCCGGGCGTAATTGGCTCGGCTGTTATTGGTATCGTCCATAGATATTGCACGGGCAGTGATATTCATATTCGTATTTTTTTGCATTTTGGTTATCATCCATATTAGGCTTATGGTCGTTTATACCCGCTAATTTATAACTTTTTGGTTAAATCGTAAAACCATAATTATCTTACCACTCCATAGTACAATAATTACTATTTTTCAGAAAACAAGGGTAGAGCATATATGGAAATGCTTGACGCTTGTTGCATGGTGGGTTTTGCCATGCCTTTGTGGTCATTTTTAGACGGCTTTATGGATAAATATATAGAAATTCTGAAGAGGCGGGGGGGGTAATCGTACAAATAAAAAAAGCACCGATGTCACAGGACAGCAGTGCTTTTCAATATGATTTCTCTAAAACTTAATGTAGTGTTTTAAGATAGGCAATGACGTTGACGCGATGTTTTTCTTTTTTAAGACCAACAAAAGTCATTTTTGTCTTTTTAACCAATGCTTTTGGTTTCAAAAGATATGTATCCAATGTGGCTTCGTCCCATGTCAGACCAGCTGCGGTCATGGCCTTGGAATATTTATAGCCTTCTCTTTGAGCAGATTGTTTGCCAACAATACCAAACAGGTTTGGACCAACAAGGTTTCTTCCGCCTTCGTCGACAGTGTGACAAGCTTTACATTTTTTGAAAACTTTCTTGCCTTTTACCGGATCACCTTCGGCGAAGGAAGCTGTTGAGAATGATACCGCAGCCATAACAAAAACTGACATTATTAAAAAAATACGTTTCATGAATAAATCCTTATTATCTGATAATTCTACAAAGAAAGAGAGAACCTTAGCCCGTATAAGCTCACTTTGTAACGAATCGTGAGAAAAATTCAAGTTTTCTTTGGTTCCGTAAGGCATATTGTTAAATAATGGCAATATTATGCTGTAAAGCAAAAGGGAGCGTTAACGCTCCCTTTATATTTTCATAACCAAAGGAGGTTAAGGGGTGGTTTCGGTTATTTCTTTTTCTCTGTTGGACTTGATCTCACCGCTCTTGATTTTTCCCATAAAGCTGCTTCTGTTGTTCAACTAATAATTATCGCGTAAAACTTGCGTAGGTTGGGCTTCAGCCCATCAATATTGACGGTATGAATGCCGAC
>JAESRB010000222.1 GCA_016764855.1 Emcibacter sp.
CATCAGGTTTTTCTGGATTTATCCGGGGAGTCCTCAATTTTGTTGATTGATGAAAGTTATAATGCTAATCCCGCCTCCATGACCGCGGCTTTGGAGACGTTGGAGCAGACATCTAAACAGACACGGGTCAGACGTATCGCCGTTTTGGGCGATATGGCAGAATTAGGCACGCACAGCGATGAGCTGCATGCGGCCCTTACGGATGTGGTCAATGATAAGAATATTGACCGGGTTTATACGGTTGGCTCTCATATGAAAAATCTGTCTGACCGGTTGGCGGCCTTTCGGCGCGGCGGACATTTTGAGGACCACAATCGCTGGAGGCCGTTTTGAAAACTGATTTACGCTCCGGTGATGTGGTGATGGTTAAAGGCTCGAATGCCAGTGGTATGAGTAAAGTTGTTGAAAGAATACTGGACATGGAAGTGTCAGATGTAAAGCAGGCAGTGTAAGGGGGAGGAAGACAGTAATGTTATATCATTTTTTATATCCTTTAAGTGATGATTTCGGGGTATTTAATCTTTTCAGATATTTGACCTTTCGGGCAGGTGGGGCCTTGATGACGGCTTTTTTAATAAGCTTTCTTTGTGGGCCATCGATTATCGGGATGTTGAAGAAGAAACAGAAAAAAGGTCAGCCTATAAGGCTGGACGGCCCGGAAAGTCACCTTTTGACCAAACAGGGAACGCCAACCATGGGGGGCTTTCTGATCCTGTTGGGGCTGTCTGTGGGGACCTTGCTCTGGACGGATCTGTCTAATCAATATATCTGGGCCTGTCTTGTGGTGACAACCGGATTTGGTTTTATCGGATTTCTGGATGATTACCAGAAAATCACCAAATCCAGTTCGGATGGGGTGTCGGGTAAATTAAAACTGTTGATGGAGATCGTTGTTTCGGTCATTGCAGTGCTGATCGTGATGGATAAGGCCGGTGACGCGATAAGCTCACAGCTTGCGATTCCGTTATTCAAAAATGCGCTGATTGATCTGGGCTGGTTCATGATCCCCTTTGCAATCTTCATTCTGGTGGGGGCATCCAATAGTGTTAACCTTACGGATGGGCTGGATGGTCTTGCGATCATGCCGGTGATCATCGCGTCGGGGACTTTTGCTCTGATATCTTATTTGGTGGGTAATAGTGTCTTTGCCTCTTATCTTCAGGTCACTTATGTCCCCGGTTCAGGGGAATTGGCGGTGTTTTGTGCGGCGATCATTGGCGCGGGCCTTGGGTTTTTATGGTATAATGCCCCTCCGGCTATGATATTTATGGGCGATACGGGCAGTCTGGCGCTGGGCGGCGCATTGGGTATTGTCAGTGTGATAACAAAACATGAAATCGTTTTGGGCATCGTTGGGGGGCTTTTTGTTCTGGAAACCGTATCGGTCATTATTCAGGTGGTTTCTTTTAAATTAACGGGAAAACGGGTCTTCCGTATGGCGCCGATTCACCATCATTATGAGCAAAAAGGTTGGTCAGAGCCCACCATTGTTATTCGTTTCTGGATCATTGCTGTTCTATTGGCATTGGTCGGACTTGCCACGTTAAAATTGAGATAAGGATATCGAAATAGGTAAATCGAGAGAAGATATGACTGTTTTTTCAAGAACCGATACGAGCCTGCTCAGTAATTGGTGGTGGACCGTGGATCGTTGGTTGTTGGTGACGCTTGCCATTTTGATTGGTCTTGGCATTGTTATGACATTCAGCGCAAGCCCGGCCATTGCGGAAAAGCTCGGGCTGGAGTCTCTTCATTTCGTTAAACGGCAACTGGCCTTTCTATGCCTTGCCATGGTGACCATGTTCGGGGTGTCGCTTTTGCCGATTATCTGGGTGCGGCGCTTTGGCGTGATATTGTTTCTGGTCTGTCTTGTCCTGTTGGCCTTGACCATGGCCATCGCACCGGAAGCAAAGGGCGCGCGCCGTTGGTTGCGTTTCGGCAGTTTTACCTTGCAGGCGTCTGAGTTCCTGAAACCGGCCTTTATTGTTTTTTCCGCGTGGATATTCTCGGAAGTTCATAAAACACCCGGATTTCGGGGCTGGACCATTGCGATCTTCTCTTATTTCATTGTGGTGGCGTTTCTGATTTCTCAGCCCGACCTGGGGCAGACAATCCTGATCTCTATGGTGTGGGCGGCACAGTTCTTTATGGCTGGATTGCCCATGATATGGGTATTGGGGTTTGCCGGATTGGGTATGGGCGGTCTTTTTCTGGCCTATATGTTGATCCCTCATGTGACGGACAGGGTTGACCGTTTCCTGTTTCCTGAAAGCAGCGATACTTTTCAGGTGGACACGGCCATGAATGCCTTTCGCAGTGGCGGGTTATTTGGCCGGGGTCCGGGCGAGGGCGCGGTAAAGAAAATTTTGCCCGACGCCCATACGGATTTCATTTTTGCTGTAACCGGGGAGGAATTTGGTCTTATTCTATGTCTGGGGCTGATTTGTCTGTTCGCGGTTATCATCATTCGCGGATTGGTCAATTTGATGAAGGAGACAGATTTGTTTGTTTTTCTGGCGGCATCAGGTCTGATCATGCAGTTCGGATTACAGACCTTTATCAATCTAGGGGTTAATCTTTCTATTCTACCCAGCAAAGGGATGACCTTGCCCTTTATCAGTTATGGCGGTTCGTCCATGTTGGCGTTGGCCATTGGTATGGGTATGGTTTTGGCCTTAACCCGAAGAGGCGCCAGAGATAATCTGGAGAATCTAAATTCTGCGTGGAGGCAAATATGAAGCGGCGGCGTACATGTCATATTATCCTTGCTGCGGGGGGAACCGGGGGGCATGTCTTTCCTGCCAGCGCGTTGAAAGATGAGCTTATAGAGCGGGGCCATGAGGTGACGTTGATCACTGATAGTCGCGGCTATGAATACCAGGAACATTTCGAAGGCATCAAAATTCACAAAGTAAGCAGCACGACTTTCACCAATAGAGGGCTGTTGGGTAAATTGCTTGCCCTGCCCAAGGTGATCAGCAGCATTCTTGAAGCCAGGCAGATTTTAATTCGTATGCGTCGGACGCCCGGAATTGTGGTTGGTTTTGGGGGCTATCCCTCATTACCCGCCGTGAAGGCGGCTTTATCCTTGGGAATTCCCACCTGTATTCATGAGCAGAATGCGGTGTTGGGCCGGGTTAACAGATATTTGGCGAAATCTGTGGACGCAGTTGCCCTTTCCTTTGAAAAAACCCAAAAGGCGCGGATGGGGCGTTATAAACAAGTGGTTGTTACGGGTAATCCGGTCCGGGCCGCGATTGTGGAACTGGGCGATAAATTCTATCCTGATATTGGCGAGGAACGTATTTTCCGCATATTGGTCATCGGCGGCAGTCAGGGCGCGAGCATTTTCAGCGAAGTGGTGCCGCAGGCTATTTCGACATTGCCGAGAGCCTTACAGCGGCGATTACAGATCACCCAGCAATGTCGGGCCGAAGATATCGATCAGGTGCGGGACATTTATGCCAAGACCAAGATTGCGGTGGAGCTTTCTACCTTCATTCCCAATATTGCCCAATCTCTGGAATGGTCTCACCTTGTGATTGGTCGGGCCGGGGCTTCAACCATTGCGGAGCTGACGGCCTCTGGCCGGGCGGCTGTTCTGGTGCCTTATCCCCAGGCGACCGATAATCATCAGATTGAAAATGCCCGTGAGATGGTGATCAATGGCGGGGCATGGTTGTTTAATCAGAAAGAATTTAATGCGGCGGAGCTGGCAAAATTGCTGCAACGTTTGGCGAAACGTCCTCGGGATGTTTGGCGTGCCTCGGAAGATGCTCGTAAAGTGGGTAAGCCCTATGCGACCAAAGACCTTGCGGATCTGGTGGAACGGCTGGCTTTGGTCAAGGGCAACAGTGGAAGCATTCGTACATTAAAACACGAAAACACAGTAAAAATTGAGAAGAAGAAGCCTGATCTTAAGGAAATGGCTGTTCAAAAGCCAGAAGATCAAGAACCAGAGGATCAAGAATCTGAAGCTCAGAAATCTGACCCTCAAGATAAAGAAACCAAGATAGCAGAAGAAAGTGTGACCTGAATGAATAAAGATGTGCAGCCCGTGAAAATTGGTCATCCCATCAATATTGGTATCCTGCATTTTGTCGGCATCGGTGGTATTGGTATGAGCGGCATTGCCGAGGTCATGCATAATTTTGGCTATAAGGTTCAGGGCAGTGATCTTGGTGAGAATGCCAATGTGGAACGTTTGCGCGCATTAGGCATTAAGGTGATGATAGGTCAACGGGCCGAAAATCTGGCGGGGGCTTGGGGAATTGTCTGTTCTTCGGCGATCAAGTCGGATAATGCGGAAGTGGTCGCCGCGCGTACCGCTAAAATGCCGGTGATCCGGCGGGCTGAGATGTTGGCAGAATTAATGCGTCTGAAATGGTGTGTCTCTATTGCGGGAACCCACGGCAAAACAACGACGACATCTATGGTAGCTGCGGTTTTGGATGAAGCCGATTACGATCCAACGGTTATCAACGGGGGGATCATTAATGCTTACGGCACCAATGCTCGGCTTGGTGATGGTGACTGGATGGTGGTGGAGGCCGATGAATCTGA
>JAESRB010000223.1 GCA_016764855.1 Emcibacter sp.
AACTGACTGCTCAGCCAAAACAACGGTGTTTGCTTTGGTGGGCACCACGGTATCATCGCCCTTTGTGTCGTTCAATGTGACGTCCAATTCGAGCGCCAGGTCATGGCTGGATGCCACTAGTCTTGCGCTCTTTCCACCTAATTTTTGCGATCCGCTATAGTTCAGTTTTTCAATGTGCAACCATGGGGTTGGCGGCCAGATGCGTTCGGGATCAGCCAGAGGCAGTTCAATCCGTCCGTACGAAAACAGCTTGAACGTTGGTTTGTTTGAATTCCAGATAATTTCCAGGCTGGCGTCCCCGATTGCCTCTGCCAGCTTGATGCCTTCCCCGTTATCGCCGGGCAAGGGTACAGAGATACGCCCGTCAAAACGAAGGCGAGCAAGTGAGCCATCCTTTGCAAAAGTGGCTGCGCTCAGCTCTGTTGCTCGAAAAGCCAGTTGTCCCACCATTACATGGTCAGGCATCCCATCTTCCAACAGGGCCCAGGAATAGCCGTTCTCCGGATTGATCTCGGCGCGAAGTCCGTCGCTCGTATTTTGATCCTTTCGTTCGAACAAAAGATTATCTTTCGCTTTCGTGCATGGCAGGTCGAACAGAGCGATGCGAATGAGCGATGATCCGTGTTCGGACAAGGTGATCTTTTGAGGCTCTCGCAGGGACACAAGATGGATGTCTCCGGTAGAAGTGTTAGGGCGCTGCATTTTGCGTATAAGGATAGGCGGCTTGACGTCGCTTTTTCCAATGGTGGCTATCCATCCGGCCTGATCGCGCAAAGGTGTGCCCTTCCGCGCGGTTTGCCGCAAGGTGCCAAGATCGATCTGAACGCTGGAGTGTGCCTTTCCGTCCGGGTTAAGTCGTTGCAAGAGAAGGTTTAGCCCGGACAGATCTTCTGTTGATGGCAGACCGCGAGCTTGCACTGTACCAGCCTTGTGATCTTTGCTCTGCAATGCTAGCTCAAATTGTCCGAAATGGCCGATCAGATTGTATGGATCGCCCGTTTCCTGCCATTCGGGGGCATCCGTTGAAAATACGATATTTGTGTTGAGCGTGGGTAAGTTTTCCAGCTCAAAACTTTGGTCTAACAACGTGTTAGACAGCTTGTAGTGTACTTTATTATTACGCTTGAAATTCGTTACTAACTCACGTCTCTCGGTAGCGGCAAGAGCTAGTTTGCGGTTCAGATCGGCCCAGACGTCCAGCCACACAGATCCGCGTAAATTGCTAATATCTGGATCATTCCAGCGTCCCGGCTGAAAGAGGGTGCCTGCAGGGGCTGGTTGATCAACTCCTTGTTCTTTCGGATTTGGGGGTGGCAGACTGGCCAGCGCATGCAACTCATCGGTGGTGGCTAAATCGTGTCTGTAATCAATGCTCTGTGCCAATTTTACCGGGCCAAATTGCTGCTTGTTAATGTTGTAATTGACGGTATGTCTTCCGCCATCGCTTAAAAATACGCTGACAGTACCAAGAGTGATGAAAACCTGACCCACTTCGTTTTGCCATGAGGTCTCGGCAAGCGGGTGCTGCCATGTGTCGGGCATTTTTTTAATATTCAAATTGGCAAAAGGCACCGTCATGTCTATTTTGTGGCCAAAGAAAAATTCAGCTGTTCTGCCGGAGGGCGCTTTTCCTTTCAACGGAGTGAACTCCCGCGTTCCGCTTGGTTCGGTTACACGGTTACCGGCTACGCAAAGCGGCAAAGTTTGGATTGTTGGCAATTCATGATGCCTCAACCATAGCCACGGCCTGAGCTTGCCAATATTCTCACTTTCGGGCCACGTAATTGAGAGTTTTGGTATCACCGAGTTTGGTCCGGCCGCAGGATTGCCAAACTTCAAAAAGGTACGATTTCCGCTTTTTGTTAGCAGGATGCGATCCAGCCTTAAGGCGGCCCGCGGACCAGCCGGATTGCCATCAACTGTTTTTGACCACAGCACGGCTTCAAAACTCACCAGTAAATCTGGTGAAACCGCCCGTAAGGAGAGTGGCGCAAGCGCGCGCATCTCGGCTTCGGGGATTAACTGATTGGGCGATTGCGTAAACCCGGTTACAGGAATCAAGCCGTCAAAAATACCCGACAATCCAGCAAGTTTCAGATTTAGTGTTGTCAGCTTCCACTTTGGTTGTGTTGATGTGTCGAGCACGGCACTAAACTCTGCTGTGACCGCGCCAAAGATCGAGGTCGACCACGACCGTTCGCTGCCATCTTGGGCCGCACCCACGCGCCAGGCACCTGATGTGATGCTTCGTCGTGTCTCTTCCTTTGGGCCGGGGTCTTCTGCATCATTGGCCAAAAGAGCGGTGGTTGCGTTGGGAAACGGCCAGTTAAGCCATCCATCGCGAATGGGTGTAAAAAGCCAGAGAGGTGCAGAAGAAGTGCTGTCTTCAATCGGATGGGGTGGGGTAAAACCTAACGCCTGACGCATGTGGTCAGCGTTTGACTGCATTGGAAGCGCCAGTTCCATAGGCACAACGTCACCTTGTTTGTTTGTTTGTGTAATGGCAACATTTTCGACCTCGTTCTGGAGGGTATATGTTGCATCAAGCGCCAAGGGGTGAGGGGCAATATTTTTACCCTTATTATCCTGTAATGTGTTGCGGCAATCTATCTGAATGCTGTTGATGGCCGTGCGGCTAACGGTGAATTCTGCGGCATTGAGGCTTAGCGCTCGCGCTTCGTCACCCTGCAGCGATGGTTCAAGCGATTTCCCCTCCAGCGAAACCACGGAGGAATCAATATCAACTTTCATACGTCTCAATAGAGGAGTTTTTTTGCTCACAAATGAGCAGGGCCAGAACAGATCATCCGGTTTGATGCGGGTGCGGGCGATCAGCGCGAACCAGTGCGGTGGGCTACCATCTGTTTTGCTGGGCAAGTTGCGTGCAAAATCATCGAGCGCGTTTGCCCAAACCGGGTCAATGCCCGGTGGATTCCACAGTCGCAGGACCTCGCTCACATCATCGTTTGATCCGCGCTCTGTCAATATGAACCAGCCCTGAAAGCTTTCTTTTTCCCACGGCAGACGTATTTTTCCCAAAACGGCCAAACCCAGCGGAGTGAGCGCCATCAGGTTCGCTCCCTTCGCGTCACTGGCTGGTTGCTCAAGCCCCAGCGCGTCGCGCAGTTTTTTAAGATAGCCCTTTGCAGGTTCGAACCAGACAACCCCTGATACCAGTTGCATTGCCGGAAGGTGGGCCGCATCCTCGGTTTCGGGTTCAAAAATCTCGCCCAGGTGTTTGGGATGATTGCCCAAAGGCGCAAGGATTAGCGGCGTTGTCAGATTCTGGTCGATGCAATCGGCCCGGTCCAGCGGCAAGAACAGATGCTTTTTGTCTACTGTGTATACAGCTGTCAGGCTTCTTCGTGAACGGACGGTTTGGGTGTTCGGGGACGTATTGCTCCACCAGAATTTTTGAATATTGGCTCGCAGCAGGCTTGGAGGGTGGTATTTATACGTGTGGCCGGGGAAATCGCGAGGGATATCGTCTTCGAGCAACACCGAGATGTCCGGCCCATTCGTGACATCATTCAACTCCGCGACAAAACTCCAGAACGGACCGAAAAGCCGGATGCGCGGCACCGCGAGCGATAGCCAATTTCTGTCCCAAAGATCAGCGTTTTTGTTTTCGCGGCGTGAATAAAGCGCCGGAAAAAGGGCCATCAGACTTCCGGCATTGAGGCTCACTTTCATTTGTCATTCTCCTCGGGTTTTTCATAAACGCCCCATTTTGATGAGGGAATGTTGGCGTGATGTGCAAAAACGGTTAGCGGGTCAAGAAGTCGTGGTCGATATGTGCCGGCAGCGAGGGTTTCTGCGACTTCGCTCAATGCGTCAAAGGTAGCAAGGGTTG
>JAESRB010000224.1 GCA_016764855.1 Emcibacter sp.
AGGCGCTATCACGGCACCCCGTGAGCCACATTCTACGGCCATGTTACAGATGGTCATGCGACCTTCCATGGACAGCTTATCTATAGCCGCCCCTTGAAATTCAACGGCATAACCGCTTGCACCCGAAGCGCCAATCTTTCTGATGATGGCCATAATCACGTCCTTGGCGGTGATGCCGGGGGACAGATTACCCTTCAGAGAGATCAGCATGTTTTTGAGGCGCCGATAGACGAGTGTTTGCGTAGCCAGCAAATGTTCTATGTCGGATGTGCCAATTCCAAACCCTAACGCACCGAAGGCGCCATAAGTCGTGGTGTGGCTGTCTCCTGCTGCAATCACTTGTCCTGGTAATACTAGACCTAATTCGGGCATTACAACATGTTCAATACCTTGTTGACGATGAAAGAGATCGAACAATTCAATCCCGAAATCGGAACAATTTCGTGCGAAATATTCACACTGTACATCCTGTTCGTTTCCAAACAACGTGTTGCGATCTGGGCGTGTGGAGTTTACATGGTCGACGACGCCAAGCATCGCTTCTGGCCGCCAGACTTTCCGACCAGATTCCCGTAGGCCCGTAAATGCCTGCGGACTAGTATATTCGTTGAGTACAGTTCGGTCTACATAAAGCAATAGCTCACCACCATCCTCGTCCAAGAGGCAAACGGTATGAGATTTGATCAGCTTATCATATAGTGTTCTAGGTTGTGGCATTGGCCCTCCTAATTTGTTATGCGGTTTATTTAAATTAGCGGATGTTACATTTTACGGTAGTGAAAATGATGCATGAATTCATGCACCCTATGAACTACGCGCGTGATGCTAAAGGGCCGGTTGTATCTCTGAGCGTTTCTGTTAATCAATTTCTTATGCCGTTTGTAAGAAAGGCAATCTGGCTGTCGATGTTGTGTGTCGTTTTACGTATTGATCCATTCGTACTATGTGCTGGTCTCACTCAGTTCAAACGTTATTATTAATCAACTTTTATTATTGGAAAATTTAACAGGGTAGGGCCTATGGCGGAGCGTTTAGCAGGAAAAATAATAGTAGTTACAGGTGCAAGCCGAGGTCTGGGACGCCATTGCGCGATGGGTTATGGGGCGGAAGGTGCGACGGTGATTGTGGTTGCGCGGTCAAAGGTCAAGTCAGAGGGGCAGTCTGGTACCATTGACGAAACAGTCAGCTTGATTGAGGAGGCGGGCGGGAGTGCTTTTCCTGTTGTTTGCGACGTAGCTGATCCAGATTCCATACAATCGATGGTTCGCACGGTTTTGGATAAATTTGGCCGAATAGATGTGCTTATGACTAATGCAGTTTTCTACGCTCCGGGCACCATTTCCACAATGGACTTATCAGATTGGGAATTTCAGTTCAAAGTCAATGTGCACGGCGTCTTCCATGCGATCAGGGCAGTTTTACCATCTATGATCGATAATCGTAGCGGTAATATTATCACGATTTCGTCTATCGCTGCCAAAAAGGCGAGCCATTATAGCGCTACGAAGAGTGCCGTTGAGTCTACGACAAATGCATTTGCGGCAGAGCAAAAATGCAATGGAATTGCTGTCAATTCGCTTCGCCCTGTTGCGGGAATCGAAACGCCTGGCTGGCTCAACGCCCGTGATGCTAAATCGAGGCAAGCCAGAGCACACAGGCTCTCCCCGCCAGATAGTTATGTTGAAGCGGCAATCCTCCTTGCGATGCAGACACCAGAGGACTGCACAGGCCAGCATTTAACGGATGCAGATGTTCTGAAGCGTTTCGTGGGAGAGGATGTTTTTGAGCATTTTAAAGCTATGAATGCCCCAGTTTGGGCGCAGGAGTCTCGAGGTATGGAGGAGCGCGAAAAATGAAAAATTCGAGTTTAGAGAAATGGCGAAATGGCGAGAGCTCTATCGGGGCATGGATTAGCCTCACGGATTTGCATACAGCAGAAACTTTAGCGCATATGGATTTTGATTGGGTTTGTTTCGATTTGCAGCATGGGTTGTTATCTTATTCGCACTTGCTGACTTTGATTCCAGCCATTACAGGGACCGATACAACCCCGCTGGTCCGTGTTTCAAAGAATGATGCAGGTGAAATAGGACGTGCACTGGATGCGGGAGCTCATGGCGTAATCGTACCAATGGTGAATTCGGTAGAAGAGGCTGAAATGGCGGTGGCTGCTTGCCGTTACCCGCCTGTTGGAGGGCGTTCCTGTGGTCCAATGCGGGGGATTTTGCTCAGTGGCGTTGAATATCTGGCCACGGCCAACGATCAGGTCGCCTGCATTGTGATGATCGAGACGCACGAAGGTCTGAAGAATGTTGAGGCCATTGCGCGAGCGCCCGGGGTTGACGCTTTGTTCATCGGTCCGATTGACCTTTGTTATGGTTTAGGTATCACGCCAGGGGACTTTTCAAATCCCCGTTTCGTATTGGCGGTTGAGACAATCAAGGAGGCCTGCAAGGCTGCTGGATGTGCGGCGGGTTTTTTTGGTTATTCAGCGGAACTTGCCCGTTCTGCGCTAGACCAAGGCTTTACCTTTGTATCCGCGGGAACTGATATCAATTTCTTTCGAGAAGGGGCGAAATCTGCGCTGGGTATTTCTAGTGCGGTCTCTACATTAGAAATGTCAAAGCCCTCCGTCGGATACTGATGGATGTTGTCACAAATGGTTTGAGTTCTTTAGCGAAGAACTTGACGGTTTATTACGTTAACGGCAATTTTTTGTCATATTTTTTTATTTAGAATTTGTCGCCATTTGGATGGCTAATTTGATCTTGAAAAAGGAGTTTATAGGATGAATGGAGCGGAAGCGTTTATTGGAACCATGTGGAATTGTGGCGTAGAGGTCTGCTTTGCAAACCCGGGAACTTCGGAGATGCAACTTGTTGCGGCGATTGACAAGCAGGATGGAATGCGGGCAATTCTTGGATTATTTGAAGGCGTTGTAACAGGTGCTGCTGATGGTTATGGCCGCATGGCAGATAAACCAGCCATGACGTTGCTTCATCTTGCCCCGGGTTTAGGTAATGGGCTTGCAAACTTACATAATGCACGACGCGCTGGCACGCCGATGATTAACATGGTTGGTGATCATGCGACTTATCATGTGCATTTTGACGCCCCCTTGACCTCCGATGCGGAAGCTGTCGCAAGGCCTATGTCAGACTGGGTTCGGGTATCTAAGTCGGAGCGAGATCTGGCGCATGCTGGAGTGGAGGCTTATAATGTGGCGCGAACCTATCCGGGTAAGATCGCCACAGTGATTGTCCCCGCCGATCATGCATGGACGGAAGGTTCTGCTGCGATAGAAGCCCCCTTGCTGCCAGTTGCTCAAGTTAGCCCACAAGAAATAATAGACGCAGCGGCAGAGGCGTTGCGCGCTGAGACGGGTTCCAAATGTCTGTTTTTGGGGGGGCGTGCGCTGCGTGAAGAAACGCTTATCCTCGCAGGCCGCGTGGCAGCTGCGACGGGAGCACGTCTGATTTGCGAAACCTTTCCTGCACGAATGCAGCGGGGTGCGGGTCGCGTTGCTGTGGAAAAACTGCCTTATTTTGGCGAACAAGCAGAAGCTTTCCTCAAGGAGTTTGGGACGGTTGTGACCTGTGGTACTGAGCCGCCCGTTTCGTTCTTTGCTTACCCTGACAAGCCAAGCTGGCTGCTTCCCGATGGTGCAAAGCTTATTCGTCTCGCGTCTCTTCGTGAAGATGCTCATATGGCACTTGCCGGATTGGCGGATGCGCTTGACGCCCCGACTGAAAATATCTCTACTCAGGAACGTAAAATTTTCCCAGTGGAAGATGGTGCGCTTACGCCAGCGAGTATCGGAGCTGTGCTTTCAGAATTGATCCCAGAAAATGCTATTGTATCTGATGAGTCTGCGACGGCTGGCATGTATATATATGGGTTAACTGAGGGATGTGAACCACATGATTGGCTGACCTTAACTGGTGGCGCAATTGGACAGGGAATGCCGCTTGCACTTGGCGCGGCGGTGGCGTGTCCTGATCGCAAAGTGATTGCGTTACAGGCGGATGGATCAGGTATGTATACTAATCAGGCGTTATGGACGATGGCGCGTGAGGAGTTGGACGTGACCACGGTTATACTTAACAATGGCTCATATGCAATTCTCAACATTGAACTGGCGCGTGTTGGTGTCGAAAACCCTGGACCAAAGGCACTTTCAATGCTGGATCTTAAACGACCAGAGATTAATTGGTCACAAATATCAGAAGGACAGGGCGTACCGGCTGTTCGTGTTTCCACAACAGAAGAATTTCGTAAAGAGCTGGCGAAGGCTCTTGCAACCAAAGGGCCACGATTGATTGAGGCTTTGATTTAATATGGGAAAGTCATTTAATTTTCTGCCCGCGTCTTTTGAAGATTTTCGACGTCGGGCGGAACGTCATCTGCCACGTTCTCTGTTTGATTATATCGATGGTGGGGCAACGGATGAAGTAACGTTGCGCCGTAATGTGGCCGATTGGAAAGATGTAAAGCTTAACCAGAAAGTGATGCGTGATGCTTCGCAGATGGACTGTGGGGTAGAGCTGTTCGGCGAGAAACTCGCCATGCCATTGGTATTAGCGCCGATTGGCATGGGCGGAATGGCCGCGCGGCGCGGCGAAGTGCAGGCAAAACGGGCTGCTGACGCCGCAGGGATTCCATTTTGTCTTTCAACCGTCGGAATTTGCCCAATGGATGAAGTGGCAAAAGTATCTGATAAGCCGTTTTGGTTTCAGCTTTATATGTTGAAAGACCGGGGTATCGTGGAAGACATCCTTAACCGGGCTTGGGATAAGGGTGTACGCACGCTTGTTTTTACGATTGACCTTGCCGTACTTGGCACGCGGTACCGTGATATTCGAAATGGAATGGCGGGCGGTTTGGGAAGGTGGGGCAAATTGCGAACCGGTTTGATCGATTATATGATGCACCCAAAGTGGGCTATGGACGTCGGTGTTTTGGGAGGGCCACATGGATTTGGCAATCTTGCAAGCTATGTTAAATATTCGAAAGACACATATGATTATGTTGCATGGACACAGAACCAATTAGACAGTTCGGTGACGTGGAAAGATATAGAATGGCTGCGTAAAATTTGGCATGGTAATCTGGTATTGAAGGGGATTCTGGATGTTGATGATGCCCGCGAAGCGGTTGCGGTGGGAACAGATGGGATCATCGTGTCTAATCATGGGGGGAGGCAATTGGACGGGGTGAGTTCAACGGCGCGGATGTTCCCGCATATCGCGGAGGCGGTTGCGACGGAGACTACTTTACTGGTCGATGGCGGCATAAGAACGGGTCAAGATGTGGTGCGCGCCTTAGCGCTTGGCGCGAAGGCTGCGCTCATTGGTCGCCCGTGGGTATTGGCGCTTGGTGCGGGGGGGGAGCCCGCCCTTACCCGAATGTTGGATATTATAAAGCAGGATATGAAAACCGCGCTGGGGCTGACCGGCGTTCCGAAGGCTGCTGATATTACACAAGATATACTATTGAAGGATCAATCATGGAATTGTTAGAAAAAATCTTGGCAATTGTCGGTGAAAAAGGCTTGATTACAGGCGAAGATGTTGCAAAGCGGCCTGGTGATTGGATGGGAAGTATCCCCTGCGGCGCTCAGGCCGTCGTGCGTCCAAGTTCGACCGCAGAATTATCGGAAGTTATGAAGTTATGTCATGCCGCCCGCCAAGCGGTTGTGCCAGCAGGCGGATTGACCGGCCTTGTTCACGGCGCAAACGCCACGAAAGAGGAACTGCAGATATCATTTGAGCGTATGCGCGGGATCGTAGAAGTGGATCCGATTGGCCGAACCATGACTGTTGAGGCAGGTGTTCCGCTTCAAGCCGTTCATGAAGCCGCCGCCGAACACGGTTTGATTTATGGTGTCGATTTGGGCGCGCGTGGTTCCTGTACGATTGGGGGAAATATTTCAACCAATGCCGGTGGTAATACCGTTATCCGATATGGCATGACCCGCGAAAATGTACTTGGACTTGAAGCTGTTTTGGCTGATGGGACTGTAATATCGTCAATGAACACGTTGCTCAAAAACAACGCCGCTTATGACCTTAAACAGATGTTCATTGGCAGCGAGGGAACGCTTGGTCTTGTTACGCGTGCCGTATTGCGACTCCAGCCAGCACCTGTAAGTGAAGTAACGGCGATCCTTGCCATAGACAGTTTTGATAACCTTACTCAGCTTTTTGCACAGGTTGGAAAACGGCTCGGTGGTTTGTTGAGATCATTCGAAGTTATGTGGGGCAGCTATTATGAAATGATCGGCGTGGACAGTGGACGCCATAATGTACCGCTGCCTTCGGGGCATGATTTTTACGTCATCGTTGAGGGCGCGGGAAATGACAGCGAGCGCGATGAGGCTCTGTTTACTGAAGTTCTCTGTGATATCATTGAAAGCGGGACGGCGGCTGATGCTGTTGTGGCAACCTCTAATGCGCAGCGCGATGCGATTTGGGCAATTCGTGAAGACGTCGAGGGGCAGATCATAGCTCTTATGCCGGGTGTTACCTTTGACGTTAGCCTGCCTATCTCGCGCATGGAGGAATATGTAGAGGGATTGAATAAATCATTACGTCCGATGTGTGGGGAAGAAGCTAAAATGATCGTGTATGGTCATCTAGGCGATAACAATATTCATCTGCTTGTGGCGCCGCGTCCTTGGAGTCCTGAGGCACGCCACCGTGCTGAGGAAATGGTGTATAAACCGCTACAGGCGTTGGGGGGGTCGGTTTCAGCGGAACATTGTATCGGTCTGGATAAGCGCGAATGGCTGCCATTGTCTCGTAATCCAGAAGAGATTGCGCTGATGCATACGCTTAAGGCTGCGCTTGATCCACATGGGTTGCTTAATCCTGGCAAGGTCCTGCTGGACCCGGAGTCTTAAAAAAATGATTAATTTTGTTTCTGCGAATTCTATTGATGGTTTACCAAATGTTGCATCAGACCTTTCGAGTGCCTTTCATGAGCAATTAAAAGCATTTAATGATGATGGCCCCCCAAGTTTTGCGCAACGCCAGATTAATTTGAAAAAATTATTGTCCGCAATAGACTTGTGGGAGGAGAGGATCATAAAAGCTATTGCAATGGATTTTTCGTGCAATGGCTTGGGGGGGCGGTCTTCCCACGAAACCATAATGGCAGAAATAATTATTGCCAAGGGGGACCTGAAATATACTTTAAAACATCTGAAGAAATGGATGAAAGTAAAACGTGTTTCAACGGCCTTGCATTTTCAACCTGCCCGAAGCGAAATTCGCATGCAGCCTCTGGGGGTTGTTGGTATCATTAGCCCCTGGAATTATCCGTTTCAATTGGCAATAGTGCCTTTCATTGCGGCACTGGCTGCAGGAAACAGGGTGATGATAAAGCCATCTGAATATACACCGGCCACATCAGAACTGTTGAGAGAAATGCTTCAGGGAATTTATGGGTCAGAGACGGTTTATGTTGCTATCGGTGGTGTTGAAGTTGCCGCCGAATTTTCAAGATTACCTTTTCATCATATCTTTTTTACTGGCTCAACGGTAGTTGGGAAAATTGTTGCGAGGGCAGCGGCTGAGAACTTAACTCCTGTGACGTTGGAATTGGGGGGGAAGTCCCCGGCGATCATTGATGAAAGTGCGGATTTGGACTTAACCAGCAAACGTCTTGCCGCGGGGAAATTAATTAATTCTGGTCAGACATGTATTGCCGCGGATTATGTCCTGATGCCTGAGGGGAAAATATTGAATTTTGTCGACAAAATTATCATGGCTGCGGAGGAGTTATACCCGACTGTTGCGGGTAATAGTGATTACACCAGTATTATTTCTGATCGGCATTATTCGCGACAACTGGATTTGATAGAAGATGCCAGACAAAAGGGGGCGAAAATAGTCACTGCGGGGTTGGATTCTGCCAATGATCTGGCGGCAAGCCGCAAAGTTCCTTTTACCGTTATTCTTGGGGTGACGCCAGATATGCGCGTAATGCAGGAAGAAATTTTTGGTCCTATTTTACCCGTACTTTCTTGTGATACGCCAGAGATGGCGATTGATTTTGTAAATAAAGATGAACGGCCGCTAGCATTATATTGGTTTGGAGAGAATAAAAAGAACCGTGAAAAGATTTTAAACGGAACGGTCTCTGGTGGTGTGACAATAAATGATACGCTTTGGCATCTGGCCCAGGAAAATCTTCCCTTTGGTGGGGTTGGGGCTCCGGGTATGGGAGCCTATCATGGGGATTATGGATTTAAGACTTTTTCTCATGCCAGGGCTGTATTTCATCAAAGTAAATATTCTACGGGCAAGTTGCTCTATCCACCATATACCCAACTTGCGGATAGAATATTATGGCTCCTTAAGAAAATAGTATGACGACGAAAGAGGAAAATGGATAGTTTAGATATCAATACTTCCGAATCATAGAGGTGGTCCTACTTTGTTGGACAGATTTGCGGCTTTGTTAAGCTTTGTTATGTTGTTTAATGTTATGCCGCGACTTTCCTTATGTCAGGGCCATGGCCCTGACTTTCGATTTTCTGAGTATAGACCT
>JAESRB010000225.1 GCA_016764855.1 Emcibacter sp.
ACATCGGCCAGAGACTGGGTGGCAAAAATCACCGAGACGTTTTTCTTACGTAGTACCTTCAGCCATTCCCGTATTTTACCTGCAAAAGCAGGTGTATCCAGAAACAACCATGCTTCATCCAATATGAGTAAAGTGGGTCTTCCGTCGAACCGTTCTTCTAACCTTTTGAACAGATAAGTGAGTACGGGCAACACTGCCCCCGGTTTTTCCATCAGAGCTTCCATCTCGAAAGCTTGGCAATCTGTGAAAGCCAGATGGTCTTCATCTCCGTCGAGCAACCCACCATAAGGCCCCTCCAAGGTATAGGGTTTAAGGGCTTCTTTAATGTTTGGGTTTTGTAATAATAAGCTGAGCCCTGTCAGGGTACGTTCGACCTCCGGCGCAGAAGACAGATTATCCAAAGCTTGCCACAGTTCTTCTCTGATCTGCGGCGTAAGCGATAAGCCCTGTTCACTCAATATCCCCTGCAACCAGTCCTGTGCCCAGATGCGGTAGGCTTCATCATCAATTCTGAACAGAGGTTGGAAAGATAGATCATCACTCTTTCCACCACTCTGGCCTAAATCATTAAAATCACCGCCCATGGCGAGAATAGCCGCGCGGCTGGAGGCTCCTTTATCAAAGATAAAAATCTGAGCATCTTCGTACCGTCTGAACTGCATCATCAGGAAAGACAGAAACACCGACTTTCCCGCGCCCGTTGGACCAAGCACCATCATATGACCTACGTCCCCTACATGATGGACAAAGCGAAACGGCGTTGTGCTCGCCGTTTGGCAGATCATCAAAGGCGGGGCTCCCAAATGCTGGTTGGTTTCTGGCCCCGCCAAAGATCACCGACGGGCAGCATATGGGCAAGGTTCAATGTGGAGATCAGGGAATGGCGCAAATTGGCATAGACATGGCCGGGGATCATGCCGAGCCATGCTTCAACTGCATTCACCGTTTCACGGATGGTGACAAAACCAGTGCCGTTAATGACCTGCTCCACAGCTTTGATCTTGGCTTCGGCGATTTCAAAGTCGCTGTCTTTGACCTGAATGGTCAAGGTCACATATCCGAATGCTACGTCATCGCTTCCGAGCTCCTGTAGGGCCACGTCCACATCAAGGCTTTTGTTTTCAGCGTCCGTATCCACAAGCACCGATTGCTCATTGGTCATTACTTCTTTTAAGATCGATCCAATGCCTTTCCGCTTGGCAAACCACTGACGGCGGTATTTGGTCAGCTCCTTGGTAGCCGCTACCTTATCCAGGCACAAGAAACGGCTCATATAGCGATACTCAAACCCAAGACTGTTGAGGCCCTGTAAAATCCCGGGCACTGTCACACCGGGAAAACCTGTTACAGTCACAAGCTTGATATGTTGATCTCCCAACATCGGACTTAAACCACCGAGTAAGGGTTCATCCGTAAGCAGGCCGTCGAGATAGAAAGGCGTGTCTGGTAACTTTACTGGATGGCGACTGTTTGATATTGTGCCGTGTAAATAAGTCAGTAAATCACCCTGTTCCAAAATCACCACTTCCGGCAATATTTCGGTGAGCAGACCTATGGCTTTATCTGTTTGAGCGATAAAACGGTCCAACAGCCTATTATGTGACTTTTTATCTTCTGTTCCCTGTTCCAGAAAAATCTGACTTAGCCCTTCTACCTTATCTTCTGGCGGCAACCAGAACAGGCCGAGGGTGGTGATATTTTCAAAATGATCTCCCTCTTCAAACTGCGCTCTGCGTTCTTCTTCTATGAGCGCACTGACGGGATCAGCAAAATCTGAACTGGGATAATCCGTCACGGGAATTCGCTCACTGTCAAAAAATAAGGCCCAGCCTGAACCAAAACGGCGCAGCATATCATTCAGGCGGGCATACAGGGCCACAAGGCTGCCTGCCCCACTGCTTTCCAGATCAGGACCGCGCAATCTGATACAGCGCATAAATCCGCCGTCTTTGTTGAGAATTACGGAGGGGGTCACAAGCCCCGCCCAGGGGATATGGTCCTGCAAGCATTTGGCTTTCGATTGATATTCGTTCAAGTAAAACATCACTTAAATTCCCAGATAATTTTTATGTTGAAGATGTTTGAGGCCCACTTCCATGAAGTCAGGGTCTTTGGCCGTGAGATAAACGGCAATGCTCTGGCAGCTGACCCAGATGATCAGCCCCACGAGCCAGAGTTGCAGGCCGAGGCCAATGGCCGCTGACAATGTGCCAATGACGATGGTCACTGAACGGCTTGCCCCTGCCATAAGCAGGGGCTCCGTCAATGCACGGTGTAGAGGGATTTCAAATCCGGGGACGCTATTGGTCATGAAATCACGGCTCCGCCACCGAAGGAAAAGAAGGCCAGAAAGAAACTGGCGGCAGCAAAGGCAATGGAGAGGCCAAAAACGATCTGGACAAGTTTACGAAATCCGCCGCCTGTATCACCAAACGCAAGGGTGAGGCCGGTAATGGTAATCACCAATACCGCCACAATTCGGGCAACCGGCCCTTCGATACTGTCAAGAATCGCCTGCAGCGGCCCTTCCCACGGCATGCTCGTACCAGAAGCTTCGGCAGCGGTGACAAAACTCATAAAGGCAATTGCAAAGCATAAAGTTTTGAGAGGGACTGTGGGTTGAAAAAGAAGAGAGTTAGGTTTTTGCATAAAGATTTCTCCTGTGGAATGAAGTTTGGATAAAGAGATTGGAGGGTCTGAAATTATGAAGTCTGATCCACCCCCAGTTCTGACAGACAATAATCGCTGTCTTTAAATCCAGTGACATGGGCAAGGGTTTTGATCCGCCTGGAACGCCCCCGCCCTTCGATAAAGATGATCAGGTCAATGGCATCAGCAATCAGACGCTGTGGCACCTGAACCACCACTTCCTGAGTAAGCTGCTCTAACCTGAAGAGTGCGCCCTGCGCTGAATTGGCATGAAGTGTGGCAATGCCGCCCGGATGACCCGTATTCCAGCTCTTAAGCATATCGAGAGCTTCGCCGCCCCGAACTTCACCGATGATGATACGGTCTGGTCGCAGACGTAATGTGCTACGCACCAGATCAGACAGACTGGCAACATGCCCTCTTGTTTTCAAGCAAAGCAGATCTTCCACATCACAACGTAGCTCTCTGGTATCCTCTATAATAATGATACGTTCACGCCCCTTAGCTACTTCCTGCAGCAACGCATTGGCAAGGGTGGTTTTGCCGGAACCCGTGCCGCCGACCACAAGGATATTCTGATGGTTGGTAATTGCATCGCAGAGGATTTGTTTCTGCCAAGCCTCCATCACACCAGACTTCACATATTCATCCAGTGACAGAATATGAGCACTGGGCTTACGGATCACAAAAGATGGGGCGGTGACGATGGGCGGGAGTAAACCTTCAAATCTCTCCCCGCCACCAGGAAGTTCGGCACTGATGATCGGGCTTTCTTTATGGGTACCCTGCTCCACATGACTTGCCACCAGACGGATAATCCGTTCACGGGATTCTGCCGTCAAAATATGATCCGTGTAAACGCGCCCTGACCTTTGCTGCTCCACCCAGAGCCTGCCGTCCGGATTGACGATGATTTCAATGACGGTGCTCTCTTCCAGAGCGGCCATAATCACCGGCCCGAAGGCGGTGTTCAACATGGCTACTTTGCGGCCTGCTGAAATGGATTGAGTGTCAGTCATTTTTATTCTCCAAATCGATAGAGAAAAAATCTTGCTCACGAACTTTGATGTCATTCACTACCTTGTCACTTAGGCTTTGGCCTTCCGACAAGCGCTTGCCCAAATGGGTGAGGAAATTCTCAAACCTCTCATGACCCGTGGCACGGGCGGCTTTCTGATCTCGGATTGGGATCGGCGGTGTGATGGTCAGGTAATATTGAATAAACAATGCTGTGGTTTCAAGTTGGATTGTCAGATCCCGCTCCAGTCTGCCAAACTGGCGGGTCAGTTGATTAAGCCGTTTGGCTATGGCGGCTTCTCTTTTGTCCGCGCCTTCCGGGGACAGGAACTGGGCAACAGCGATTTCCACAAGACCTGATTTGCTAAGACCTGATTTTGCACCGAATTTCTCAACGCGCTTTAAAAGTTTGTAATCCATATAGACATTAATGCGCGGCTTCATCGCTCGTCTCCCAGATCAAGACCAAGGTCAGTTTCATCCTCAAAGGCCGTCGCCCGCTGGAAAGTGCTAAGTTGATATTTATCTGCTTCAACACTGGTTTCATCCACGTCAGGATCTATCACTTCAAAAATATCGATAGAGGGTTCTGGGGCTTCCTGCTCTGGCGTCAATGTGGGCACATGCTCTAATGATCCTTCGCTGGACAGATGATCCACGCCATTATTTTGATCATCTGGCGTGACCAAACGTACATCGACCCCCGCTTGGCAAGCCTGCCAATCTGCAACAGTTTCAGAAATAGTCTCTGTGATCAGAGTTGCCGCAGGCGGTAGAACCCTTGTGGTAAAGTTCTGGTCTTCATAATACCTCAGCTTCTGTGCTTTGATCGGCGGCAGGCCAGCGATCTGCACCAGCTCTTCGTCTTGTGGCAATTGCGTCACTTCGCCGGGGGTCAACAACTGGCGGGCGGTTTCTTGGCGCGAGACCATCACATGACCGAGCCAGGGTGATAGACGATGCCCAGCGTAGTTCTTTTGAGAGCGAAGTTCGGTAGCGGCACCTAAACTGTCAGAAATACGCTTTGCGGTGCGTTCATCATTAGTGGCGAAGGCAACACGCACATGACAATTATCAAGGATGCTGTTGTTCTCACCGTAAGCTTTGGATATTTGATTGAGACTTTGCGCAATCAGGAAAGCCCGGATACCGTAGCCTGCCATAAAGGCCAATGAGGTTTCAAAGAAATCCAGACGGCCCAAAGCGGGAAATTCGTCCAGCATCAGGAGGAGTTGGCGACTCTCACCTGCCTTAGCTTCCAATTTCTCCGTCAGGCGACGACCGATCTGATTGAGGATCAGACGCATCAATGGTTTGGTGCGGCTGAGATCACTGGGCGGCACCACCAGATAAAGCGATACGGGTTTATCTGCTTTCATCAGATCTATCACGGTAAAATCTGATTGGGACGTGACCTCTTTGACGACAGGATCACGGTAAAGGCTCAGAAAACTTAACGCCGTACTCAATACACCGCTGCGTTCGTTTTCTGACTTATTGAGAAGTTCGCGGGCGGTCGCGGCCACCACAGGATGGGGCTTGGGGTTTTGATAATCACCAACATGATTGGTGATCAACATATCCTTCAATGTGTTTTTGAAAGACTTGGCGGGATCACTTAAGACCTCCGCCACACGGGAGAGCGTTTTTTCTTCTTCGGCGTACAGCACATGCAGGATTGTACCCACCAGTAAAGAATGACTTGTTTTCTCCCAGTGGTTATGACGCTCAAGACTACCTTCGGGATCAACAAGGATGTCAGCGATATTCTGCACATCCCTCACTTCATTGAGCCCCCGCCGCACTTCCATCAGCGGGTTATAGTGGACACTCGAAATATCTGTGGGATTGAAACACAAGCAATGGGAGAATGTTGATCGCCAACCAGAGGTCAGGTGCCAGTTCTCCCCTTTCAGATCGTGAACCACTACACTGCCTGTCCAACTGAGTAAGGTCGGGATTACAAGTCCCACCCCCTTACCGGAACGGGTTGGCGCAAAGGTCATAATATGTTCTGGCCCCGCGTGGCGCAGATAATCATTGCCGTACCGCCCCAGAAAGACGCCTTTAGGATTTAGCAATCCAGCCTGTTTGAGATCAAGTTTTCCTGCCCAGCGGGCAGAGCCATAGGTGGTGACTTGAGTTTGCTCTCGCGCCCGCCAAAGAGACCCTATTATGGCAACCAATGTTCCCATAATGCCGCCCGCCGCAGCCAGACCACCTGCCTTGTAAAAAACGGTTGGAGCGTAAACTTCAAAAGCATACCACCATTCAAACAGCCGCCAGGGATAATAGACAGGCCACCCAAAAATAGTAAACCATGGCATGCCGATCCGCATCTGAAACCCCAGCATAAATGCCGCCCATTCAGTGGCGATCCAAACAGTCCCGATCACGACGAGAAAAGTGATCAATATCTGACCAATAAGAATTTTTGTTGGGGTCATCTGGCCCTCCTGAATATGTTAAAAACACATTTAGAAAGGAGATAAAATTACAAAACGTCAAGTAATTTTATCTATCGTTTACAATATCTTATGACTACAAACGACATAGAATATTTTAGAAATATTTAGAGGGTTATTACGCGTTTTTAAGGTAGCAAAGAAAAGTGAAGATAATTACTTCATTTAGGCCCTAGGTTAAACTGAAATGGCCTTAAACCTTGCGAATCAGTTAACATAAGGACTACTCTAAAACATAAGTTTTAAGCTACTTGTCCCATAGGTATGTTGCCAAACCTGAGCAAAAGATATTGCATTGTCACAGGAGCATCGTTTGATTTACCAATAGTACTACAATTTACAAAACTACAAGCCGAACATCAGACAGACGGTGATGATGTTCACTTAAATGAACTGTCAGGAAGTGAATGTGCGTGACCAACCAAAACGTCAATTTCTAAGAAATGAATTTCTATGACTAATATAACATCCGGCACATTATATTTCTTAACGAACCCCGCTATACCTGATTTAGTAAAAATCGGTTATACTACTGGTAAAGTTACAGATAGAATTAAGCAAATTAGTAAGACTGGTACTCCAGTAGAATTTCAGGTGGCAGCTCAATTCTCCGTATTTACGCCACGACAGTGCGAAATCGAAGTCCATGAGGTTCTAAAATCTATAAGACCAAACCCCAAGCGAGAATTTTTCAAGGGAAGTGTTATCAATATACTTATCACTGTGTTACCAACGATCTCAAAATACATTGATAACAACTCAAAAATACACTTGATAAACAATGAAGAAGACGACCTAGAGCAAGATGATATTTATTTTATGATATATCTTTTGCATGATGGATATGCAAATAGCCAGCCTATTTCAACTATGGAACTAGTCCAACATCACTTAGCATATTCCCCACTTGAGCTTGAGTATAAACTTCTAAAGCTTGCAGAAACTGGATTAATTAAACGAACTTCTAAAAAATATAGCGATAGGTTTGGAGTGTGGGCTCTAACAACAGATGGCCTAAAGTTCATGTTTGAACGGGACCACATTTTGCACGATTTAATAGAAGAAGACAGGCGTGACATACACCATTAGGATCGTGTATATACTTATTTCTTGTATCCACTCTTGGCTAAAATGTATTGTCTCTTTACAAAAAAGTACATTCTAATAAAAACATCTATAAAATAGCACATTCCTATCTTTGCATATCCCTAAAAAATCCTTTATAATCGGACAAAAATAAATACTGAAAATTACGTTCTTTTTTGGGAGGAGCGATGATGAGGATAAGACTATTATATCTTTCCTGCCTGAGCATGCTGTGTATTGTCACGGCCCAAATCAATTCTGCGCAGGCGGACCAGAGCAACTGGACAGAAGAAAAAGTTGGGAAACTTGCTGTAAAAGCTGACCGAGCCGCCACGCGTAAAAAATGGAGTCTTGCCATTAAGTACGGTGAAAAGATGCTTAAAGGTAGTGCAGTCCTCTATGAAGTCAATGATCCTACCTATATTACCCACCTGAAAAACCTGAACCGGTATTATGATAAATTTGGGCGTCTGACGGAAGTCGCAGGACGAGTCAAGCTGGCATACGAACTGGCCAAAGCCCATCTGGACCCAAGCCATAGTGTTGCTACCACTTGCCGTGTGCTTTATTACAAGCTTCTGATCACCCAGAAAAAATACCCAAAAGCCATTCCTGTCGTTTATCTCAATATGTCCACATTGACCAAGAGCAAAGATGATCAGTTCCGGAAACTCCATTATTATAGGCAGCTCTATGCCTTATATGGGTTGACCGAGCAGCTTGAAAAAGAAGAACAGGCTTTGCTTAACTATATCCATCTACATGAAAACCTCATTGGCAAACTAAAGGCAAATGATAATTTGAAAGGGGATAAGGATGATGTGCTCATTCTCAAACGCCTTATCCAAAATTATTGTCGGCGCAAAATGCCTGATAAAATCAAGGTCCTCACCAAAAAATATGATCTCAAGTATACCTGCAATTAAAAAGACACTCCTCTTCCGATCGTCCAGTTGATATTTCCCCGGCTGATCATACCGGATATCGCTTGCCCCTTGGCACGATCCATCACTGGTCGCCATGGCACGAGGGTGAACTCTTTAGATTTCTCCAAAACCACATATTGGCCGCTCCTGAGATTGAGTTTTCGGATATAGGTTCCAATCACTTCCCCTTTGTCCTTCATAGGTGAATATTGTTTTCCTGTTTGGCTGGAAATTGTTGCAGCAATTTTTGTCAGTTCCCGTCTGGTTAATTGACTCTGGAGGTTCTTCGGGTAAATGAATTTGTTCCCTTTTTTCTGAATCAATTCCTGCTTTAACAGCCAGCTCCGCCGCTGTATTATTACCTGACAGACTTTATCGCCAAAACCACCCGCTGAAAGCGTAATCTTTTTTGTCCCGTCAAGATGACGATCCAACATTGTGTAGCCCTCCCCTTCGGTAAGTTGATCCAAGCCGTAAGCTGAATTGATGGTCAGTACCACAGGAGCTTTTCGTGCGAATTGCTTTTGCAGTTTCTCCACCTGACCTGTAAAGTCAGGGGGAATTTGCCACATGCCGTCCTGACTCCGCTTACCTATGTTATATCGCCGCAAGCTCTCTAATCTTCGGACATGGCTTTGAATAAAAGCAGGCGTGGATTTTGGGTCAAACTGTTGGTGAATTTCTGCGCTGTACATATTGTCATTCTGGGTCGCTATGTCAGATATACGGTGATCCACTTGAGAAGCCTTTTTATGGGCCGCCGTGACAGATATGATCATGCCTTGGTTAAATTCACTCACCTGCTCCAGTTCCCCCATATCCACATACCAATGGTTACCATCTGTGGCATCCAGAATGACATAGCGTCTGTCATTCAGTTCATCCGACAGGCCAACTTTTAAAACTTCGCCTGTGATAATTTTTTGAGGGATTTCATCAATGCCAAAAATCAAGGCTTTTTGTTTCAGATTATCGTTGCCTGCGCCGTAGAGATTACGGTGTAGGGTTTTAATGATATCGCCCTTCTCTCCCATGAGAGACAGGGTTTCTTTCAACCTTGGAGACAATTGCCAATAGTTGCGGCCCTGATGATGAGCTAATCCCATTTTGGAAAGCTTCTTCAAACGGGCTGTTACCAAGTTAGTAGAATAGGTGCCGCCATCGGGATGCATCATATTGTCCCGGCTGTATTTGATGATGTCGCGATCAATATCGGTCAATCGGTCCTGACCCACCTGCCGCCTGACCTGCTGCAGGACTTCCATTTCTGTGCGGGGCCCAAGGTCTTGCGTCAGAATTTCTGAGGCCACATTTCTCATACCAAAGCTCATATAGGACCGGGCAATAATCAGGTCTTTACCCCTGTCATCCACCCCCCTCAGGACAAGATGTGTATGGGGATGATCCGTATCAAAGTGATCGACCGCCACCCAATCAAGTCTGGTTTGCAAATCCTGTTCCATCTTTGTCATTAAATCACGGGTGAAAGATTGATGGTCTTCAATGTCATTTGCATCATCGGCAGAGATGATAAATCTGAATTGATGTCGGTCCCCTTCACAGCCATCTTGAAAATCTTTCAGATCAACTTCAGTGCCAAACTTGTCATAGGGCTCTGCTTCCTGACCTCCTTGGCCAACCCCTTCCCGTTCGATATATTTAAGGTAAGCGGCGGCTCTGGCATATCCCGTTCCAGCCAACTTGATAATTCGGCTTTTGATGATCACTCGGCGGGCTCGCGACCCCACCGTAGATTTGGAATATTCCCCCGCCCAGTGGCCTCTGCCAATACGCTCACCTGTAAAACCTTTATTGCCTTTTCGTAGGCCAAACGACGTTGTTCCGTGAGAGAGGGTTTTGACCTTCTTCAGAACGCGTTTGCTAAAGCGGCTTCCCCGATTACCGGGCTTGCCAATCTTGGGTTTGAAGGGGTTTTCTGGGGCCGGAGACATAGTATTTATCCTATAGGGCAAGCTGTTGATATCATTATGTTTAGAAAATAGGCCTCGACTTTTTCCTTATAGATTCAATGACTTAACAAAAAATCATTGGCGTTCGCTGAAAAGCGAGCCTATGATAAAAAGATGTGCAGGTAATGACTTAGGGATCCTATGCCTAAGTTCTTTTTATCTTGTTGTATTTCTTTTTTAAAATTCGACCATTGTAAGCGTCCGAAAATCGCACCTAATATCTCCTTGTAATTGCTATCATATTTATGATTACTCTCATATTTTTGAAGGAGACTAATATG
>JAESRB010000226.1 GCA_016764855.1 Emcibacter sp.
AGAAATATTTTTAAAAAATTGTCCCGCGTCAATTATTGGGATTAACTTTGAATAAATGGTAAGAAAACATCATTAGAAATATAAGTAGCCCGCAAGACAATCACGCATAACATGCCCTAACTTTGGAACTTAATATCTCATAAGCTATATAACTATAATGGTTTTTAAGGAATGGTTGGGGTGGCAGGATTCGAACCTGCGCATGACGAGATCAAAACCCGTTGCCTTACCGCTTGGCTACACCCCATCAACATTTTCACTAATCGTGTGAATGTTTGAAAGATGCCGCGAACATAGGCAGATTTTAATCAACATGCAATGATGATTTTACAAAAATAAGAAAAAAATATTCTTCCCTAGGATTTTAAGGATTTGACAAGGTAATTACACTAGAAGATAACTCCTTAAAGATAACGTTCAATTGAGGGAAATAAATGGCTATTGTTGTAACGGGGGCCGCAGGTTTTATCGGTTTTAATGTTTCCAGACTTCTACTGGAACGCGGGGAAGACGTCATCGGGATTGATAACCTGAATGATTATTATTCCGTCGATTTAAAAGAAACCCGCTTGGAAGAAATTAAAAAACATCCGCGCTTTACGTTTCTAAAGCTGGATTTTTCAGATTTTGACGCTCTGAAGACGGCGCTTGACCAACATGATGTTAAAAAAGTCATTCATCTGGGCGCACAGGCTGGTGTTCGATATTCCCTGACCAATCCTTTTATCTATGCCCAGACAAATTTGATCGGTCATTTGAACATCGTGGAATATTGTCGTCATGTAGAGGGATTCGAACATCTGGTTTACGCCTCCTCTTCTTCCGTCTATGGCGGGAACAAGAATATGCCTTTTTCTGTGGATGACCGGGTGGATAACCCCGTATCGCTTTATGCCGCCACCAAGAAAGCCGACGAATTGATGAGCCAGAGTTACGCCCATCTCTTCCGCCTGCCACAAACGGGGCTGCGATCCTTTACCGTATATGGTCCATGGGGCCGCCCGGATATGGCTATGTGGATCTTCACCAAAAAAATTCTGGCGGGGGAGCCTATTCCCGTATTTAACCACGGCGATATGTTGCGGGACTTCACCTTCATCGAAGACATCATTGACGGCATCGTCCGCTGTCTGGACAATCCGCCACAGGATGACGGCACCATGCATACCGTTGGTTCCAATGCCCCACACCGGGTTTATAACATCGGCAATAACGATACAGTTAAGCTGCTAGATATGATCAAAGTGCTGGAAAAAGCCCTTGGCAAGGAAGCCATTATGGAAATGCTGCCTATGCAGCCCGGCGATGTGAAGGAAACCGCCGCTGATATCACCGCCATTCAGAATGACCTTGGGTTTGAGCCAAAAACAAAAATCGAAGAAGGCATTCCGAAATTCGTTCATTGGTACAAGCAATATCATAAGATAAATTAGGGGAGACCAAAGGCCTTGGCATGGGATACCCTGATTTCAAGAATAATCTGGATGTTTTTACAGCCCAGTAATCTGATCTTTATCTTCATGTTTATCAGCCTCCTCTTATTGTGGAAGAATTACCGGAGAGCGGGACTATCCCTGCTCTCTTTTTGTCTGACCCTGTATTTTTTAACCATGACCGGCCCTCTGACCAATTGGCTTATGGTGCCATTGGAAGAACGTTTTTCCATTTATACCAATGATGTGTCCCATGGGCCATACAGCGGTATTATCGTGCTTGCCGGGGCCGAACGTCTTCATATGAGTACGCGTCATAACCAAGTCACCTTGAGCGGCGCAGCAGAGCGTTTGATTGAAGCGGCTAAACTGGCGCGACAATTCCCAGAATTACCGATCATATATTGCGGTGGGGGCCGTTCAGAAGGCATGCTAACAGAAGTACAAGTCGCCCAGAAATTCTTTACGGAGGCTGGAATTGATCTGAGCCGCATCCGTTTTGATCACAGATCCTATAATACCTATACCAATGCGATTGAGGCCAAAGCACTTATTAAACCGGATGAAACCGCAACATGGCTTCTGGTGACCTCGGCCTTCCATATGCCCCGTGCTGTTGGATCTTACCGCACAGCGGGCCTGAATATACAGCCCTACCCCGTTGATTATCGCACCAACTTATCAGCCTCACGGATCAATATCCCCAGTGCGGGAACCAATTTCTCCGAGCTGGATTACGCGGCCCACGAATGGGTTGGGCTGTTGACCTATTACATCAGCGGCCATAATGATGTTTTATTCCCGGCCCCCTGAAGAATTTTGAGGAGTATTATCAGGCCAGTAGATTCCTGAAAATCGCTGGTAAAGCCGCGGGCAAATTTTCAATATGAGGAATGATCGCGCCGCCGCCCGGTCCGAAAAGATAGGGGAAATAATCCCGTGCTTTTTCATCAACCGTAACCCCAAAGACCGCAACTCCCTGTGCGCGAGCTTCCCGGATGGCCATTCTGGTATCCTCGATACCGTAACGCCCCTCATAATGATCCATATCGTTGGGTTTTCCGTCGCTGATCAACAACAATAACCGATGGTGATTCGGCCTCTCCAAAAGTTCCTGCGTCACATGACGAAGGGCCGCTCCCATGCGGGTATAATAGCCCGGTTTTAAGGCGGAAATCCGGTTCTGCACATGAACGGACATCTCTTCGTCAAAATCTTTCAGGCAATCCACCCGGACGTTATGACGCTTTCGAGAGGAAAAACAATAGATCGCATTATCATCGCCGCTGGCTTTCAAGCCCAGTGCCAGCGCCATCAACGCCTCTTTCTCCACGTCCAGAACCCGCCGACCATCAAGCCAGGAATCCGTCGACAAAGACACATCCGCCAGAATTGCCGCCGCCAGATCACGGGTTTGATTACGGTAATCAATATAAATCCGGTCACTGCCCTCGCCCGTTGCTTTCAAATCACAGGCCGACCGGATCATGGCATCAATATCCAGATCTTTTCCGTCCTGCTGGCCATAAACCCGCTCTCTTTTCGGGCGCAAGGCCTCGAATTGACGTTGAATGCGTTTTATGCGCCGCCTTGTGGCCTCATCCGGTGTCCAACCTTCTGCTTCTTCTTCCGCACGGGCGGCAAACACCGCACAGAAATTCTGACGATAGGCCTGCAGGCGGTAATCCCATTCCGGGTAGCTATGCTCTGCAACAACTTGTCCGCTGTCAATGCCCTGCCCCGCTACAGAAATATCCAGCTTAATGGTCGAGGCCACCGTCCGCTTGTTCCGGGTCAGGGACATCTCGTCCAGATCATCCACCGCCGACTGAACATCTTCGTCCTCATCATCATCGACCCCGCGATTGACATTGACCATTTCCGCTAAGGAGATCACTTTTTCAAAACGGTTCAGAGCCAGCGGGTCTTCTTTGTCCACTTGGTCATTCTCTTCCCGGACGCCAGTATGTTTTCGCCCGTCCCGCAGGTCTTTATAGGGACTGGCCCCACTCTTATCTTCTTCCACATAGTCCCCCGGCTCCATAACATCACTATGGGCCACATCCACTTCACCCCATAGAGGGACCGACAGAAATCCTTTATATCCTCGGGGAATCTTCGGAAAATCCGGCAACTTTTCGCCCTTGAGAACCATCTGCATTAAGGCAGCAGCTTCCGCATGCGCAGGCCCCGTTGTGAAGAGCAGTTCCTGTATGATTTTTTCCAGTCGCGCTTCGTAAGTTGGCAGGCGGCGAGTGGGACGGGCCTGTGCCAAAGCCGTGCAAATTTCTGCGTATTTCTTCCCCAAGCCCGGATATTTTTCAATCACTTCCGTCGTGGTTTGCCACGCCCGCGCAATATAGAGCAAATCCCCATGCAGAGGGTTTTCAGGACGAATATCATACTGATCCGACGCGCCGTCCTTGGCATGGGCCAGAAAAGCCGCCAGCCACAGGTACAAAGAACGATTTAAATGTTTTTCGGGAAAATAATCAATCTGACGGGGCAACAACAGACTGTCATTATCCCGCTTGGCAATGGCCAGCCGTTCCTGATCCATGCCCAGACGCATACGCCATGACAGACGGTGGCTCTGAGATGTCTCACTAACGCTGGCCACATCAATTCCCGGATCACCGCCAATGGCCCGGAAAAATATACTGATCATATCCTTGATATCATCCAGCCGTACCGCTGCCTCAGCATGATGGGCATAACTGGACTGGTCCCGCACCAGCAGATGCCATTTCTTTCCGACCAGTTCTTCCGGTTCAAACAAATCAAACATCAGCTATCCATCTTGATTATCCCCCGTTATTATCCCCCACAATTACCCAAAGGTGGCTTGCACCACTTCCATCAAGCCTTCCTTGGCTCCCTCATCATCGCTCAACGGTTCAATCAGTGTGGCCTCCGCCGCCTCCAGAGGAGAAATCCCCGCCATGATCAAGGTCGCACAATAAACCAAAAGCCGGGTTGAGGCGCCTTCTTCCAGATCAAGGTCTTTCAAATTACGGATACTGCGGGCCAAATTCACCAAGGGCACAGTGCGCGCCCGGTCAAGCCCGGTTTCCTGACAGATAATATCCACTTCCTGTTGTGCAGGCGGGTAATCAAAATGAATACCAATGAAACGTTGTCGCGTGCTGGGCTTCAGAGATTTCAGAATATTCTGATAGCCCGGATTATAAGAAATAACCATCATGAAGTCATCGGGGGCCTCCAACAATTCCCCGGTCCGTTCCAAGGGCAACATTCTCCGGTCATCGGTCAGCGGGTGCAAAACCACGGTCACATCCTTACGGGCCTCGACCACCTCATCAAGGTAACAGATGCCGCCGTTCCGCACCGACTGGGTCAGCGGCCCATCCACCCACTGTGTCTCCCCGCCTTTCAGCAAGTAACGGCCGGTCAAGTCCGCCGCCGTCAGATCATCATGACAGGCCACCGTATTTAGATGAAGCCCCAGACGTGCCGCCATATGCGCCACAAAACGGGTCTTGCCACAGCCCGTCGGGCCTTTCAGCATGACCGGCAAACCGGACTTAAAAGCGGTTTCGAAAAGCACACATTCATTTGCCGATGGCATATAAAAAGGAATTTTTGCATCATTCATATTTTTGTACCCTATCTTGGCGCCCAATTTTTGTACCTTGGCAGATTATATTTTATACTGAAAGGACGGTGACAGATAAAACCGTCACCGCCCTTGATTAAGATCAACATTAAACCTTTAACAGGTTACCTAACTGGCGATTGCCTGTTCCTCTTTTCCTCTGGAAAAAGTGGCATAAACAAACAATATAACACCCACAACCACCATGATCCCGGCCCCCAAACGCATCCAGTAAAAGAGTGCGATCTGTTCCTGCACTTCCATGAAATCCATGCCCAGAACCCGTTGCAGATGCGTCTGAAGAACACCCGCGGCGGTCAACGTGAAGGTCATAAAACACATACCCGAACTGGTGATCCAAAAGCTCCACATATTCAGAGTCTGGTTATAGGGCTGCTGACCGCGCAAATGCGGCATAGCATACGTAATGATCGCCAGATTGATCATCACATAGGCCCCGTAAAACGCCAGATGTCCATGGGATGCGGTAATCTGTGTGCCGTGACTATAATAGTTGATCGGCGCCAGCGTATGCATGAAGCCCCAGACCCCGGCCCCAAAGAAGGACAGAACCGTACAGCCCAACACCCAAAGCAAAGCTGCTTTATTGGGGTGGTTCCGGCTGCTTTTCTTCACAACATAAAAAGAGAAGATCACCATGGCAAGGAACGGAAAGACTTCCAGCGCAGAGAAGATACTTCCCAACCACTGCCAGTATCCCGGTGTGCCGATCCAGTAATAATGGTGGCCTGTCCCCAGCAATCCAGAGAATAGAGCCAGTCCAACGATCACATAAAGCCATTTTTCAATAACCTCACGGTCGACACCTGTAATTTTGATCAACAGGAAGCCTAGGATCGCCGCCAGAATTAATTCCCAGACACCTTCAACCCACAGATGGATCACATACCACCAATACATTTTATCCAGCGAAAGGTTGTCCGGATTGTAAAAGGCAAACAGGAAGAAAACCGTCAGCCCCCATAACCCCGTGACCAGAATGATACCAACCGCCGTCTTCTTACCCTTGTACAAGGTCATGCTGATATTATACATGAACATCAAGGCAATAATCACGATATCGATCTTAAACCATAACGGCTGTTCCAGAAATTCACGGCCTTCGTGAATATGAAACAAATAACCGACAACGGTGGCTGCCGCGCCCAATAAAAACATCCAGAATTGTATCCAGGCCAATTTTGGACTGTGGATTTCCGTTTCGGTTTCTTCTGGCAATAGAAAATATGCCGCGCCGAAAAAGCCGATCAAAAGCCAGACAATCAAGGTATTGGTATGGATCATACGAATGATATTAAAAGGCAACAATTCCGATAAAAAATTCGGAAAAACATAAATAGTTCCGGCAATCACGCCGCCTAGAACCTGTGCCACGAAAAGCCCCATAGCCGCTATAAAATAGGGATAAGCCAATTTTTGTGTTTGATATTTCATAATCCTACTCCTCTCCCTTATTCATCATCTGGCGTTGGCGGCCAGTTCTGTGTATCGATGCGACTGATCCATTCAAAAAACGCCGCCAGATCCGCATGGTCCCGGTCCGTCAAATTGAACTGGGGCATTTGCCGGCGCCCCTCGATACCGGTTGGCATGGCTTCCATCCATGCTTTCAAGCCCTCTGCCCCGGCTTCCGCATCCTCATCGCCGCCAAATTTAATCCATACTTTTCCCAGTTCCGGTGCGAAATATGCCCCCTCCCCAAATATCGTATGGCAATTGATACAGGAGTGCTTCTCCCATACACGTTTACCGCGCGCGACAGACTCTGTCAGCGTGGCCGTATCCGTACTCTCATTCACGATATACAAATGGCTCTGAACCGTCAGAGACACAAATATCACGAAAAAGAAAATGGTCCCGCCAAAGAAAATATTGCGAGCCGCCGTCTTCGTCATTCCTTCCGACATAATAGATTTCTCCTGCACTATTATAATTTCAGAAGAAGGTCACCACCCCAGTTTCCCCACCCCAAGGTAAAATATTGCTGAACCCCTGAGAAAAAGTTGATACACTCCTCCATACAAAGATATTTAATAAATACATCTTTCAAAGTCCTTGATCGAAATCAATTTATGGCAACTGGTAAAACAACGGTTCAAAATAATATTCATGATTTTTTTGCTTTTCTGAGATAAAACATCAAGGAACCCTATGAACAGAGATGATATTGTGCTTACAGAAACAGCCTTCACATTTACCAATGATGCGCAGAAACAGTTGATTGGAATTATCCATTCCCCAACGGCTTCTCAGGTCGATTCCTCTCATAAGGAGAATCACCTGAACTCTAAACAGGACTCTACTAAGAAAACCGCCGGCCAAAACCCAGAACAAGACCATGGCAAAGTCGGATTGCTTATCATTGTTGGGGGGCCGCAATATCGTATCGGTTCGCACCGTCAATATGTCCATTTGGCCCGCCATTGTGCGGCCCGTGGCATCCCGGTTATGCGTTTTGATTATCAGGGAATCGGCGATAGCGACGGCATTTATCCCGGTTTTGAACATACCAGAGGCGACATACATTGCGCTATTGATGTGTTTTTGGACCGCACGCCTGACATTGACACCGTTGCTATCTGGGGACTCTGCGAAGGCGCGTCCGGAATCCTGCTGGGCGGGGCAGAACATAAGGCTATCTCTCACATCATTCTAGCCAATAGCTGGGTCCGGTCTGAAGCCGGCCTCGCCAAGGCCTATGTGAAACATTATTATATCGACCGATTGAAAAGTCCCGAATTCTGGCGGAAAATATTCTCCGGCCACCTGAATATCAAAGCGGCCATATCTGGTTTCTTGGCCAATATAAAACAAGCCTTTGCCCCGAAAAAATCCGCGCTAGAAGAAAAGTTGCCCAAAAAAGATCAAAGGTCCTTTCAAGAACGGATGTGCGCCGGCCTGAATGATTTTCACGGCAAAATCCTGCTCATCATGAGCGGTAATGATCTGGTCGCCCGCGAATTTGATGACTTGATTACCACCGACAAGGCTTGGAAGAAAGTGATTCGCGAGAAATCCCCCAGCCGTCTGGACATCCCCGATACCGACCATACCTTCTCAACCTCTAAATGGCGAGATCAAGTGGCTAAGGGGACCGCAGACTGGCTCTTGTCAGCTCAATAAGTCGTACATTTCCTTGGGTGTTTTATGAACGCCGCCCATCTCATTGATAAAAAAGTCAAAAAACATATCCAAATCCTTTAGAAATACCGCCAGATCATCGTCATTCCTGACATAGGGTGCGCCGCCAACCATTAAGGACGAACTGTGGTAAGCATAATTGAAATAAGTACGTCCAAAAGCCGTTTCCCGCCGGACCATACGCATATGATCCTCCGCGCGGATTCTCTCCGGGGTAAGGGGAATACGTTCCAACAAGCCACTTTTAACCAAGACCCCAGCCATCAAAGACCGTAACCCCACTGGCCCCGCCAATTTCGGATATACGAAACTGCCCCAACGCGCCAACAAACCGTCATAACCTCTGCTCACCGGAAGTTCGAGTATCCTTTCTCCCTCCACATCAAACCAATAAGGCTGTGTCGGCAAACCGATAAAACTCGGCCCGAAGTCATGGGTAAAGCTGGTATCTGCAACCACACTGGTATCTACTTTATAGCCCAGTTCTTTTAGAATTTTTCCCGTATTTGGTCCTGCGCCATATCGTCCGGCCTTAAAAATATCCGGCCGTCGTCCGGTTTTCTGCTCAATCAAATCCGTAAGAAGTTCCAGCTTTTCCTTTTCCTGATTATAGGGCAAATTTCCCGCATAGGAATTAACTCTATTCACCTCTTCATCATAGGGCGGAGAGACCCAGGGGTGCAGATGCGTGCCAATAACGCATTCCCCCTTGTCCGCCCATTCCTTGAGAATGCTGATCGCCGCGTCATCATCCACCACCGGATGATCAATGCAATAAGTGGGGACGATATCATATTTGCGGAAGATTTCCTGTACCAGATGCTGATGCTGTATATTTTTGACCGATCTGTTGCTCCGGTTAAAGTCAGTGGCCCAGTCAAATTCCTCCTCCGTATCAATGATAACCGTCAACAAGGGCTGCGCCGGCAGCGGACAAGCTTTATTATTTCCAGAAAACAAAGAAATACTCCAATTTTATCATCATTAATTAATATTGAACCATTACACAGTATAAAAAGGCAAAATAGGTGGATACCAGATTAGTTTATATTTAAGATTAACAAAATGTTGTCATCACCATATAAAAAATATTGGATCGAACATTGCTTTTTCTATCAAATTTAATTGTTAACTTATTCTTTTTATTTTTCAATCTTGGGGTGTTTTATGCCATATACTGGGCCTTCAAGGAAGATACAAAAATAGAAAAATCCAAGATCCGCCTCAAAAACCAAATGCGTCCCGGACAATAACCCATGCGCGATATATTTATTTTCACAGCTATCATAGTGATCGTAATAGCAACCCTTCGGAAGCCTCAAATAGGTATCTTAGGCTGGCTATGGCTTTCAATCATGAACCCCCACAAAGAATCTTATGGTTGGATTTATAGTTTGCCGATTCTGGATATTATCGCCGGAGCAACCCTGATAAGTGCCGTGATAAACGCCAAACAGGCCAAAAAGGCACTATTCCATCCGATCGCGGTTATATTGCTGATTTTTTACCTTTGGACATGCCTCTCAACCCTCTTCTCCATTTCCTATGACCTGTCTTTCTCCAGATGGCTCGACTATACAAAAACTATGATGTTCGTCGCGCTCATGTTGCTATTCCTCAATAGCCGGCATTGGATCATAGCCTCCATTTGGGTATTTGTATTTTCAGTCGGCTTAACGGGCGTTAAGGGCGGAACCTTCACACTTCTCACTGGCGGAGGATCCAGAATATGGGGTGCTCCCAATACGGCATGGGGCGATAACAACGGTGTATCCCTTGCCATGCTCATGGTAATCCCTCTCATTTTCTCCATGAAAGATATATTAAAACCAAGATTCCTCCGGCTTGGCGTATATGGCAGTGCCTTCCTGTCATTCATTACCATTCTTGGGTCCCAATCCCGAGGAGGACTCGTTGGTATTTTGGGCAGTGGCATTGTCTTTTTCATCAGAACGAAGCATAAATTTGTTATCGGCATACTGATTGTTGTAACTGGCTTGGCTGTCCTCACCTTTATGCCGGATTCATGGAAGAATCGTATGCAGACTATCAATACATACGAACAGGACAGTTCTGCTTCTACCCGAATATTACAGTGGAAATATGCCGTACAGCTGGCTTCTGAAAGTCCCGTGATAGGGAATGGATTCTATGCCCGTTACCATCAACCCTTCTATGAAAAATATATGACAGGAATTGATGTAAACCGCGCGGTACACAGCGTGTTCTTCCAAATATTGGAAGAACAGGGATACGGTGGTCTTTTCATCTATCTATTACTTATGGTTTCGGCGATCGTATCGGCAAACAAGGTTTCAAGAAAAGTAAAGGACCGACCCGACTTGAAATGGGCCTCAAGCCTTCTCTTCTATAGTCAATTCAGCATCACAGGATTTGCCTTTAACGGTCTGACAATTAATGTGGGTTATATTGGTTTATATTATTATATTTTGGCCTTTATTATTCTGTTAATAAGCCACATAAACATCGAACTGGCAAAACCAACACCAGAAAACATCAATCCGGAAACTATCGGGAAATAACCATTATGAAAAAGATCATCCACCTCATCGCCGCCGCCCGCCCGAATTTCATGAAGATTGCGCCGCTTTATCATGCCTTGAAAGCCGAGGACTGGTGTGAGGTTCATATCATCCATACGGGTCAGCATTATGACGCCAATATGTCGGATAGCATCTTTGCCGATCTGATGTTGCCACAGCCACATTTTAATTTGGGCATCGGCAGTGGCTCCCACGCCTATCAAACCGGCACCGTCATGCTGGAATATGAGAAAATTGTATTGGAGCAGGAACGTCCGGACTTTCTTGTGGTCGTCGGCGACGTCAATCCCACGGCTGCTTGCTCGCAAGTGGCGACAAAGCTGCACATCCCGGTTGCTCATCTGGAAGCGGGCCTCAGAAGCGGCGACAGACGCATGCCGGAAGAGATCAACCGTCTGGTCACCGATGCCATCTGCGATACGCTCTGGACCCCGTCTCCCGATGCGGATGAGAACCTGAAGAACGAAGGCCATCCAGACAGCCGAGTCGTCAGAGTCGGCAATATCATGATGGATTCCTTTGAATTGTTACGGGAAAAAATCGAAGCCGAAAAAGCCCCGGAAAAACATGGCCTTGAAATCGGAAATTACGGCGTTGTCACCCTTCACCGTCCCTCAAATGTGGATGAGTATGACAGCCTTAAAGAACTGATGGATCAACTGATCAAAGTATCCGAAAAAATCCCGCTTATTTTCGCCGTTCACCCCCGCACCCGCAACAGCCTGCAAAAACATGGCCTGTGGGATAGCCTCTCATCCGTTGAGCGCCTAAAGCTGGTGGACCCGGTAAGCTATGTGCCTTTCATGAGCTTGGTAAAGTCTGCCAAACTGATCATTACCGACTCCGGCGGCATACAGGAAGAAACCACTTACCTAAATATTCCCTGCCTGACCCTGCGGGAAAATACGGAACGGCCGATCACCATCACCGAAGGCACCAATGAATTGGTCACCGTCGATAATTTGATGGAAAATGTAGATCGTGTTCTGAACGGTCAATGGCGGTCTGGCACCAAACCTGACCTCTGGGACGGCAAAACTGCCGGCCGGATTGTAAAGGAAATAAAAAAGTGGCTTTTTTAGGTATGAACCACTTCACTTGTCATTAGATCCCGGAAAGAGGCGTCCTCTATCAAGTCTTGCAGGTTATGACCGTCAAGCACACTGAGGAACGCCTCTAGGGCCATTTGTAAAACGCCCGCCAACATACAATATTTGACGATACTGCAATTGGATTTTTCATCGTCGAAACATTCAACAACGCCCAATTCATCTTCTGTATAGCGGACCAATTGGCCAATGTTGATATCTTTTGCCAGCCGGCCCAAACGGAACCCGCCATTCTTGCCGCGAAAGGTTTTCAAATACCCCCCTTTGCCAAGCTCATGAACAATTTTCATCAGATGGTTGCGGGAAATATCAAAGACCTCCGAAATTTCCCTGATCGAAACGAGCCGATCATCATTAACCGCCACATACATCAATAACCGCAGGGAATAATCCGTAAAGGCCGTCAATTTCATTGTGAAATTCCGTCCTCTGTCTCTTGTTTAGAGGCATTCTCTTGTTTTAAAGCCGCCTCTTGTTTTAACAGCAGACTCTTGCGCATTTTCTCTGACTCCGACTTCAATTGCCCGCAAGCGGCAAGGATATCCTCTCCCCGCGTTGTACGAATCGGTGCCGAGATTCCCGCATCAAAAACATATTCAGAAAATCTTTTGATCTGTCGATCATCAGAGCGTTGGTAATTTGAACCGGGCCAAGGATTAAACGGGATCAGATTGACCTTGGCATGAATGTCATATTTCCTTAAAAGCCGAACCAAATTTCGGGCATCTTCGTCACTGTCATTAATATCTTTGAGCATGATATATTCAAAGGTGATCCGTCGAGAGGCCTTTGCCCCCGGATAATCACGACAAGCGGCCAGTAATTCTTCCAATGGGTATTTCTTATTGATGGGCATGATCTCATCCCGGACCTCATTGGTCACCGCATGGAGGGAGATGGCTAGATTAACGCCAATTTCCTCACCGCATCGCGCAATTTCCGGCACCACGCCCGATGTGGACAAGGTGATCCGACGCTTGGAAAGAGCAATCCCCTGATCATCCATAATAATCTTCAGCGCGTCCTTAACATTATCAAAATTATACAGCGGCTCCCCCATACCCATCATGACCACACTGGATAAAACCCGGCCTTCTGATGGTGTTGGCCATTCGCCCAGATGATCCCGCGCGACCAGAAACTGCATCACGATTTCCGCTGTTGTCAGATTGCGCACCAGACGCTGTGTTCCGGTATGACAAAATTTACACGTCAAGGTGCAGCCGACCTGAGACGAGACACATAGCGTCCCCCGGTCCCGTGTCTCATCGGGAATGAAAACCGTTTCCACTTCATTACCATCGGGGAATTTCATCAACCATTTCCGGGTGCCATCCTTGGACGTCAGGTTTTCGATGATTTCCGGGCGGCCAATGGTGAAATTATCCGCTAACTTCTGCCGAACATCTTTCGAGACATTCAACATCTCGTCAAAGCTTTTCACGCCCTGATAATAAATCCAGTGCCAAACCTGCGTTGTGCGCATCTTGATTTGTTTTTCCGGGATATCAATTTGACGCAGACGATCCCCAATCTCTGCACGCGTGAGGCCAACCATTGTCCGGTCCACACCAAGGGAGGGACGACTTACAACAGTTGCTTCTGTTCCAAGGGGTAATGTCTGCATTTTACTTATACCTTAACGACCAGATCAATGGTCAAAGCCTACTGGCTATAATTTACGGCCACCTATCTTAACGGCCTGTATCTTAACGACACGCCTTTGTAATGGCGTTATGTGCCGCCGTAAAGCCTGAAAGTGAGAAGCGATAGCTGGTATCATTGCCCCGACCGCTTAAGGCGCTCATCACAAGATTACTGCCCCGTTTCATGGCCTGTGACATAGCATTGTCACTTTTCACATCATCGCCCCAGGCACCATCCCCCTCGGTAAACAGGCGAAACTTACGTTTTTTATCGATTCTCATGGTCACGCGGGAATTTTTCTTAAAATTATATCCCACGACAAAATTAACCTCATTCTTGATTTTCCGGGCCGGTTTATGGGACACCGTCAAAAAAGGGTTACCATGCTTTAAGCCCTTGGGCAGTGCGGACTTTGGAATTGAAATCATATAGCATACTTTTTCGCCATTGCTTTTTTTCAACATAAAAGCATCCCAGTCCCGATATGTCCCCAATAGCTGACGATTATCTGCCAACGCAAGGTCAGACACAAAAATAACCCCGATCAGGGAACAACAAAATGCACAAAATATTCTTTTCAATTCACAACCTCAAAAAAACTGCCTTTTAATGGGCATCAGACTAGCAAAATCATTTGTCCGCATCAAGGCAGACGTATATTATTTTACAACCTTTGGCTGGATAGGCATGATTTCACCTGTTATATATTAATCTGGTCACAAACAGGGCAGCTAATCCCATGAACGATCTTGATTTATCCTCAATATTGAATTTCTTAAGGGCGGCAGAGCCCTTGAAAGATACCCTGAGAAGCGCCTACACCGCCAAAGGGCGGGCGGAAAGTACCGCAGAACATAGCTGGCGATTATGTCTGATGGCGTTATTATTCGAGGATCAATATCCAGAGCTTGATATCCTGAAACTCATAAAAATATGCATCATCCATGACCTTGGCGAAACCATTGGCGGCGACATCCCTGCGGTCGATCAAATCCCCGGCACCGATAAGAATCAGCTTGAAAGACAAGATCTCACCGAACTTTTGACCCCCTTACCGGAAAACTTAAGTAGCAAGATACTGAGCCTTTGGGATGATTATGATCAAGCTAAATCGCCGGAGGCCCGCCTCGCCAAAGCCCTCGACAAACTGGAAACCCTACTTCAACATACCCAAGGCCAAAACCCGCCGGATTTCGATTATACTTTTAATCTGCACTACGGCAAAAAATATACTGATTATGATGAAGTGACACAAAAATTACGAGCCACGATTGACCTTGATACCACCCGTCTGGCCCAAAACAAAAATAAACCAGCGAAGTTATAGATCACCTCAAAGACAATTTAGCAACCATGACCATGGTCTAGGTTGTTTTTATTAAAACCATATTGAATTTCAGGACAATTAAATTAGAAAATACTATACATTTCACTTAAATTGTTTCATTTGTAACTATAAAACATTACCTTTAGGAGCGAGCTCAACATGAAGAAACCATACGCAAACGCTGCGTCGGCACTCGACGGGGTTTTATTTGACGGCATGACCATCATGGCCGGCGGATTTGGCCTTTGCGGCATCCCTGAAAATCTGATCGCGGCCCTGCGCGACAGCGGAACCCAAAATATCACCGCCATCAGCAACAACGCCGGAGTGGATGATTTCGGTTTGGGGCTATTGCTGCAAACCCGCCAAATCAAAAAAATGATCTCCTCTTATGTAGGAGAGAATAAGGAATTTGAACGTCAATATCTGGCCAAAGAGCTGGAACTTGAATTCAATCCCCAAGGCACAATGGCCGAACGCATTCGAGCCGGCGGCGCAGGAATTCCCGGTTTTTACACCAAGACCGGTGTTGGCACTCTGATCGCAGAGGGCAAAGAACATAAAGACTTTGACGGCGAAACCTACATCATGGAAACCGGCCTTGTGGCGGATGTTTCCTTGGTCAAAGCCTGGAAGGGCGATAAAGAGGGCAATCTTATTTTCCGCAAAACCGCTCGTAATTTCAACCCCATGATGGCAACGGCTGGTAAAATCACCATTGCCGAGGTTGAAGAATTGGTCGAGGTCGGCGAACTGGACCCGGATCAAATCCATACCCCTGGTATTTTTGTCCAGCGTATTATCCAGTCCAAGGATTTGGAAAAACGCATTGAACAACGCACCATTCGGACAAAAGGAGAATAATCATGGCTTGGACAAGAGAAGATATGGCCCGTCGTGCCGCCCAGGAACTTCAAGACGGTTTTTACGTTAATCTGGGCATTGGTATTCCAACCTTGGTGGCGAATTTCATTCCGGAGGGCATTAATGTCACCCTGCAAAGTGAAAACGGCATGTTAGGCATGGGGCCTTTTCCTTATGAGGAAGACATTGATCCCGACCTGATCAATGCGGGCAAGCAAACCATTACGGAATTGGCCAGCACCAGTTATTTTTCCTCTGCGGACAGTTTTGGGATGATCCGGGGCGGACATATCGCGCTCAGCATTCTGGGGGCCATGCAGGTTTCTGAAAAGGGCGATCTGGCCAATTGGATGATTCCGGGCAAGATGGTTAAAGGCATGGGCGGCGCCATGGATTTGGTGGCCGGTGTGAAAAAAGTTGTCATCATCATGGACCATAATGCCCGTGACGGCAGCGCAAAATTCCTCAAGGAATGTACGCTTCCTCTGACCGGTGTTGGTGTCGTGGATATGATTATATCCGATGTGGGCGTTTTCACCCTCGACAAAAACGGCGCAACCCTCATCGAACTGGCTCCGGACGTGACCGTTGATGAGGTCCGTGAACGCACAGAGGCCAACTTTACCGTTGCCGAGGGAGTTAGCTAAGATTATCCCTGTTAGGGGATAGGGCTAAAATTATCCCTACTACAGAATAGGGTTAGAAATATCCCTGATTCAAAGATCAAACGGGTGCCATAGGGCATCCGTTTTTTATTATTCTCTTTCCTGTCTTCTTATTCTTGATATGATCCTGCCAATTCATATTTGCTGTTACAGGAAATTTTCTCATGAAAAAAATCATCATTCTGCTGGCCCTTTACCTTGGTTTGGTAAGCCTGAACATTGGCATTTTCAGTCTGACATATGCGGCGGAACCCTCATTCATATTTGCTGACGTCAAATCCGGTCAAGCGATCCTGACGGCCAATGATAATTATTTCAATCGCATGTCACAGGCGGAAATTGCCATCCGCAGCCAGTCAACCACGGCGGATAAAACCCCTCATGATCTGATGAACCAATATCAGGAAAATGTCCTAGAATGGACCGAGGCGGAGAAAAAACACATCACCGCTCTGGTGGCCAATAACCACGAGAAATTAAACACAATCAATCACCTTTTGCCGGAACAAGTTATCTTTATCAAAGTGACAAACCTGGTAGAAGGCGGCCTGCCCCATACCCGCGCCAATGCCATAATTCTACCCCAAACAGATAAGCCCCTGTCAGAAAAATTATTTTTTCATGAGCTGTTTCACGTCCTCTCCCGCACCCAAAAACAACGCCATGCCAGCCTCTATGGCCTGATCGGCTTTAAGGCCTGTGCGTTTACAGCCAACGACCATATCCGCACCATAAGCCTGACCAACCCGGATGTTCCGGCAGAGGCCTATTATCTGGCTGTGGATATTGACGGCAAACCCTCCGCCATCTTGCCCTTTGCTCATATCACCAGACCGGCCTATGACCCGAAAGTCAAAGGCGGCTTTGCCGGACATTTCGGTTTTGGCCTGCTAAAAATCCATCTGGACAAAGGTAAATGTCGCCCGGCTACTACCCCCCATGACCAGAAGATAATCCTGTCCCCCGCGAAGGTCCCAGATTTTTTTGCTGCGACCGGGCGAAATACAGGCTATATCATTCACCCGGAAGAAGTTTTGGCGGAAAATTTTGTCTTTGCCCTGTCAGGAAAAAAAGATCTCCCCAATCCTGAAATTCCGGCCCGCCTTAAACTCTGGCTCGAAAAAAAATAAGTCTTAATACTCTGGTTCTGGATCAAAGAAGCTGGCCTAAAATAAAAAGAAATAAAAAAAGAAAGAAATAATACCACCATGCCAAAACGGTCCACGTCCTTCGTTGCTGTCGCATATATGCTGGCCTATACGGTCTCTTTCGCCGCATTATGGGCCTGCATCCGTCATTTATCCGGGGATATCCATCCGCTGGTTCTCGTCTTCTACAGAACCTTCTTTGGCACCATTATCATTCTGCCCATTTTGCTAAAAACCCGTCTTCCCTCTTTCAGTGACGGCCTGTATCCCCTCTATATTCTCCGGGGAGTTTTCAATATCGTGTCCGTCATGGGATCCTTCATCGCGGTCAGTCTATTGCCGCTGGCCGATGCGGTGGCCTTTAGCTATATGGCCCCGATTTTTGCAACAATTCTGGCTATTTTTATTCTGAAAGAGAAAATTGGCCGCCACCGGGTCATTGCTATTCTGATTGCTTTTACGGGCGTCTTGCTTTTGGTTCGCCCCGGCTTTCAAACCATAAACACAGGAATATTGGCCGCTCTGGGAGCCGCCGGCTGTTTCGCCGCAACCCTGATTTGCGTTAAGTTGCTGACCCGCCATGACAGTCCCTCAATTGTCAGTCTTATGGCTTTTCTGGTCGCCCTGCCCATCAGTTTTGTGGGGGCATTATTTTATTGGCAATGGCCATCGGGCGAACAATGGGGCTATATCGTTTTGATGGGTTTTCTATCGGCAATGGCCCATATCTGTCTGGCCAAAGCCCTGTCAGAAACGGATATCAGTGCGATCATGCCGCTTGACTTTGTCCGAATAATATTCGCCGCAGCCATGGGCATCATGCTGTTTGGAGATTCCCTCAACGCTATGACTTTATTGGGCGGCGGCATTATTCTGGCCAGTGCTGTTTATGCTGCGCACAGAGAGAACAAATTAAAAGTGAAACTGACCGATGAATGATACGCCTCATAATAATTTGCTTGGCATCGGTTTCATCCTGCTCACCTGTTTGACTATGACCGCCTCAGCCTTGCTGATTCGTACGATCGGCAAGGATCTCTCCACCTTTCAGGTCGTCCTCATTCGTTGCAGCTTTTCCCTGTTTTATATCCTCCTCCTCCATGCGCGGCCCGGGACAAAGCTTTTCACATCCCCCCGGCCCTTAATGCTCACCTTCCGATCATTGCTTCTAAGCGTACTTGTGCTGGGAAATTTTTACGCCATTCTCCATCTTCCTCTGGTTCAATTCACCGCACTGCAATTCACCAAGCCCTTGTTTCTAGTCATTCTGGCCGCCCTTTTCTTATCGGAAAGAATTCGTCTGCCCCGGACAATGGCTACCCTGATCGGTTTTATAGGTATTCTTGTTATCCTTCGGCCCGATGGTGATATTCAATCCGCCCAGCTTATTGTCCTGATCGCCGCCTTAAGCACAGCAGCCATGACGGTTATCACTAAAAAGATGACCAAAGACCACACCCCAAATTCGCTGGTCTTTTACGGCAATCTATTCGTTGTATTGGTCTGCATTGGCCCCACGATTACCTACTGGCAAACGCCCAGCCTGTTCCGATGGGTCATGATTGCCGGAT
>JAESRB010000227.1 GCA_016764855.1 Emcibacter sp.
AGTTAAATTCTTTGGCCATATTGATCATGTCAACCATTTCATCGGCCCGGTAGCAATGGTTATGGATCAATATTTCGCCATTCAGCACGCCCATCAGGGTGTCCAGCTCCAAATCCTGTTTCGGGGCCTTCACATCCTTTCCAGCGTTATAATCCTTGGTATATTTATCCCATTTAGCCTTATACTCCTGCGCCTTGATCCAAGCTTTCCGGTATCCGGCCATATTGGCCATACGCGTACTGGGACCGCCTTTTTTACCGTAAACCCGTTTTGGATTCTCGCCACAAGCCATTTTCAGGCCATAGGGCGCATCAGGGAATTTCATCCCCTCACGGGTCCGGCTCGGAACATTTTTCAGCGTCACACCCCGACCGCCAATCAGATTCGCTGATCCCGGCAAAATTTGTAATGTGGTGATTCCCCCGGCAATAGCTCTGGAAAATCCCGGGTCCTGCGGCCAAACAGAATGCTCTGCCCAGACATCTGCGGTCACCGGACTTGTCGCTTCATTGCCATCTGACATTGATTTATGCCCCGGTGACGCATAAACGCCCAAATGGGAATGCACATCAATAATCCCCGGCGTCACCCATTTTCCGGTGGCGTCAATCACTGTTGCCCCATAAGGAATGGTCAGGTCAGGTCCGACGGCAACAATCCGGCCCTTCTCCATCAAAATCGAAGCGCCTTCAAGCTGTTCCCCCGTACCCGTCAATATGATCGCCTTTGTAATTACGGTCACAACAGAGGGAAAGGGAGCATATGTACTCGGATAAGGATCTTTATCGATGATAACAAGAGGCGAACGCTCTTTCCCGGATGCTTTCTTTCCATCCTGCGCCGACGCTGTTGATATGAAGGTAGAAACACTGACGAATAAAAATACAAAAAACAATCTCTGAATTTTTAACATAATTGATATCCCCGTTATTTATTTCTATCATAGCTACGCTATATAAAGTCAGAGTAACAAACTATGGTTGAAGATACAAATATCAAAAATAGGGAATATAATATGAAAAGAAGAAGCTTTTTCAGTGCCATTGGGATGGGCAGCATTCTGTCTTCATCCTTTTTGGCTTCATCATTTTTGGCCTCATCCATGGGAATCGCCCGCGCAAACGGAGGGGGCAAAATTGAGCGGCGTCTCAAAGAACTTGGCATTACCCTGCCTGCGGCACCGGGACCAATGGCCGCCTATACCCCATTCCGCATCTCTGGAAATCTTGTTTATATTGCCGGACAAGGTCCGATTCATTCGCCTGAACATCCGGGGCTCGGTCGTGTGGGAGATAACCTAACCACTGAACAGGGCTATTACGCCGCCCGGACCACAGGAATAAATATTCTGGCCCAACTTAAAAAGGCCTGTGGCGGCAATCTGGACAAGGTTGTACAATGTGTTCAGATTCAAGGTGTCGTGAAATGTACCGACGACTATACGGACAGCCCAAAAGTTATTAACGGCGCATCGGAACTTTTCCAAGATATTTTTGGAGAAAGCGGTCTGGCGGCAAGAGCCGCGATGGGCACCAATGCTCTCCCCGCAGACATCGCCTGCGAGATTCTCTCCATATGGGAAATAAAAATATAAAAATCAGATGGATAAGCCGGTGGGAATTATCTCACCGGAGTGGCGGAAATCCGACCTCTGTTTGCCCGACGATCACGGCGAGGCTGCTGCACCTGATAGGCCTGACCACAATGCTCAGGACAATAGGGGAATGTAGCGGCTGAGGCCTTACCACAAAAATGAAAACCCCCTTCGCCCGGATGACCAATAGGCCATTTGCACATTCTTTCGGTTAACTCCAACAAGGAAACCTTACCACCCCGAACTTTGGCTTTTACGGCAGCGACTTTCTTTTCCGTCGGCTTTTTGACCTTTTTCTTTGGGTCCGCTTTCACCGGTGACGGACGTGAGGCAAGGTTCATACGATGCGCTTTACCGATCACAGCATTACGCGTAACGCCCTCGGCAAGGGCCGTCGCGATCTGGCTGGCACTTAAGCCTTTATCCCAGAGTTCCCGTAATTTTGCGACCCGTTCATCTGTCCATGCCATTATTCAATCCTTCACGTCATCCTGTATTTATGCGATAATAGCGCATAGGCAAGGCTGTTGTCTAATCTTCTCTTGCCTAAAGGTCAAGGCCCGAGTACTTGCAGTCCGCGCTTTTCTGCTGTAAAAGCTGTTTAAATGACCACGAACATGCAGGTAATACACATATAATACTAAAGACCGTACGGGACGATTTTATGAAAAGCAACTGGACCATTGGACAGAATTTACCCGCCTTTGGCGCAAAAAGAATTGGCGCGATAAACTGGCTTGGCGTCTGGACGCTCTACTCTAAAGAAGTGCGCCGTTTCTTCAAAGTTGTGGGGCAGACTGTCCTCTCCCCTGTGATTACCACCGCGCTGTTCATGACGGTCTTTACCATCGCGCTGGGCGGCTCAAGGCGTTATAGCGGCGACATCCCTTTTGAACTTTTTCTGGCCCCCGGGTTGGTGATTATGGCGATTGTACAAAATGCTTTTGCCAATACGATCTCAAGCCTGATGACCTCTAAGATGCAGGGAAATATTGTTGACCTCCTGCTTGCCCCCCTTGGACCCGGCGAAATGACTCTGGCCTTCACGCTGGCGGCCGTTACCCGGGCCATGCTGGTCGGAACTTTCGTCACACTCTCTATGTTTTTCTTTGTGGATCTCACGTTCCCCAATGTCTGGGCGTTGTTTTATTATGGCATTTCTGCTGCTGTCATGCTCGCATTCCTGGGCATTATCGCCGGAATCTGGGCGGAAAAATGGGAACAAAGCTCCAGCATCACCAATTTCGTCATCGTGCCCTTATCCTTTCTGTCCGGCACATTTTATTCCATCGATCGCCTGCCGGGCATTTGGCATGACCTCAGCCAGCTTAACCCGTTCTTCTATCTGATTGATGGTTTCCGCTATGGAATCATTGACCATGCCGATGGTCACCTTTTGACCGGTGTGATATATATTGCCACCCTTAACGTCATTTTGGGACTGACATGCTACCGGATGTTCAGCACAGGCTATAAATTGCGCCCATAATCACCCTTAAATACATTGTTATATTGACAGACCCGGCCCCAGACGTGATATTCTGCGGCCGATTTCAAGTAAATTCAGAGAATAAAAAATGAAAAACAGCCGCACAGACAATCAGGAAGAAAACATCATTCCCCCCGTCTTGCCAACCTATGCCAGAACCGCATTCGCCATAGAACACGGCGAAGGCGTTTATGCCTATGATGAAGAAGGCAAAAAATATCTGGATTTTGGCAGCGGCATTGCGGTCAACAACCTTGGCTTTTGTCACCCGGAACTTGTTAAAACCATAACGGAACAGGCGAAGAAAATCTGGCACACCTCCAACCTTTACCGCATTCCCGAACAGGAAAAACTGGCGGAGCGGTTCGCGGAAATTACATTTGCCGACACTATGTTCTTTACCAATTCAGGGGCTGAGGCCGTTGAATGCGCTCTGAAAATGGCCCGTAAATACCATTACGAGAACGACAATCCGGAACGTTACCGGGTCATCACTTTTGAGGGCTGTTTTCACGGCAGGACCTTGGCAACCATCGCGGCCTCCTGTCAGGAAAAACTGACCAAGGGCTTTGGCCCCATGTTGCAGGGCTTTGACAATGTGCCTTTTTATCGGGACATGAGCAAAGTAGAAAAGGCCGTCACGTCCGAAACAGCGGCTATCATGATTGAGCCCGTCATCGGTGAAGGTGGCATCAAACCATTGTCCAGCGACAATATGCAAATTTTAAGAGATATCTGTGACCGCCACGGCATCTTACTGATTCTAGACGAGGTTCAGTGTGGCATGGGCCGGACGGAAAAACTCTTCGCTTATCAACATAGCAATATCACACCGGATATTCTCTGTACGGCAAAGGGTATTGGCGGTGGTTTCCCGCTAGGCGCTTGTCTTGCCACAGAGAAAGTCGGGCGCGCCATGACGACCGGGAGCCACGGCTCTACATTTGGTGGCAATCCCATGGCAATGGCTATTGGCAATAAGGTTCTGGATATTCTATTGGCCGATGGCTTCCTCGACCATGTTGAAAAAATGTCTTTTGACCTTAGAAAAGGCTTGATGACATTACGTAACAAATATCCCAAAATTATTGAACTGGTCCGGGGCGTTGGGCTGATGCTTGGCTTAAAAATCACAACTGAACCGCCAGTATTTGTCGCCAAGGCTCTGGAAAAAGGCCTGTTGCTTATTGGTGCCGCCGATAATACGGTTCGCCTGTTACCTCCTTTGATTATTGAAAAGAATCACATCAATGAAGCCCTCAAAAAATTAGACGATATTTGTGCAGAAATTGAGAAGGAACTGCCTGAACCGCAGTCAGATGAATAATGAGCAATTATAGACTGAAAAATCCCTTGAGACATTTTCTTGACCTTGCCAGCCTGACGCAGGACGAGGCCAGAGACATCATTGAAAAGGCCAAGGCTCTGAAAGCCACCGCCACCCAAGAAGGCAATGGCAAAGGATTTATTCATCCTGATCGGCCGCTGGCGGATAAAAGCCTCGCCATGATCTTTGAAAAGCCGTCAACCCGGACCCGTGTTTCCTTTGAAATGTCTATCCATCAACTGGGCGGCACCGCTATCGTTTTACAAGGCGATGATATGCAGCTTGGCCGCGGGGAAAGCCTGTCTGATACGGCACAAGTCCTATCCGGCTTTGTCGATGCGGTTATGTTACGGGCCAACAGTCACGATTCCTTACTGGAGATGGCCGCCCATGCCACCGTGCCTGTAATCAACGCGCTAACCGATTATTCCCATCCCTGTCAGGTCATGGCCGATGTTTTGACCTATGAAGAACATCGTGGTCCCATCAAAGGTAAGAAAATTGTCTGGTCCGGCGATGGAAACAACGTTGCCGTTTCCTGGATTCATGCGGCAGTGTTATTTGGTTGTGAACTGGTATTGGCCTGTCCGAAAGAATTCTGCCCCCCGACACAGGTTCTGGAATGGGCGAAAAACAATGGCGGCAAAGTCAGCCTGACTCATCACCCGCTAGAGGCGGCAAGGGACGCCGATTGTATCATCACCGACACATGGGTCTCCATGGGAGATACAGATATCGAAGAACGCCTCGCCATTTTGGCTCCCTATCAAGTCAACCGGAAATTAATGCGCGAATCCCATGATGACAGCCTGTTCATGCATTGCCTGCCCGCGCATCGGGGCGAAGAAGTAACTGATGAAGTCATTGATGGCCCCCGGTCCGTCATTTGGGACGAAGCAGAAAATCGTCTTCACATTCAGAAAAGCATCCTGATGTGGTGTTTCGGAAAATAACAATGACCCCACTTTATACAGATAGTTGCCTTGCATTTCAGATAGAAGGACAGGACATCAAAGGCCGGATTATCCGGCTTGATACCTGTCTGAATAACGTTCTGGACAAACATGGTTATCCCGATGACGTCAAACTGGAATTGGGACAGGCTATGGCGCTGACGGCGCTGTTGGGCAGCATGATGAAATATAACGGCATCTTGACCCTGCAAATGAAAAGCGACGGTAAAATCCAAACATTGGTCAGTGACTTTTACACCGATGGCGCCGGCGACGGCGTGATCCGAGGCTATGCTGGTCTTGATCAGGATAAAACCCCGCTTCTGGGCGAAGGTCAGCTTGTGATCACCATGGATCAAGGGCAATATATGGATCGCTATCAAGGCATTGTGAAGCTCAAGAATCACAGCCTGAAAGAATCTGCGGAAGAGTATTTTCGAACCTCTGAACAGCTACCCACCCATCTGGTCCTAAGCTGTGACAAGGGGCCTGATGGCCGCCTGCGGGCCGCCGCCATAATGATACAGCATCTGGCAAGGGGAACCTCCGAAGAGGTTCCCGAAGAAAATCAGACAGAAGACCAATGGAACACGGCCACGATCTTATTGGCCAGTGTGAAGCCAGAAGAACTTTTGGACGCCAAGCTTTCCCTACAGGATTTACTCCTCAGACTTTATCATGATAGCGGCGTCCGGGTTTTCACCACAACGGAAATGCACACCGGTTGCCGTTGTTCGGAAAAGAAGCTACACACCGTTTTATCCGGCTTTACAACGGAAGAATTACAGGATTGCGCCGAAGATGGCATCATCACCATGACCTGTGAATTCTGTAGCACAAATCATAAGTTTGAATTAAAAAACCTGATCCATTAAAGACGTCTCAGCCTTTATATTCCCTGTAAAAGGCCCCCGTCACAGGCGATGGCCTGACCATTGATGTAAGTTGCCCGATCAGAACAGAGGAATGCTACAAGGTCGCCTAACTCCGAAGGCTGTCCCAGTCGTTTTGCCGGAATGCTGGCCGCTACCTTGTCCAGGACCAGCCCCATGCTGGTCATCCGGTCCGTCTTGATAAAACCGGGCATCACCGCATTGATGGTCACGCCCTGCTCCGCCACTTCGGACGCAAGGCTATTGACCAAGCCATGTATCCCGGCCCGCAGCGCGTTGGAATATAACAAATTCGGTACGGGTTCTTTTGCCGCAAACGACGTTATGATCACGATTCTGCCCCAAGATTTCTCTTTCATGGGCTCTAGGAACGCTGTGATCATTTCGATCGTGAAATGAAAAAGCTGATCCGTTGCAGTGCGCCAACCATCGGGCGTGGTTTGTGCGAAAGTCGCCGGTTGCGGTCCTCCAGTATTGATCACCAGAATGTCCGGGTTGCCAATCATATCCCGGGTTTTGTCAATACAAGCCAGAACCCCGGCCCGATCTGACAGATCCGATACAATCGGCACCGCCCCAATCTTTTTCGCGGATTTCAGCAAGGTTTCTTCCGTCCGGGCAGCAATAGCAACCTTTGCCCCCTCACGGCTAAGGATCTCCGCACTGGCAAAGCCCAATCCTTTTGATCCCCCAGTAACAAGAGCGGTACGTCCTGTGATGTTCAAATCCATTTTAAATTCCTTTTATTCATTCAATTATTTATTCATTCATCCAGCGGGTAAATGCCTCTGACGTTGGCCGGGGCTTAGGCGGCATTTCCTTTAACGGGTAGCCCAAATATATGAAGCCAGCCAAAAGGCTATCCTCTTCAAAACCGAGAGAAGCCGCCGTATCCTCCACATAAGTCATCCCGCCTGTACGCCATATTGCGCTCAAACCCAACTCCGCTGATGCCAAAAGAATATTCTGACATGCTGCAGAAACCGAGGCCACATCCTCCACCATTTTAGCTTTTTTAATGTCCGATTTCGCCGCAGCAACCACGATAATCACAGGGGCGCGAAAGGCTTTTTTCCGCATTTTCTCCAATAAGACCAAATTTTCTGCGCTATCTGGCTCATCCATACCTTTGGCAAAATGAGCCGCCATAACGTCACCCAGTTTTTTACGGCCTTCCCCCTGAATGACAAGAAAACGCCACGGGTTCGTACAATAATGTACCGGCGTACAAACTGCCGCATCCAATATTTGACGGATAAGACCGGGGTCAACATCCTGCTCTGACATAAACGCGTTGCTGTTTCGGCTTTTGATGGCTTCGATAATCGACATAGTTTTAGTCCTGAACTCTAATGATACTTAATAATCTGCCCAGAAATTCATCACAGGATGTCATTTCTGTACAGTCAATATACTCGTCTGGCCTATGGGCCTGAAGAATGCTTCCCGGTCCGAAAACCACCGTTGGAACGCCGCCCGTGGCCTGAAATAATCCGGCTTCTGTCCCGTAAGATACCACCGTAACCGCATTCTGATTGGCCAATGCCAATACCAGCGTTTCTGCCGATGATCCCGTTTCCGGCAACAGGGGCGGAACATTGGACAATATTTCCGTCTCCACCCATATTTTATCGGCGGCATTTTCTATCAGTGTTTCAGATGCGCGGGCCTTCATGGCAGGCAAAATAGAATCTGCTATAAAACTGTTAAAGCGATCCATTATTTCCGCGCATTCCTGCCCCGGCATAGGCCTGATATCCCATTCAATTTCACAATAGGACGGCGTGATATTGGCCGCTGTTCCGCCCTTGACCCGGCCCACATGAACGGTAGTATAGGGCGGTTCAAACCCCTCAACCAACGGCGGACACGTGGTCAGTTCATGGGCCAACTCCCCCAGAAAACCAATCATTTTTGCCGCATACATCACCGCATTCAGACCCTTATCCGTGCTGGAATGGGCCTCGACCCCGTAAACACGGGTTAAAAGATGAGAAATCCCCTTATGGGAATTCACCACCCGCATGCTCGTCGGTTCGCCAACGATACAGGCCCTTGGCCGAACGGGCATGGCCTTGACATATTCCACAAGGCTCATGACGCCTGTACAGCCGGTTTCCTCGTCATAGGAAAATGCCAGATGCAGAGGCTCGCTCAAATCCGCTTCAACAAATCTCGGCACCGCCGCCAGAACACAGGCGATAAAGCCTTTCATATCGCAAGTTCCCCGACCAAAAAGCTTGCCGTCCCGCTCGATCATATCAAACGGATCATAGGACCAGTTCTGCTCCGCAACGGGGACAACATCCGTATGACCGGACAGAATAATACCCGGAACGTCTTTGGGGCCAATGGTCGCCAACAGGTTAGCTTTGGTCTTTTCCTCATTATAAAAAACTTGCGAGGAGACGCCATAGCCATTCAGGTAATCAACGACAAAGTCAATAAGCTCCAGATTCGACTTCCAACTTGTGGTGTCAAAAGAGATCAGCTTTGCCAGCATTTCAGATGAGGAATATTCTTTCATTTACGACCCTGTATTTTTTAAAGTATAGTTTATAGCAGGAAAAAATAATTACAAAGGGTATGGAGAAAATAATATGTCATTTAATCCCTTGAAACGGCGAAAATACGGCTCAACCAAGGCCGTCGTCAGTGAATTATTCAAACAGGTCGGCGGCATCCCCCGCGTCATGGAAATATTGGACATTGGCCGTACCCGCGCCTATGATCTGACCGACCCTAACAATGATGCGGAACTGTCACTTGAGCGTGTAGAAAGGCTAGTTCGGGAAACAGAATCTACTGTGATCTCCGAACATTTCGCCTTTCTGGCGGGCGGGGTGTTCCTGCCCATTGAAACATTGGATAATGATGTGGATTGGCATTCAATCGCCAGCCGGGCGAGCCTTAAAAATGCGACCAATATCGGCGGGATTTTGGGCAGCATCAGCCCCTCCAGCAAAACACCCGGCTATATCGACGCCGACGAAGCCCGTGAGCTGATCAAAAAGCTGGACAAACAATTTTCCCTTTTGGCCCACCAGCGTCAATTGTTGATCAGCATCATTGAGGCCGCAGAAGAAGAGAAAGAAGAAACAGAATAGCCCCCTCTATAGCCGCCAAAACTGGGGCGAGAAGAGAATAAGCACCGCAAACAGTTCCAAACGCCCCAACAACATACCCACTGTCAGGAACCATTTTGCCGTATCCGGTAAGGATTGAAAAGTTCCCGTCGGCCCAATGATCGAACCTAAAGCCGGGCCTACATTGGAAATGGCCGTGCCAGCACCGGAAACCGCCGTGATAAAATCCAATCCAGTCAGCGACAGCGCAAAGGCCAACATCAGGAAGCAGACCAGAAACAGAAAAAAGTAACTGATCACCGACCCCATGACGTCATTCTTGATCGGCATATCATTATAGCGGGGAATGAATATGGCATTGGGCCGCAATATATGTTTCAAATGCGCCGACACCATACTGACCAACACCTGAAACCGGAATATCTTGATCCCGCACGATGTGGACCCCGCACAGCCGCCAATGAACATGATGAAAAAGAAGAACACCACCGCCAGCGTTCCCCATGAGGTATAATCCGCCGTGGCAAACCCGGTCCCGGTAAGGATAGAAACCACGTTAAAGATCGTATAACGCAAGATTTCCACCATGCTCTGCTCACTGCCACTCCACCGCCATAGACTGAGGATACCAATCAAAACAACAAGAAGGGCCAAAAACCACCGGACTTGAGAATCCTTCCATAAGACCAGACTATGTCCCTGAACCATTTTCAAATAAAGAATGAAGGGCATGCTGCCAATGATCATGAATAAGACAATGATATAGTCGATCAAAATACTGTCAAAATGCCCGATTGAGCCATCCGAAGTGGAATAGCCCCCCGTGGCAATGGTCGTAAAGGAATGGCAGGTGGCCTCAAAAACGCTCATTCCCGCCGACCAGAGCGCAACCCCGCAAATGATGGTCAGTCCCACATACAGTAATGATATGGCAAGGCCCAACTGTGCCGCCCGTGGCAGAACCTTTTCCGCCGTATCAAACGCCCCGACTTTAAATAATTGCATCCCCCCTACGCGCAGGAACGGCAGAATAATGACCGCCATGATAATGATGCCAACCCCGCCAAACCATTGCAATAAAGCCCGCCAAAGCAAAATTCCCGGCGGCGCGCCGTCAAGACCAGTAATGACCGTAGACCCCGTAGTCGACAGGCCTGACATAGCCTCAAAAAAGGCATCGGTATAGCTTAAAGCAAGATCAGAATAGACAAAGGGCAAAGCCCCGAAAATTGGTATGACCACCCATGTGGAGACCGTCAGAATAAAGGCCTGCTGAATGGACAGTTCCTCATCATCGCCACGACTGGTCAGGAAAAGCAATCCGCCAACAAACATGACCAACCCGGCACAGATGGCAAAGACCTGCCAGTCCGGATTGCCCACCGCCACATCTACCAATGCCGGAAACAGCATCCCCACCCCCAAAATGAGCAGAAATAATCCGTTAATCAGAAAAATGGGACGAAGATCAACCAATCAGCTATGCGCCTTTTATTATTTTATCCCTTGTGCGGTTCAAATGTACCCACAACGGTCAGAAATTCACGGCGGGTCTTCTCATCATCACGAAAAGCACCAACCATACGGCTGGTCACCATAGAAACCCCATGGGTATGAACCCCGCGCGTGGACATACATTCATGAGTCGCCTGAATAATAACGCCAACTCCAAGCGGTTCCAACACTTCCCATATACAATCAGCAATCTGTGCCGTTAACTTTTCCTGCACCTGAAGCCGTTTAGCATATGTTTCCACAACACGGGCCAACTTGCTAATCCCAATAACTTTCTTATTGGGGAGGTAACCCACATGTGCCCGGCCAATGATCGGTGCCATATGATGTTCACAGTGGGACTCAAAGGGAATATCACGAAGCACAATCAGCTCATCATAGCCGCAGACTTCTTCAAATGTGCGGGATAATATCTGACGCGGATCTTCCCCATATCCCCGAAAAAACTCTCCATAAGCCTTAACAACACGTTTTGGGGTATCAAGAAGGCCTTCCCGTGTGGGATCATCACCCGCCCAACGTAAAAGTGTCCTGACGGCGTCTTCTGCCTCTGTCTGTGTCGGCTTTTTCAAGCCTTTATTTTTTGTTGCTTCCGTCACAAGAAATTTCCTGTAATTTTATTTACCCATTAATTTAGTTAAGTGTGTGAGAATCATAGGGGCTGTCCAATGAGAAGGCTGGTATTTCCACCTCAAACGAAGTGCCATCGTTTTTATGCATACAATAATGACCGGACATAAATCCTGACGCGGTCCCCAGCGGCGCACCGCTGGTATACTCGAAAACAAATCCCGGCTCAATCACTGGCTGTTCGCCAATAACACCTTCGCCGCGCACTTCCTCGACCCGACCTACGGAGTCCGTGATACACCAATAACGGCTTTTCAATTGTAGTGTCTCTGAACCGACATTTTCAATCTTCACCTGATAGGCCCAAAAATAGCGCCCCTCTTCAGGGTCAGACTCATCGTCCAGATAAAAAGGCCGCACAGAGACTTTCACACCCTGCGTCGTTGCTTCATAAGCCTTTTTACTCATTTTCATAAAATCAACTTTATCGTCACTCATGCTATTCCAGCCCGGTTATAATCCCGCTATGTCGGCCGCCTTCTGCAAATCTTCTATCAAATCATCTGAATGTTCCAGCCCCACTGACAAGCGCAACATTCCTTCTGTAATACCAACATCAAGTCTGGCTTCTTCGCTGACGCTGGCATGTGTTGTACTCGCCGGATGCGTCATCAGACTTTTTGCATCTCCAAGGTTATTGGAAATATCAACAATTTCCAAGGCATTAAGGAATTTAAATGCCTGATCACGGCCGCCCGGCACATGCAAAGCAACTATGCTCCCGCCCATAGTCATTTGTTTCATGGCCAGATCATGTTGAGCAAAATCCGTCCGTCCGGGGTATTTGACATAATCAAAACCCTCCCGGCCCGACCCCAGATCACTCAACGCGTCCGCAACCTTTGCCGCATTCTGACACATGCGCTCCACCCGTAGGTCAAGGGTTTCGAGGCTTTTCAACAGCACCCATGCGTTAAAAGGACTGATATTCGGTCCCGTGTGACGCAGGTAAGGCAAAATACGCTCTTCCATCAACGCTTCATCGCTCAGAATACAACCGCCAAGGCAACGGCCTTGCCCGTCAATATGCTGTCATTACACGTAACCATGAAGTTTTCATGGTGTTAATTTGCCAATCAAAACG
>JAESRB010000228.1 GCA_016764855.1 Emcibacter sp.
ATGGATATGATCTTCCCGCACATGGGTCTCAATCATAAGGGTCGTTGCCTCCCCTTCCGCAGGCAAATTCCCCAACGTGCGCCCGGAACAAAAGACAAGATAGCCCACGCCATTCACATCAATCACACAATGGCCTTCACCAACACTATCAACAAGACCCTTTAATTTGGCAATCATCAGCGGCTTCCTCGGTATAATATCTGCGCACCGCCCTTGGTCACGGGGGCACGATCTTTTTTCATTGTACTGTGCAGGCTGCTATGAACCCCGCCATTATGGGCATGACATATGGCAACAGCCAGCGCATCCCCGGCATCTTCCCCATTTATGACCGCCTGTGGCAATAATATTTTCAGCATAGCAGCCACTTGCGCCTTGCCCGCATGTCCCGCCCCGACAACCGTTTTTTTAATATGGTTGGGAGAATATTCCGCAACGGGCACCCCGGCAAGAGAAGGCACCAGCAATGCAATACCCCGCGCCTGACCAAGTTTTAAGGTTGAGTTTGGATTTTTATTCACGAATGTCTCTTCTACGGCGGCCGAATGAGGCTCCCAATCGGCAATCACCTGTTGCAGACCATCAAATAATTGAACAAGCCGTTCCGCCAGCGTGGCACGGTCATCAGAACATACAACACCATTGGCCACATGGATCAAGCGCGATCCTTCCACATCAATGACCCCCCAACCGGTTTTCCGTAATCCCGGATCAATACCAATCAATCGTTGTCGTGTTTTGGACCGAGCCTGAGGCCGCGTTATTGTCACTCGCTGAGTTGCTCCATAATTTCATCAGAAATTTCATAATTACCGTAAATACTCTGCACATCATCAAGATCATCCAGAACATCAATCATTTTCAGCAATTTACGGGCATTTTCCAGATCAACCTCTACCGTAACACCTGGCTTCCACATCAGTTTTGCTGATTTCGGCTCTGCACCAATAGCTTCGACCAAGGCTGCGGTAACGTCCTGCAAGTCTTCCATCGCACAGTAGATTTCATGGGTTTCATCATCGGACACCACGTCTTCTGCACCGGCTTCCAGCGCAATTTCAAATATGTCATCGGCGGATTTAACCCCAGCGTCAAAAACAATCTCGCCCAATTTTTCAAATTGAAAAGCGACACTTCCTGTTTCGCCGAGGTTGCCCCCGTTTTTGGCAAAGGCTGTACGAATGTCTGACGCCGCACGGTTGCGGTTATCAGTCAGGCTTTCCACGATCAGTGCCGTACCGCCAGGGCCATAACCTTCGTAGCGGATTTCGTCATAATTTTCAGCATCGCCAGTTTGTGACTTGTTAATCGCACGCAGGATATTATCCTTGGGCATGGATTGGCCACGCGCGGTTTGTACCGCCAAACGCAATCGTGGATTACTCTCCGTATCCGGGCCGCCCATCTTGGCCGCAACCGTGATTTCCTTAGACAATTTACTAAAAAGTGAGGAGCGTTTTTTATCCTGTGCGCCCTTACGATGCATAATATTTTTAAACTTGGAATGGCCAGCCATATGTCTTTTCCTGCAAAGCCCGCTTTCGGGCCTTATACTTATTAAATAAAGGTTCCTATCCGTGATAATACAATGGCTGCGATTTGTGAACCTTGAATTGAGTTTTTTGCCAAAAAATCCGATAAAATGATGCGTAACCCGTAAAATATGACTATATTCTCCCTCAGTGTCATATATTTATTAAGGAAGAACATTATGGGAACTTCAAAAACTGAATTTTGGCCAAAAATTGAATTTTGGTATGAATTTGCCTCTACATATTCTTATCTGGCGGCCGAGAGAATTCAGTCTCTGGCCCAATCCAATGGCATGGATATCGCGTGGCGACCTTTTCTTCTGGGACCTATTTTTAAAAGTCAGGGCTGGGACACCTCCCCCTTTGGTATATATAAAGCCAAAGGGAATTACATGTGGCGCGATATTGAACGAAGCGCAGATTTATACGGCTTACCCTTTAAAAAATCGGATCAGGTTTTTCCACAAAATAGTATATTAGCCGCAAGGATTGCGCTTTGCCTGCCCGACGCCGATCAACGGGGGGAATTTAGCAAGTCTGCCTATCGCGCAGAATTTTCCGAGGGGCAAAATATCGCAGAACCCCAAGTCATTGCTCAAATCCTGAATAACTTAGGCCATGATAGCGACCAACTCTTCCAGCAGGCCAAAAGCCCGGACATCAAGCAAGCCTTATTTGCCAATACAGCAGAGGCCCAAGAAAAGGGTATCTTTGGCGCGCCCAGCCTCATCACAGGAGACGGCGAACTTTTCTGGGGCGATGACCGTCTTGAGCAAGCTCTAAACTGGCCTAAAACCAGCCCATAGACAATAGTTCTATTGGCGCAAATGACATCAATAAAAAAGCGGCTCACAGGCCGCTTTTCTTTGTTTCTGCTCTTCGCTTAAACCGTAGGAATATGCTCATGAAGTCGCGCGCCAAGACGGAGAGGCTCAATACGTTTGGCCAATCCTGTCTGATCATCGGTTTCCACATAAACACCACATAAGGTGGCCTCTCCCAAAGCTGGCGTGAAACGACCCGTAGACATTTTGCGGGTGAACCGCTGTAAGGGTTCCGCCTTATCCATTCCGATCACTGAATTGTAATCGCCGCACATACCAGCATCCGTCTGGTAAGCTGTACCACCATCCAATATCTGTGCGTCGGCGGTCGGTACATGACTATGCGTTCCAACGACGAGCGAAGCCCGACCATCACAAAAATGCCCCATGGCCATTTTTTCAGACGTAGCTTCACCGTGAATATCCACCAGAATAAATTTCACCGTACTGCCCAAGGCATATTTCTTAAGTTCCGCATCCACAGCGGCAAAGGGATCATCCAGCGCATTCATGAATACCTGCCCCATCACATTCATCACCAGCACATTACGGCCCCGTGCATCCTGCACCATAACGCTGCCCCGGCCCGGCGTACCGGACGGAAAATTAAGCGGGCGAATAAGACGCGGCTCCCCTGAGATATGGCTTTTGGTTTCTTTTTGATCCCAAATATGATTGCCCGTGCTGATCACATCAACCCCGGCCTCAAACAATTCCGTACATATCTTGGATGTTATGCCAAAACCCGCTGCGGCATTTTCCCCGTTAATCACAACAATGTCCAATTTTAACGATTTGCGAAGTTCGGGAATCTTCTCCACGGCCAAAGCGCGTCCGGCGCGTCCAACAATATCCCCTAAATATAATAATCTCACGGTCTGTAGACTTTCTGTTCTGTAACAATAATATCCAAGGGCTGATCATAATCTGCCACGGGAATTTGATCCCGCTTTTGTCCCTCGAAAGCAATTCCAATAGCAGTGAAAGCATGGCCTTTATTCCGGTAATATTCCAGTGTACGGTCATAATATCCGCCGCCATACCCCAACCGATGGCCTGTTTCATCAAAGGCCAACATAGGCACCAGAATGATGTCCGGCATTACATCGGAGCAATTCGCCCCCGGCTCCATCGTACCGAAATGGCTGTCCACTAAATCTTCGGCCAAATCCCATTCTCGAAAAATTAAAGGCTGATTTTTATCTTTTATAACTGGCAAAGCACATCGACACTGGATCGCGCTCAAGGCTTTCAGGATAAAAAGGCAATCAATTTCCGTTTGAATTGCGGAAAATCCCGCCACAATATGAGGTTCGCCGCGCCGGGCCTTGATCCCACGCTGCACCTCTCCCGCAATTTCCGGTAACATAAGTAGACCAGAAGTCATTTGCCGTACGGCCATCATATCATTCTGTTCTTGGATATGTCGGTCATGTATCTGTTGGCGAACCACTTTCATTTCCTGACGCAACGCTGTTTTCTTCTGTTTCATGCCTGTCCAATATTTTAAAGTAGCGGGACCGTCACAGCCGTAACTTATGTAGTATCCTCCGGAACCTGTTTATACAGGTGGGCGCCATATAACCGGACCACGATCCGGACAGGGACAGCTCCCTTTGGAAAGATTATCGCCCCGGGGAGTAATATAAACCACGCGAAAGACAGAACCCGCCACCCCTTATGTAAGACGAGATGCCTCAATCGGCAATAGATTATATGAAATTATCGGCTTTTTCTGCCAAATTACGGCTCAAGCCTCACCCTCAGCACAAAATAACTCATGCAGTTTTTCAATAAGAGCGCGAATTTCCGGCGAAGATATCCGGTAATAAGAGAATTGTCCCTGCTTACGCACCGCCACATAATCACGGTCCCGCAACCATCTTAGATATTGTGACACCTGTGATTGGCTTGCCAGCCCTTTTTCCTGTTCAACGATACTGCCTGCGGACATTTCTTCCTTCTCAGTCAAATTACATAAAATGCTTAATCGAACCGGATGGTTCAGGGTTTTAAGAACATCCAGGGCTTTTTCCATATCCTTATATTTTGTCATAACTTTTATAATACACACGTAACTTGTTGTTTATATGATTGACTCATATATTAA
>JAESRB010000229.1 GCA_016764855.1 Emcibacter sp.
ATAAAAACGCGGGTAAGGGCAATAATTTATCATGGTACGGCCGGCCGGCTTCTGCGCTCACTGCCCGCCCTGATTTGGGTGATACATAGATCAAATCATCGGTTACACCCGTTGCGGCACAACAGCTTAAATCAAGACCAAACCCCAATTCCGCCAAGAGTCCTATCTCCCACCGTACCAGTAAAGCACCCCAGTTCTCTGGCCTGTGATCCATGGTTTCCAGCATATCCAGTAATATTTGGAGAGCATCATACAAAGCACGATGCTCTTCCCGTTCTGCCAGACAGGTGGAAAGAATAGCACAAACGCTGTTCAAGACTCCGAGCTTTGAGGGATAATCTAAAAAAGACGCCGAACGGGCATTGCGTAATTCCACGCTATAGGAGCCAAGCTGGCTTTCCAATCGTCCGCGCCAAGTCAGGATGATTTCATTGCCAGGCTGGAGTGTTCCCCGTTGACGGCGCCCCATCCCCCCCTTGACCATACCCGCGTGGCGACCATGCTCCGCTGTCAGAACGTCAATAATCGCGTCATATTCACCGTGCTTGCGAAGAGAAATTATTATGCCCTGATCCTGAAATTCCATAGGCAGTAACTTAGAATTTATTCTTTTGGAATGACAGGCTTATTATTGATGCTTGGAATATTTTCATAGAAATATGCATTCTAAAATAAATTCAGTGGTGAAGAGCGTGCCTGAGTTAGCTTGCTAAAAGGCTTTTGAGAGAAACCTTAAATAAAACACATCTAATTTGATATCACTTCGATGTCAGAAAGATAAACCCGTACTGTCCCCCACCCTATAGGGAATTCACTATAAACCGGAATCATATTTTTCAGGTCCTTGGGTTTAGCATACCATATTGTCAGCGGAACAGGCTCGAACTTATCTCGGTTCTTTTTTTTCTTTTTCTTGGATTTCTTATTTATCCGCTCAAAACTGCCATCAAGGACACTATCCTTAAATTCACATACAATTACTTCACCGGAAAATGCAGATCGCTTGCTTTTAAATTGTTTATTTTCTGTACATCTATAAGCAATATCAAGAAGATAAAACCCACCAAATACATTTTGATGCTTTAGTTCTGTGCCGATTTTCAGCGCATTGTCATTAAGTGTTAGCCCAAGATAAAAGCTGAGCATATCCGGGCCAAATCTCAATTCATCCTTGATAGGAATATATTTTACGTCTTCTTTGAATTTGAACTCATACTCATGGGAAAATATTTTACTGTCTGTTTCGTTAAATTCAGTTAACGTATCAAAATTATAACGGCTCCAACTTCCCGTATTCTTATATACAAGCGGTTTAAGGGCACCGCTTGGAGAAAACGTTCCCTGTACCGAAACTTTATTTTTCATATTGCTGAAAAATGAGGCCAGTCCGGTTACCTCGTAGGAGATTTCCATCTCATAGCCATTGGCATTTATTTTCCCCAATGAATGGATGTTTGATATGACAAAACCGCCCCAATAGGCCTTATAGGTCAGCTTGACTGTCTGTGGCGTTATTATATGTGCGGAACTTTCGGTCGCCGCAACTGCCAACGGTATATGAGGTATGGTAAAATACAAAATGATAGAAAAAAATACTTTATACATACCTCAATCCAAATTTAGATTATTTATTAATGGATCTGTTAATTTATCTTCTTAATCCATGGCATCAAGACGGCTGATCCCTTCCTTGATTTTTGCCGCTTTTTGCTCGGCCAATTCAAGGTTTTTACGGTTCTCCGCCACAACATTATCCGGTGCCTTTGCCATAAAGGCCTCATTATTCAAACGCCCGGAAATACCGCCGATTTCTTTGGCGAGTTTATCAAGACTTTTGTTTAACCGAGCTTTTTCTGCAGCAATATCAATAATACCGGACAAGGGCAGAAAGTAAGTTGCTTCACCAACCACAACCTGAACAGCCCCTTTGGGCGCATCGCCTTCATGCATATTAATTGTTTCAAGGCGGGCCAGACGTTTAATCACATTGGCTTGAGCTTCAAGGGCTTTCTGGGTATCAGCCGTTGCTCCCTGTACGAGCATATCAAGTTTAGCACCAGCTGGAACATTCATTTCTGCACGCGCGGTACGGATATCGGACACCAACTGAATAACCCAATTCATCTCCTGAGATGCCGTATCATCAATTAATGCGGAATCAAGCGTTGGCCAATCGGAAATGATCAGGTCGGTTTCCCGGTCATCACGCAAACTTCCCCAGATTTCTTCCGTGATAAACGGCATGAAGGGATGCAAGCTTTTCAAAATCTGATCCATAACCCATGCTGCTGTATTACGGGTTTCCACCTTGGCTTGTTCATCTTCGCCAAAAAATTGTGGTTTAATCAGCTCCACATACCAGTCACAGAACGTACCCCATGTGAAATGATAGATTGCCGCCGTTGCATCATTATACCGGAAGGCTTCCAGTGCCTTGGTGACATCCCCTGTGGCCTTAACCACCTCGCCAATAATCCATTTATTCACCGCGAGATGAACATTCGCCGGATCAAAGGCCGGGTCCAGATTATCAAAACAGCCATTCATGTCACAGAAACGAGCTGCATTCCATAATTTGGTGCCGAAATTCCGATATCCTTCAACCCGTTTTTCAGACATCTTAATATCTCGGCCCTGTGCCTCCATAGAAGCCAGCGTAAACCGCAGAGCATCAGCTCCGAATTTATCCACCAAATCAAGTGGGTTAATGACATTGCCTTTTGACTTTGACATTTTGGCCCCATGCTCATCACGAACAAGCGCGTGGACATAAACCGTATGGAAGGGAACTTCATCCATGAAATGAATCCCGTCCATCATCATGCGTGCGACCCAAAAGAAAATAATATCAAAGCCGGTAATCAGAACATCCGTTTTATAATGTTTCTTTAATTCTGGCGTATCATCGGGCCAGCCAAGCGTACCAAAAGGCCAAAGGGCTGATGAGAACCAAGTATCCAGAACATCCGGGTCTCGGATCAGTTTCTTTTCTTCACCGTAATGCTTATTGGCCTGAGTTTGAGCCTCTTCCTCAGTCATACTGACAAAAATTTCACCATCTGGTCCGTACCACGCCGGGATTTGATGTCCCCACCAAAGCTGACGACTGATACACCAGTCCTGAATAT
>JAESRB010000230.1 GCA_016764855.1 Emcibacter sp.
GAGGATGCAATTAGTGTGGCTGTTCTGGCGGTTCAAAATGGCATTTGTGGTCATACCGCCGATGCAGTTCCGCTATCACAAGGTCAAAATCTGGTCATTGGCGATGGGGTTCATTCCCATGCGGCTTATGGCCCAGAGATCACTCAGAACCAGTTAATCAATATTAATCCGGCATATAGCGCGGTAATCAGTGATCAACTGAATTTAAGTCACCTACAAAATATGTCTGTTGCTGATGCGGCGCATGGGCATGTGGTGGACAATGCAGCGATTGAGCAAGGTCAGGCTCTAGTTGTTGAATATGCGCTCCATGCTCATGTAACAGACCCGGCTCAATTATCACAAGGGTTGACGTTATCCATCAGCGGCGGTGGTCATTCATTACAGTCCGGCGCTGTTGATCAGACACATTTTCAAATACTCGGCCCGGTCAATGGCATCAAAGGGTTATCTTCGGACAATGTATCGTTAAGCCAGTTTCTATCACTGAGCCCAATTTCTGCCACTCTCTCGCAGTTGTCCGATCAGGTCGTCTTGACCCAAGGGCAGATGTTAAGTGCGGATCATGCCAGTCATAGCATTGGCAGTGATGGGGTCACTCTGTCGCAGTTGATGGGGTTGGCTGCTGATAATGTGACACACGGCCTTACCAGCGGTCAGGCCAGTATTTTTAACCCTGCTGATTTGATGGTCAGCCCGGAACGAACACTTACAGTGCCGGCAGAAAACCGCACTTACCTTCTGCCGACAGAAAATAGAACATTAAGGATTTAATCATGGGAAAAAAAGTAGACGATAGCGTTCTTGATAGTGCGCTGAATGAAATTAAAAACAACTGCAACCTTATGACGGTTTGCGCCGGAGAGCCGGCCAATTATGCAGCGGCTAATGTAGGCGGTGGGAACTTCCTCGCTGATGTTGCTATGGCTGGTACGGATTTAATCGTTGGTAATGGCGATGTGAGCGGGCGGAAGATTGCCGTGGCCAGCAAGTCGGGGATTAATGTGGATAATACAGGGACTGGTGATCATGTGGCTTTGTTGGATACGGCGAATAGTGTGTTGCTTTATGTGACCACGTCCACGTCACTTGGGTTGACTTCGGGCAGTACGCTGACCCTTGGGGCTTGGGATATCGAAATTGCAGACCCATCGGCGTAAACCTAAACCGTGGAGAGCATGGCATGCCTTCAGCGCCTCCACGGTTTAAGCAAGAGCGAGTAGGAAGGCAGCCTCCGGATAGAAAGAAATCAGCTCACGCGAGAGGGTACGGTAAACGCTGGCAGAAGTTTCGCAAGGTAATCATACTGGAACATATAAAGGAAAATGGCCCGGTATGTGGGTGCGGGTGTGGTGAGAGAATAATAACAGGATTTCCGAGGCACCCGGACAACGCTGAGATAGACCATATCAAAGCAGTATATGGCCCAGATGATCCCCTGTTTTGGAAGGAAGGAAACCATCAAGTACTGAGGAAGTCCTGCCACTCATTGAAGACGGTAGCGGAGGACGGTGGCTTTGGACATACGCACCCATCATGGATACCCAAGCCCATCAGCCCTGTGACGATTGTATGTGGCGCACCGGGATCAGGTAAGAACACACACGTTGAGAATAATAAGAGGCCTTACGACAAGGTTATCGATCTGGACGAATGCTTTAAAATAGTGTGCGGACAGCACGGGCATAGAGCACAGAGACAGCACCTATCAGGTGCCCTGCGTGTACGCAATAAGATGCTGGCCCAACTATCAGAGGAAGCACATAGCCACGTGTGGTTTATTGTGGGTGCTCCAACAGAGGCAGAGCGTACATGGTGGGCCGACCTTTTGAGTGCTGACGTAATTGTCATGGATACGGATATAACAACGTGTCTCGGTCGTGTTGACGCGCAGAGAACTGATGCGGTTCATCGATATTTCAGTGAGAAAAGCCGCACATGGAGAGGGTCATGCTAGGAGGCCCTAGGAGGCCCTAGGAAGCCCGTACAGAGCCGAAAGCTAAAAGGTGCCCCCCCACGCAATCAGGGCTTTCGGTCATGGGGGGGGCGTCAAAAGTTCATCAAATATGGTCTGGGAGACCGGCGTGTTGGGGGAGTTTTTTGCACGGACGAATTAAACTTTTGGGTTTTGGAATTAATGAGAATTGGGTTGTAGAAAATGAAGAGAGGCCGCAAGCCAGAACCCGCCTCTACTAAAGTGGCGCGGGGTACTTACCGCCGTGACCGGGATGCCGATAAGCTTCAATTGATCGTGCCTGATAGCCCCCCTATGATGCCGGAATACCTTGACGCCGCCGCTGAGATCGTTTGGCAAGAAGAGATCGGACGGGTTATGGAAGCGGGAGCAGGGGAAATGGATAGCTCAGAGTTCGCGGCATATTGTTCTTTAGAGGCGTCATGCCGAAAATCATTTTTAGAGGGGGACTGTCCGCCAATCACTGCCTTGGCTGAGGCGCGTAAGAAAAGAGAACTGTTTGGATTGGCTGGCCCAAAGTCTCGAATTCTCAGAGGCGAGGCAAAAAAAAAGAACCCGTTTGCTAAAATATGAATTATGTAAATTTAGCTTGGAAATATGCGCGAGATGTTGTTTCGGGCAGGGTGATCGCCTGCGAACCCATCATTCAACAATGCGCACGGTCGTTGTTGTGGCGGAAAGAGAAGCGGTACAAGCTTGACAAGAAGAAGGCTGAAAAAGCCTGTCAGTTTATTTGCTTATTTCCACATACCAAGGGCGTTTGGGCAAAAAGGTCAGAACCTTTTGTTCTTGAGGGGTGGCAGGCTTTTTTTGTCTGTATGATTTATGGATGGATGCGCCCCGATTTAACCAGAGTGATACGAAGGGCGCGGTTATATGTCGCCCGCAAAAATGGAAAATCTGACGTTGCAGCCCGTATAGGACTAAAAATGGCGGCGGCTGATGAGGAATATGCGCCGGAAGTATATTGTGGTGCAACAACCGAAGCTCAGGCGTGGGAAGTTTTTAGGCCTGCGAAGCGAATGGTCGACAAGAGCGAAGACTTTAGGGAATTTTACAGCGTTGAAGCGTTGGCAAAGTCAATTATTTGTCATGAGGACGATGGATTTTTTAAGCCACTAATTGGAAAACCGGGGGATGGCTCGTCCCCTCATTGCTCGATCGCTGATGAATATCATGAGCATCCCGACGATACGCTTGTCAGTACAATGGAAACAGGTATGGGAGCACGGAGTCAGCCGCTGTCTTTGGTGACGAGCACCGCAGGGGAGACAATCGGCGGAGCTTGTTACAACGACTGGCTTGATTGTTTATCCGTTTTGAAGGGGATAACAGAAGATGATGAATTATTTGCATTGGTTTATACGGCTGACCCTGATGACGATTGGAAAAGTGAAGCCGGCTTAAAAAAGGCCAACCCTAATTTTGGCGTGTCTGTGGGCCGGGATTTTTTATTATCACAGCAAAAGCAGGCCATCGCATCGGCGCGGAAGCAAGGTCCCTTTAAAACCAAGCATCTCAACTTATGGGTTGGGGCGATGAATAGTTATTTCAATGTTGAGGGCTGGAAATCCTGTGCTGTACAGAATTTTAACATGGATGACTATGCGGGTTGCCCGGCATGGTTTGGCCTTGATCTTGCGAGCAAGCGAGATATTGCAGCGCTTCGGGTTTTTATTGAAATTGGCAATGGAAAATACGCGGTATTTGGCAAGCAATATTTACCGGAAGGTGACAGTGATACGGACTTCGGGGCTAATTCAGAACGTTACAATGCCTTAACGATTGATGGCTGGCTCGAGCGGACGGACGGCAATGTGATTGATTTTGCTTGCATAGAACAAGACATTTTGGAAATTACAAAAATATTTGAGACTCGGCTAGTGGGGTACGACCCTTACCAGGGGAACTACTTGGCCACCCGTCTTTTAGCGGAAGGTGTTCCAATGGTGGAATATGGGCAAACGGTTAAAAATTTCTCGGATCCCATGAAAACCCTTGATGCACTCATCGCCTCTAAGAGGATTGTTCAGGACGGTGACCCTTGCATGGATTGGATGATGGGCAATGTCGTTGCCAAAGAAGACAAAAAAGAAAATGTCTTTCCAAACAAGGCTAGGGCAGAAAACAAGATTGATGGGCCTGTTGCGCTAATGATGGCGGTGGGCTTGTCTGGCGTGGCAATTGAGGCAGGGGAAATGGACAGTTATTTGGAAACAGAAGAAATGATGGTTTTTTAGATGGGAAATTGGTTCACGAATATATTCACAAAAAACCAGTCTATATCTGTAGGACAGGCGATGCTTGCGGATTCATTCGAGTTTGGTATGGGGACTAAGTCCGGTATGACCGTTACGGCGAAAACCGCGCTTGAAGTGACTACGGTGGTGGCCTGCGTCCGTGTGATAGCCGAAGATATCGCCAACATGCCCCGGAGTATCGTTGAAATAACAGAGGACAAACTGGGCCGGGAGATTTTAAAGCCGCAGCACAAACATGCGGTGCATAAATTATTAACGCGAAAGCCCAACGACTGGATGTCACCGGGCGAATTTGTCGAGCATATGGTCCTTAATGCCTGCCTGACCGGAAGCGGTTACGCTTTTGTCAGTCGTGACAATTCTGGCAGACCCATGGAATTACTACCACTTATCACAGGGCAAGTCACCGTGGACCAGTCAGAAAATTACGAGGTCGTTTACCGAATAACCGATATTGAGGGCGGCGTTCTTGGCGAATATGGGCCTCAGGATGTCCTGCATCTCCGGGGCCTGATGATTGATCGTCTGGTTGGTGCGGATACGGTTAAGTTGCTGCGTGAGGCTATAGGACTGTCAATGGGCCTCGAAGAGACTCAGGCAATGTTATTCAAAAACGGTGGGCATCCGGGGGCACTGCTCTTTAAGAAGGACGGGATCGGCTCAACAGAGGCCAGTGACCGCATCAAGCAGGGTCTGAGAAAGTTGTCTAGCGGCGGAGGACGGTTTGGGCTTGGGGTTCTTGATGGGGACTGGGGTTTTCAACAGCTTTCAATGTCCGCTGTAGATCAACAGCACCTGGAAGGCCGGAAGTTTCAAGTGGAAGAAATATGCCGGGGATTCCGTGTTTTCCCACAAATGATCGGACATACGGACAAGGCACCGACTTTTGCCAGTGCAGAAGCATTTTTTTCAGCACACCGGACGTTCACGTTACTCCCGTGGATGCGGCGGTTCAAAGAATTGATTGATAGGGTCTTGCTGGATAATGACGCTTTGCGGCTACATCTGGATGAAGGGGTGTTCCTGCGCGGGAGTATGAAAGATCAAGCAATGTATGACCGTACACAAGCAGAGATCGGCACCCGGACCAGAAATGAACTTCGTGCGCGGGACGGGAAAAACCCGCTACCGGGATTGGACGAGCCATTAACACCGATGAATATGGGAAACAAAGAAAATGAAGAGCAAGCAGAGGACAGTGAAACTGTCAGTTAAAGCCGTTGGCGGCGATGGTATCTTTGAAGGATATGCGTCTGTTTTTGGCGAAATTGATTCCTATAACGATATGGTTATGGCTGGTGCTTTTGCGAAAAGCCTGTCTGCCCATAATCAAAAAGGAACGATGCCTAAGTTGTTATGGCAACATAAATCAGACGAGCCAATCGGTAAATATATTGAAATGTACGAGGACGAAAAAGGTCTGTTCGTCAAAGGGCAATTGCTCATTAAAGACGATCCTTTGGCAGCAAGGGCGTATGCCCACCTTAAAGCAGGCAACTTGGACGGTTTATCTATTGGATATGAGGTCAAAGATGCGGAATGGGATGAAGAAGCAAAGGTATTAAAGCTTACAGAGCTGGACCTTTGGGAAACTTCGATTGTTACTTTCCCGGCGCTGGCCTCTGCGCGTGTGTCGGATGTGAAAACACAGAGAGACTTAGAGAAATTTGTACGGGCAGCGGGATGTTGTTCGCAAAAAGAGGCAAAAGAACTGGCCTCGAATTTTGACCCTAAGACACAACGGGATGTTGTGGATGGCGTCAATAACATTACCAAAACAATCCGTTCCCTGAATTAAGGGACATTAATTTTTAAGGATAGAAATATGGACCCAGAATTGAAAAAAGCACTTGAAGACATGAACACAACTTTTCATGAATTCAAGGCTGCCAACGATAACCGGATGAAAGAACTTGAACTGAAAAATTCCGCCGATGTCCTCACAACTGAAAAACTCAGCCGCATCAATGATGGGATGGACAAACTTGAGCAAATGGCCGAAGACATTTCCGCCCTGCAAGCAAAATCCAACCGTCCCGGTGCAGGTGGCGGAAATTCTGAAGAGGTGACAAAGGAAGAAAAGGCCTCCTTTGATGATTTCCTGCGTACTGGCGAAAAATCCGCCTTGAAGAAAATCCAAACCAAGGCGGGATCAACCACGACAGGTGGTTGGGGGGCTGGTATTCCAGTTGATGTAAGCCGGAATATTGAGGCGCGTCTGGCGAAAGAAAGCAGTGTTCGTGATCTGGTTACTGTAGAGAACCGTGGCAGCACAAACGTTACGGATTTGCTCGATATGGGCGGGGCTAATGTTGGCTGGCGCGGAGAAGGTGACGGCGTTGGGGCAACGGGAACCCCAACCTTGACACCTGTTACATACCCTGGGGGCATGATTTATGCGCTGCCGTCAACCACAGAAGAATCATTTGATGATCTCTTCTTCGATGTGTCGGCATGGCTGCAAAATTCAGCAGTTGAAGGATTTGGCGAAGAAGAATCTGCGGTTATTATGAGTGGGAACGGGACAGACAAACCGAAAGGCTTGTTGACTTATACTGCTGTTGCCACAGATGACGACAGCCGGGCTTCTGGTCAGTTCCAGTTTGTGGCTTCCGGTATTGCGGCAAGTATTGCCAACGATACGACCACGGGGGATGCTTTCATTGATGTTGAAGCAGAGCTGCACGGTCGTTATCTGCGCAATGCTCAGTATGGGATGCACAGAAAGACTTTACGGACCATCCGTAAGTTGAAAGATGCTGACGGTGTTTATATCTATCAACCCGCGATGACAGACGGAACCCCGGCGCAGATCAACGGCTATGGTTACAAGTTGTTGGATGATATGCCGCAGGAGGCAGCTGGCGCATTGTCGGTGGCCTTTGGTGATTGGAAAAAAGCCTACAAGCTAATTCCTATCGTGGTTTGCGGATCATGCGCGATGATGTGACCAGCAAGGGTAATGTGATGTTCTACATTCGGCGGCGGATGTTGGGAGGGGCTTTTGATACACGCGCCCTCAAATTCATCAAATGTGCTGCTTAACATAACATAGGGGGCTTCGGGCCCCTTTCACATGGAGGTGATAAAATGACCAAAAAAACAGACAACCAGCCGGAAGAAAAAAAGGTGAATGTTGAATTTACCAAGGCTTTTGCTTATTCGCCAAACAACGGCATTGATATTGAACGATATGACGTTGGGGCGCATGACGTTAGCCCAGAATGTGCAGATATTGCCAAAAAAGCCGGGTATCTGACCAAGGGTAAATCTAAATAATGTCCGCTGTCTATGCCCATAACCCGGATGCTGTCAACGTGGATTACAGTATCGATTTTTCCGTTTGGCTGACATCCGGGGATAGTGTGGCCGGCTGCGTGTGGGAGATTTTTCCGAATGATGATAACAGCCCGATTAAATCTGATCCAACGAAGTCCGGCGCAGTCGTGACGACTAAAATATCTGGTGGACTGTTGGGGGCTACTTACCGTCTAACGGCGCACATCACCACGGAAAACGGTTTGCAGGATAAGAGATCAATTATTTTGAAAGTGGGCCACCTATGACGCAATTAGCCGCCCCAACCAGTTTGCCTGTGACCTTGCAACAGGTTAAGGCATGGCTGCGGTTGGATGATAACGAGTCAGATGCTGAAATTTTATCTTTGATGTTTGCGGCCACAACACGGGCCGAAGAAATCACCCGTCGGCCATTCATTAATCGGCAATATGTTGATAAGCTGGATTGCTTTCCATCTATAATTTGTCCGTCAGAGGTATTTTTAAGATCCGTTGACAGCATTGAATATGTGGATAGTGACGGAGCTGATCAGACCCTAGTCCCCGATCAATATCTGGTTGATTTGGGGGGCAAGTTCAAACAGGGGCGGATCGTGCCGGCTTATGGCCTGTCTTGGCCTTCTACCCGGCGCCAACTGTCCGCAGTAGCAATTACCTATACCGCAGGATATGGCCCGGACTGGAATGCTGTACCTGAGCATGTTCGCATCGCGATTTGCTACCTGGTAGGGCATTATTTTCATAATAGGGAAATTGTTGGAACCGGCGGAGATATCCCTGAAACGGCAATGGCCTTGTTGTCATCTGAAAAGGTGCCGGTGCTATGAAAATCGGACATATGCGCGACCGGATCACGATAATGCGGAAAACGGTCGCAACAAGTGATACAGGTGCCACAGAAACGACGGATACGGTTCTTGCAACTGTTTGGGCTAATGTCAAACCGATACGGGGCAGGGAGGGACAAGACGCCGGACGACTGGCGACGATACAAACTTACCTGGTTAAAATTTATAGTCGGGACGTGACAACGGCGGATTTTATTTCTTGGGGAGAAAAGAATATGCAGATACGGTCAATCTCTGACAGGTGGGAGGCGGAGAACGAGACGCCGGGCATGTTTTTAACATTGGAATGTGAAGATGGCGTCCAGACTTGACGGGCGGTCCAAGTTGCGGATTAAGCTCTCTACCATTTTACCGAAAGAGATCAAAAAGGAATTACAGACTGTTATTCGGGAAAGTGCAGACATGGTTTATGTCGAAGCACAAAGGAACGTCCCAGAAGATAAGGGCGACCTAAAACGGGCCATGAAAGTTCATCATAAGGGCGACAAACTTGGTGCGACTATCGGTTGGCGCAAAAAAGGCAATATTCGAGGGTGGAGACGAGGCGGGTGGCGGTCGCATTTTGCGGAATTTGGCACGCGTGGAAACGGGAAAATTACAGCCCAAAAAGCCCAACCCTCACTTGGGCCCGCATATACAAAATTACAAAGGCGTATTATGAGAAATATAAACCGCGCTGTGGACAAAGCACTCAAAAAGGCCGGAAGTTATGGAAATTGAAGTTAAAACCGCCGTTTTTGAGAAACTTAATATCGCGCTGAATGTTAAAATTTATAATGGTGCGCCACTGGACGCGTTATTGCCTTATGTGGATATAGATGAATGGCAGAACAACGACTGGTCCACAAAGACATTCACGGGGAGTCGCCCGGAGCTAAGAATACATGTTTGGCATAAAGACCGTGACGAATGCTCTCGGATTATCAGTAGAATTAGAACCGCCCTTGATTGGGTGGAACTGCCGTTGCAGGGGGTTAATTTCGTGGATTGTCGGTATATTTCTGATAGGTCGATGACCGATGCAGATGGCATTACGCGGCATGGGGTGATTGATTTTGAGATATTGGCACATACCTGATCATATATAAAAAAGTAGCGTGTTTTTATTTATTATCAGAGGATGCAATATTGGTTGCTGACCAAATTAATGCACCAACCCATCCAAGAAATGTCCATCCAAGAAAAATATTAAGGAGTGAAATTGCTACAACATTAGGGTGGTTTCGTATGGCAGCAACAATAGTAGGTATAAAATATATTGTGAACCCGACCATGGCTACGAGCAACATTAGGATTTTTGAGTCCATTGTTTTTTCTTTCTTTACTTTAAATTCAGTTTTATATTTTTTGCTCATCTACCGATATATCTATTTTTAGAAAGCAATGCAAGTTGCGGGGAATAGGCTGCACGCACTATAGAAGCCGATAATCACACCAAACGAAGGCTCTCACACGGGCCTTTTTCTATTTCAGCCTCCATTCCGGGGGCTTTTTTTATATCTAAAACAGGAGACTAAATCATGGCAGCAGAAAAAGGCCGCGCCTTCCTCTTGAGGGCAGGTGACGGGGAAGCCCCAGAGGTTTTTACCACTATTGGTGGGATGCGCGCGACAGGTTTTACACTTAACGCGCAAACCGTGGATGTGACGAGTAAAGACTCCACTGGCTGGCGAGAATTGCTTGCAAATGCCGGCATGCGCTCTGTTGCTATTTCGGGCAGTGGAATTTTCATAGATGATGTCAGCCAACTTGATGTTCAAGCCAAGGCCTTGGCTTCATCTATTGATAATTATCAAATAGCATTTGAATCAGGGGCAACGTTTGAAGGTAATTTTCAGATAACAAGCCTTGAATATTCCGGTGAATATAATGGAGAGAGGACGTATAGTTTATCGCTAGAATCTTCTGGTGCCGTAACATTCACGGCGGCTTAATTATGACGGTATCAGGAGAACACATTCTTGCGGTGGACGATGTTAAGCACGTCCTCCGTCTTGGCTTTAAAGAGGCAAAACAGATTGAAGTGGAGTTGGCAAAGTCACTAATTCACGTTAATGCTTTGTCTTTCTATGAAATGTCATTTTGTCTTTCTGTGACAACCGGAATGACCGCTGAGGAGGCTTTTGAAATCATAAAATACCTTGGCCTTGAAGCGGTAGCTCTGGCGATTAAAACGTTGATCATGGGGACATTTAGCCCCGGAAAAAAGTCTCAAAAGCCCGAGGAAAAGCTGCCAACGGCTTAGAATGGCCCTGTTATCTAGAGATGGCAGGGCAACTTGGATGGTCCCCGGCTGAATTTTGGGCGGCGACATTCGCAGAATTATACTGGATGCATCGGGGCTGGTTGATAGCCCAAGGTGTGGACCCCGATAAAACCGCAGACCCTTTAAGCCGTAACGAATTAGACGCGCTGGAGAAAAAACTTGTCAGATGATTTGCATGCCTTATTAATCCGGCTTGACGCGGATACGCGGCGAATGCAAGCGAATGTGACCCGTGCGACACGTCATGTGGATGGTAAGTTAGGACATATTGAAAAACGGCTTAAACGCTCAGACCAGAGATTTGAGAAGTGGGGGAAGAATATTGCCCGGAATGTTCGTGTTGGGTTGGCCGCTGCGGTAGTTCTTGCGGGGCGACAAGCTTTATTGACAGCGGATAAAATTGATGTCCTTCAGGATAGAATAAAGGATGCCACCCGGGAAAGCGGTGGGTTTAATAAAGTCTGGGATGGTATTACTGCTACGGCTATTAAAACGGGCAGTGTGCTGGGCAATAATGTTGAATTATTTCAGAGGTTGTCTATTGCGGCTGGTGATCTCGGGGCTACAAATACAGATATTTTACGGTTGAATGAAACCGTCCAGAAATTGGGAATAATTTCGGGTGCCTCTACCAGTTCTCTTGCCGCAGGAACAACACAGTTAGCTCAAGGCTTGGGAGCGGGGATATTTAGAGCCGAAGAATTTAATTCTATCCTTGAAAATATTCCCGCCGTTGCAAACGCGATCGCAAAAAGTTTGGGTAAATCCACATCAGAATTAAGAAAAATGGTTTTAGCCGGGAAACTTGCTTCTAAGGATGTTTTTCAGGCCTTGATAGAATCCTCTGCCGAAGTAGATAAAAGGTTTTCGGAGATTCCGCCGCGACTTGAGAGGGCATGGAGTGGCCTATTAACAGCAATGGCAACCAGAATTGACAAGGTGAATGATGCTTTAAAAATCACGGTAGCTCTAGCGTCCTCCCTAGAAGGTTTGACGCAATTAATTACCCAGGATGATGTGAGCGAAATTGAAATGTTGGCGCAAGAAATTGGGAACCTTGAACGAGAAATAGAGAAATTAAATAAAACGCGCATGCATTTTGGGTATCTTGATATTGCTAAAGAAAAAACAGAGGAGTTGTTAAAACTTCATTCTAAAATGATGAATATGATAGCAATAAGTGGCAAACCAAACATTCCCACTATCTTTCCTAATGACACTACTCGACAAGGTTTCTCTATTGATCAAAAATCCAAACCAAAAGATAGATTTGTTCATGGAGATACGCCGGCCCCAAAAGCCAAGCCCGGAGACCCTGTGGTTAGGCAGGGCATAAACGATGCAGAAGCTAAAATAATTTCTTTAATTGCCGCCTCAGAAGCTGAAGAAAAGCAAGTTGGAATGACCGCTGCGGCCATTACACGCATGAATGCGGAAATGGAGATTTACGCGGATCTTGCCGCAAGAGGCATTATTGCTACGGATAA
>JAESRB010000231.1 GCA_016764855.1 Emcibacter sp.
CTCACTAGACAAAATAGATATTGACCAGGACATCATTAGTAAAATGGTGGTCAAAACACCTCACAAACAAGACAAAATAAGACTTAAGTTTTATTTTATACCAAATTAGTACCTAAACCATACTCATATTATTGATTTAACTCATAGATTAAGATTCAAAACCTCAAAATATAGAGGTTTCCATGGCACAGCCTTATATGAGCGATGAAGGATGGGTGGTTACTGGCCCTCTTCTTCCTAAACAAGGGCGAGGCCCCAAACATAAGGGTGACAGGCAAATCCTGAATGGCGTCTTCTATATTTCGCGTACTGGAGCGCCTAGACGTGATTGCCGGAACATCATGATCTCCAAACCACGGTTTACATCGTTATGTAAGGCAGGGTGAGCGCGGTATCTGGCGGTCGACATCCGAGCCCCCCCCCTCTCAGGAATGCGAGAAAAATTTGATTTTCAATAATGCTTGTATCGTCAAGAATCACCGTGCAGCGCTTGGGTTAAAAAAAGGGGAACTGGCGGAAGGTATTGGCCACTCGCGAGGCGGTCGCACAAGCAAGGTTCTCGCGACCGTAGATGCCAAAGGGCGCCCATACCGGCTGGAAATTAGCGATGGACAACCGCATGACAGTCAGATGATGGCCGCCTATCTAAATTGGGAAATCCCATCACTCGCCATCGTTACTGACAAGGCTTACGGAAGTGCTAAAATCAGGCAACAGATTGCCGATGAAGAGGCATCGGACGTTATCCCATCAAAGAGCAATACGCATAATCCAATACAACATGACAAAAATCTCTACGCCATGAGCAACATCGTTGAGCATTTTTTCTGCAAGATGAAGGATATGCGAAGACTGCAAGCCGTTTTAAAAAGAAGGCCATAAATCTCTTATCCATGATACAACTCTTCGCAATCAGGTGCCGGCTGAATTGAATCCACATTCTAGTGGGTATTCATGAGTTCCTAAGGAGGGGACACTTGAAAAGTGCCACCGCGCAGTTCACCAGTGATGTAAAATGAAGTACGCGCTTATTGATGCCCATCCTTCCAACTTCCCCATTCGAACTATGCGCCGCGTTCTTTGCGTTCATTCCTGTGGATTTTATACTTGCCTTAATACGCCATTCAACAAACGTGCACCTGTCGCGGAATTGTGCCGCTCCTTTAACCGCGTATTATACGCAAAAAGAGAAGGACAATGGGAACGAAACGCACAGCAGGATGTAGGCCGGAAGCGGTTCGGGTTGCGCTGACAAGCGGCCTGACGCGAAAGCAGATAGCTGCTGATTTTAGTATTGGCTTTTCAACATTAAGAAAATGGATGCAGCAAGACCGAAAAGCTCCTGAAAAGCCTTCTGTTCAATCTGATCTGTAGTGAAGGATTGAGGAACTTAGCAAAGAAAATCGCCTTCTGCGTGAGGAGAGAGAAGTGATAAAAAGGCAACATAATTCTTCGCGAACCAAAAACCATGAGGTTTAAGTTTATCGAAGAAAATAGGACTGTGCTGCCAGCTGGACGTTTATGCCAAATTATGAATGTCAGCCCGCGTGGCTATGGAGCCTATCGATCCCGTTCTATCAGTCAGAGCCAACGCAAGAATATGGTGCTGCTGGCCAATATCCGTGAACAATTTCGGTTATCGTTGAGTAGCTACGAACGTCCCAAGATGACCGAAGAGCTGAAGGAACTAGGTTTTGATGTTGGTCACCGGCGTGTGGGCCGCTTGATGCGCCTGAACGGCATATCGGTTGTCAGAACTCGCAAACATAAGGTTACCACGGACAGCAATCATAAATTCAACATCGCGCAAAACCTGCTGAACAGTGACTTCACAGCAACACAAACCAATCAAAAATAGCTCGTTGATATCAGTTATATCGGCCCCCGCGAGGGCTGGTTATATCTGGCGGTGGTTCCGGACTTGTATTCGCGGCGCATGATCGGCCGCACCGTCAGCAACCGGATGAAACGCAACCTTGCAATCCGTGCCTTGAATATGGCGGTAGCCCTGCGAAAGCTACAGAGGGGTTGCATTCATCACTCGGATCGCGGTTCTCAGTATTGCTCACACGATTATCAAAAGCCGCTACGCCAGCATGCCTTTATGGTGTCGGTGAGTGGCATAGGGAATTGTTATGACAATGCTTTAATGGAGACATTCTTCAAAACCATCAAAGCAGAACTAATTTGGCGGCATTCATGGCAAACACGCAGGGCGGTTGAGATCGCCATCTTCGAATACATTAATAGCATCTACGGTCCCAGATATTCGACTAGAAAAGCCCATTGGCTTTCGAAAGAAAGGTCGCTTAAATGAGAACATGGAGCGCATTAAAGCAGGACAGCTCCACTCCTCCTGAGGTGCACTGAAACTCCCCTCTGCATCCCTGCCTATAGCAACACCTTCCAACTCTGCAACCTCCTTATCCGCGCGCCTTCTAAGGGTAAAAAATTGCACCCCTTACCATCGACATGCTCGACATCGGCTCGGCCAAATACTCCGTCGCCCCGGAGCTTTGCCAGCAGTTGGGAGTATCTCTGGTATTCCGTCAGGTTCACTTTCAGATCAGCGCTAAGTTCCAACGGCCGCTCAGCTTAAGCGTTCACCTTGGAATAGTTTCTGCGCACTTCGCTTTCAGTTTTCCCGAGTGGAATCACTATTTCAGACTTATCGAGTGCTGCTTGGAGCCTTTGGGGGACGCGCCGCCTATGCCGAAACCCGCTCTTTGTCTGCTGCACATACCTCATTGTGTACCGAAATGACACAAGAATAGCTTGATATCAAGAGTTTCAACAAGTTAAGAATATGGAATGGTGCCCACACGGACTCGAACCTCGGACCTATTGATTACAAACGAGTAAAATGCAAACATAAGCGAACATTAGTGACATAAGAGAACAAATTAACCTATTGATATATCTTGTATAATGTGGTTATCGGTGTTTATTGGAGTTTACGTGAGTTTAGTTTTTTTGTTACCCCACAGTTACCCCGGGTAACAAACGGATAGATCTAGATAGGTAAATTATGGTTGCTAAAAACCTGACTGCAAGGTTTGTGGATACGGTCAAAGCCGATATACGAACCGACTATCAGGATTCAGGGGTAAAGGGGCTCAATCTGAGAGTTTCACCAAAGGGTAACAAATCATGGACAGTCGTCTATCGTAGAAAGTC
>JAESRB010000232.1 GCA_016764855.1 Emcibacter sp.
AGAAACTATGTGATAAACGGAACCCGTACATACGCGGCTTCGTATAGACGACGAAGTTGAGCCCCGCGTTATGGAATGTCGGCGTTTGATTTACCAGATCCGCGTCGTTGGCAAGGTTCTGTACATAAAACTCCGCCTGCCAATTTTCATCCGGATTTGTCCATGTTATCCGCATATTTATATTATCATGCGAAGGAACATTGTCAGCATAGGGGGAAACTGTAGCAAGAGACCTATTAAAATAGCTCGTAAAATATTCATCTAACCAACTATAATCTACACGAAATGCCAAAGACCCCAAGCTGTCGGATATGGGCACTTGATACTGTAGCCCAAGATTAAATTTCCAATCAGACGCAAGTGGCAATTTATTCCCCTTAAGGTCAAAAACACCTAAATCCGGACGATCACCATCTATTGCAAAAAGCTCGCCATACGTGGCATCCAGATACCCAAGCGTCGCATCAAAGGTCAGTCTATCGGTTACAAGTGCCAAAAACTCCAGTTCAACACCCTTAATTGTAGCAGTTGCTGAATTTTGTATGCTTGTCACAAAATCTAACGCATCGCCATTCTCGTCTCTGATAATTTTGGAAACCGTTTCCTGCTTGTCTTTATAGGAATTCCTAAAAGCAGAAATATTCAATTCAATTCTATTATCCCACCAACGGCTTTTCATGCCAATCTCAATGGCTTGGATACTTTCCGGCTCATAAGACAGTTCTTGAAACGCAAAGGCGTTGAACCCACCAGCCCGATATCCGACTGAATAAGATCCGAATAACATCACATCATCATTGACGTGATAATTCAAGCCAGCTCTGTAAGTAAATTTACTCCAGTCCTTCTCTAAATCCGTAAAGCCTGATGTGCCGGCTAAATATACACCACCATAGCTACGGGTCAGCCCACGCAGCATGCTTTTCTTATCGTAACTATAACGGCCACCGGCCACCAATTCTACTTTCTCAGATATGCGATAGTCAATATTTGCATAAATACCCAGAGCTTTACTGTCCAATGTGGGCAACGGATCATTTATTTCCGTAAACCGGGCGGCAAAGATAGCCGGATCGGCATCAAAGAAAGTCTCCGTTACCGATGTCTCACTATAGTAAAACAATCCGGCCACCCACCGTAAATCTGTATCATTATTTGACAAAAATTGCAGCTCTGAACTGTAGGTTTTATAATCAACAAAATTACCCCACTCAACCTTTGGCGCTGTATCCGTCATATCAAGATCAAGTATAAGTTCCGAACGGGACTCGTTATAGGCATTTAGTGATTTCACAACTACACCACCCAAATCCCATGTCACATCCAAAGAAACACCCTGCCCAAAATCGTAATCCACATGCGGGCTATCCGCACGTACTTTATAAGGGTCCGTATTTGTTGGATTAACATAATCGAGAGGCAACGACACATAATATGGCGTTGTACGATCAAACTCTCCCGTAACCGTATATACTGTCGAACTTCCCGTATCTTCATACCGATATCCGCTCAGGAATATTTCCACATCATCCGTAAGGTCATATTCCGCTGACAACCGGATACTTGTGCTGTCATCATACATTAAATCCTTGCGAGGCGCGACTGGTGAGATATTTTCAATATAGCCATCACTTTTTTCATCGGAAATCACCACCCGAACACGAAGCTTATCACTTAGCGGGCCACTAAGCATTCCCCTTACTTCCCGTCGATTATAATTTCCAACATCTACGGAGAACCCCCCTTCAAACTCATGGGTTGGGCGCTTTGTAATTAATTCAATACTGCCCCCACTCGCATTTCGGCCTTTTAATACCCCTTGCGGACCACGAAGAACTTCTACACGCTGAATATCCAGCATATCCCGCATTGCAAAACTACTGGCCTGAATATAATGACCGTCAACATAAATCGGAACCCCAGGGTCTCCGCCAGGCGTACTATTTGGCGTAGAAACGCCACGTATGGCCATATTGCCCCCAAAACCGCTCCCGGCATTATTTCCTGAATTCGCGACAACCAGCCCCGGAACGACACGTTGTAAATCATTTGCATTTTCAATGCCGCGAACTTTCAGCGCATCTGCTGTTAATGCTGTAATAGACAAAGGTATGTCTTGAACAGATTTCTCTTGTTTTGTTGCCGTAACAACGACTTCCTCTAACATTAAGCGCTTCTCAGCCGGAGCATCGCCCTCTTCTGCAACAGCCGTAAACTGGGAACCAGCCCCAAACAGCATTACAGCACTACTCAGCAGCAAGGTACGTGTAAATTTCGCGTTCTTGCAAACACAACCACCAACAATATTAACCTTAGATTTTATATTCATAATTCTAGTCATTAAGTAACTCCCGATTTGGTTTTTCATTCTCATCGTTCTTGTATATTCGTAACGAATTTGAATATTGTGTAAACTATTATAAAGAAGAATGCAACATATATTTGAATTTGCTGTTAAGTTTTAACGCAAAATATAGCAAAAATATACCGTCATTACTGGAGATCTAGAAATTAACCATTAATAATTTGAATTTAAAGTATAGATTTAAAAGAAATACTGAGCAAATAATCATTACCTGATTGATTTACATTTAAATTATTCGTACTGTTTCGCCATGAAAAATACCGATAAAAATCAGAAAAATCAGTCAAAAAAAATAATCGAAGTCGCGACCCGACTGTACGCTCGTTATAGCTATGCCAAAGTGACTTTGGAGGAGGTTGCCTCGAACCTCAATCTCGTGCCCGGCGCCATATATCATTACTTCGAGGATAAAGAAGACCTGATCTTTCATTGCTACATGAACGGGCTAAATATTTATGCTCAAGAAATTGATGATTGTACTGAGGCCGGATTAGATTCTTTGGAGACAATTCGTCGGTTTATTCGACAAAGATTTAACCCAAACAAACCCCGCATGGTTCTATTCACAGATATTGATGCCCTTGAAAAAAACAAGTCAGAAGCCGTTCACTTAAAACGATATGAAAATGCAAAAAAACTAGCGGATATTATCAGACAGGGCGTCAAAGAAGGTTCAATCTGTTCTGACAACCCTATTTTGACTGCGATCGCAATTTTTTCAATCTTGGACTGGGCCCCTTTCTGGCTTTCAGAAAACAACCATTACACCTATCAGGACGCCATCGAAGGAATTGACGATATTATCACCCACGGCGTTTATCGACGGGATATACCTCGTCTTAATACCCCTGAAATGCCCGATTTAACGCCCCTTCTTGATAAGCACGACAAGATGGGAAAACGGCTTGCCTGAGTAGATCATATCCTTAGAATCGCGACTGATAACTTTAACCGAAAAGGGGCATTAGGCGTCTCAATCAAAGAAATTGCTGCGGATGCAGGTGTTACGCGCGCCGGAATTTATTATCACTTCAAGGACAAAGAAACACTGTTGTATCGTTGCTTACAACGGGGTCTACAAATGGAAATTGATGTCGGAAAAAACATCAATGATGACAATCTATTTGAAATTCAAAATACCCGCTCCCTTTTTCTACTACATTCAACAGATTGCGGACCTTGCCTCACATACCATAATGTGAGCTTCTTAAAGGAGGAACATCGCATACAATTTCTAAAAAATATATATGATGATCAAGAACAGCGCCTGCAACGCTATCAGAGCTATATCGATAAAGGCTTATACCGTAAAATTGATACTTACTTTGCCTATCGCATCACATCAGGCTTACATCATTGGTATTCTATATGGTTCAAGGAACAAACAAAACTACCTCCAGAAACAATCGCGGATCATTTTACAAATCTTTTTCTATATGGCTTAAAACCTAATTTAAAAAATAATAAAAGAAATACAAGTTCTTAATATATCACGCAAATAAGTTTTTTCGGGCTCCATTCTACCCTTAAGACCAAAGCAGCCATTAGGGCAGCCTTATCCGCCCCAGCAATGGCCTCCCCCTCAAACGCCCGTCATTTAGCGCATTAACCAACGTATATTTATCAACGACACTACCTCGGGGAAAACTAATACAGCGATCCAATCGATAAATAAGCATATTGTGAAATCTCACTCATTACGACATATAGCCATATATCTAACAAGCCTTACGCCTTATTTCCTTCAGCCCGTTTTTGCAAAATTTCTAAATTACGCTCGTGCGATTTACGGTCAATTTGGTAAAAGGATAGCAAAAAGAAAGCACTGATATAGAAAATTGTTATTGGCACATACCCATAGGCGAGTTTGGCAATGACGTCTGGTGCCACCCCGCCCCGTTCAGCATGCTCTGGAAAATCAATCACTGTAAGCATAACGCCTGATACAAAGATACCAATACTGGCCACCATTTTTCTGAAAAGACTATCCGCTGCTAACAACACACCCTCACTACGGCGTCCTGTTTTGACTTCTACATCTTCGACCACATCATTCATCATCGATGTAATCATAATAGATGTCATCGTAGCGAAACAAAAAGTTATTGTCACATCAACCAATAATATGGAAAACAAAATCCCGCTGCCATTCTCAGGCATAACACCGACTAAACGTAAGAGAACCGGCCCAACATTGCCGGCAATCCCCCCAATAAGAGCCATACCGACCAAACGCCGTTTTCCTATTTTACTCGATACCCAAGTTGCTAAGGCTGCGCCGGGTACGATACCAACCAAACCTGCAATTAGCAGGATGGACAGCTGATTTTGCGTCAACTCCCAAAAGTAAAGACCGAAGTACAGCTCCAAAGCAAGTCGCGCTCCGTTGGCCGTTGACATCAACATGCCCACAGCCAGCAACGCCACGAACGAACGGTTACTTATAGTTTCACGGAGTTCCCTCAATATAATCTTGATACCGACTTTGCGTTTGGGTGGCTTACTGAGATAGGGGATACGGTGATGCGTACTCACAGATGAAAACAACATGACAACAGCCATCACTAAGGCTGCCGTCAGCCCATAGCTAAAATATCCATCATGTGCGAGAATGCCACCGGTACCATCCGGATTTTCTTTCAAAAACACCTTATAAGCCAACAATGTCATCACCATACCGCCTACGATAGAAAACATTGTCCGTAGCGAAACGATAGTTGTGCGTTCATCGTAATCCCGTGTCAACTCAGGCAAAAGCGCACTGGAAGGTAATTCAAAAAAAGTACTAAACGTGCGTAAAAAGAGAAGAGTCATAAGAAGGTAAACTGCTGTGGAAAAATCAGACCAGCCTACCGGCGGCACCCAAAGCAAAAAATAGCCCACCGCAAAAGGAACAATCGCAATATAAATAAAGGGATGACGACGCCCAAACCGAGACTCCGCATTATCAGTCCACTGGCCAACAGCCGGATCACACAATGCGTCAAAAATGGACGATATCATCAATACAAATGCCACCATATGAGCCGGCAAACCAATGACTTGATTGTAAAAAATCAACAGAAACGCTGAAATTCCACGCTGCTCAATCATTACCGGAATCCCGCTAGTTGCATAGGCTAGTTTAGTGAATATTCCCAGCTTTGGAGGATTGATTATCGTTGTTGCTTCAGACATCGTACATATACCTAATTTCGTGTTCATATATAAAAACAGACCCAATAAAGCTTCTTTCTGCCGTTAAAACACCCGATGATAATATCATCTTGCGTTATCAGAAAAAGCCTTTAGACCATGGCACTTGGGCGCTCTAGAAAACGCTGATACCAGGCTTGTAATCGTGGGTATTTTTCAGGTATTTCATAGCCAAACTTATCGATAGTAGCATGAAATAAGGCAAACCCATGACAATCTGGTATCATTGGCTTATCACCCACGAGAAAATTATTGTCACCAATAACTGCCTCTAATGCGCTAAGGCCACGTTCCACACTGGGGAGAAAAAATTCTGCCACAGCCGGAATACGCTTAAACCCGTAATTTTCAACAACACTGGGCGCCCGGTGACGCACATAATTACCCCAAGGAATGACACAATCTGATACGATTGCTGTCACAGCCCTCGACCAAGCCCGTTCACGCTCCGTTTCCCCCAACATGTTTGGTTCTGGATATAGCTCTTCAAGGTACTCGATAATAGCGACCGACTCTGGTAAGCACATGCCATCATCCAATTCCAGTACTGGAATGCGGCCTGTTGGGCTTTTACGCAAAAATTCATCGGTTTTCATTTCTGCGTAAGGTGCTAAAAAATCCACCTGCTCAATATTGATGCCTTTTTCAGCCAGATATATCTTAACGCGCCTCGGGTTGGCGGCCATATGCGATCCATATAATTTCAAAATTCTATTCCTTAATATTTTTTATTAGAAAAACGCCCATAAAAAGACCGTTTCAGGCATGTCAGTTTTTAAAGCTGACATGCCTCTTCGTCTTTGGGTTACCAGTTACGAGATATTTGCAGCGCAAATGTCCGCGGAGGTCCTGCTAAACCGGCGGCAAAACCCCCTGCTCCTGAACGACCCACCAGATGCTGGGTATCAAAAATATTTCTCGCTTGCAGTAAAACACCCCACCGTTTATCCGAGCTCTTATATCCCAAGATCACATTGACGAGATCATAAGAAGGCTCAAACATAATCTCCACATTACTGGGGTCATAAGACACCTTATCCTGCCAATAATATTCACCGCGCACATACATCCCGCCTGTGAAGAGGTCGAAATTATATTGCGCAGAGGCAGAGAATGTCGCGCGTGGTGCACTATTCATGCGATTACCGCTCGCATTATAGGTTCGTGTTGCTGCCGAATAATTAGGATCAGTCGCAACATAGGGCAATAAACCGCGCGCAACCCCAGAAGCCGCAAAGTCATCAAATTTCGCATCCAGATAGGTCGCGCTTGCCGTTACCAGAAAATTCTCGGTCGGCATGGCACTGACTTCCAATTCTGCACCTTTGATTTTTGCACTGGCCGCATTATTGATCGCAATAACGCCAGGCGCCAAAGGCTGCAAGACCTGCAAATCTTGGTAGTCATAATAAAATATGGATGCATTTGCCCGCAGTCGGCTGTCAAACCAATCACTTTTCAAGCCCGATTCATAGGCCCAAATCGTTTCCGGTTCGTAACTGAGGTAATTAACATTCGTCGCCCCATAATTGGTGCCACCACTTTTGAAACCACGTGTCGCAGACGCATAGAATAAGGCATCCTCCGTCACTTGCCATTCAAGACCAAACTTTGGCGTGAATTCATCAAAGACTTCGTGCGTGTTTGCCGTAAAAGGAGAACCCGGCAAAAAAGCTCCCGGTGTTGCCGGGTTCAGTGATATCCGCCGCACCTCGGTAACAAGGCTTTTCTCATCGCGCGTATAACGTAAGCCAACAGTAAGCCCTAACGCGTCAGTCAGCTGATAGGTCCCTTGTGCAAAGGCCGCGATGGAATTGGTTTTTGCGATAGGAAAAGCACTGGCATGTGCAGAGGCAAATGCAGGTCTTGCGACTGATGGCGGCAGAATGGCTTCCACAACGCTCTTTTGCTTTTCGTTAAAGAAAAACAGACCAACGACACCTTTGAATTTGGGGAATTTTGCGGTCAGGTTCAATTCCTGACTGAACTGCTTGGCATTATCCGCTTGCACGCCGACACTCACATGAGCTTCGGTGCCATCAGTATCAAACACAGACGTAAATTTACTCTGACGAAAAGCTGTCAGTGATTTAACCGTATAATGTTCATCAATGATATAATTGATCTCTTCCGAAATACCCCAGATACGGGTCGCATTTTCATTATTGGTGTCCAATGCAACCTTATCATAACGCCCTTGCAACATTGTGGCCAAAGGCGCATAGGGCGCATCGGTCAACAGATGGGTATAATTATCAAAATGTTCGTCTGCTGTCGTCCAATCTGCCCGCGTGATTGCTTCCCAGCGGTCTGTTGGCGCATACCGTACTTGTAATTTTGCGCTGCTGCGATCCGCATCATTTAACTTATCGCGTGAGCTCACTATATTTTCCACATAGCCGCTGCGCTTCGTGTCATTGATTGTCAGACTAGCTTGCACAGTCTCGCTCAACGCGCCTGTCATATAGCCCTGAAACTGTCTTAAACCATAGGTTCCGACAGTCAATCTCACTTCTGCGGCAAGTTCTTCTGACGGTTTCCGTGAGACTACATTTATCACGCCGCCCACTGCATTCCGACCATACAAAGTACCTTGAGGCCCGCGCAAGACTTCGATCCGCTCCACATCTAGAAAGTCACTCAATTGACCGAACGGGCGGGCAATATACACACCATCAACCTGTACCGTAACATCCGGGTCCGATCCATTATTCACATTGTTACTGCCAATGCCTCGAATATAGATCAGCGGAGCTACGGTTATCGCGGAAATGTTTAAATTCGGCACCAACTGTGCCAAATCTTTGACGTTGGTAACACCAGAATCCGACAATTTATCCCAAGACAGCACCGACATGGATATCGGCGTATCCTGCGCCATCGTATTTCCGGCACGGGTAGCCGTAACTACGACTTCTTCCAGCATGAAAGGTGCCTCTGCCTGAGATACCATCGGGACCGATACTAGGCCAGCTTGGGCAAGCCCCATCAAGCACAGGTTATTAAAATATGATTTCTTATTCTTACTTTTATTCATTAGGCAATTCCTCCTCCGTTATAGTAGTTTGATATTTTGTTGGTTTAGACTTTAAGTGTAACGTAAATTACATTACACTTTAAGCAAGCCACCTATCATGGTCAACTAAAAAATGGAATAGCTACATGAGCCAACCACTGCCTACCAAATTATCGCGTGCCGAAGCACGGCGCCTAGCCTTCCTAGAAGCCGCCGAAAAAATATTCCTGACCCATGGCTACAGCGCCGCGAATATCAAAGATGTAATCCAATTAGCCAGTGGATCAATGGCAACCCTATATTCACAGTTCGGCAATAAAGAAGGCCTGTTTGAGGCGCTGGTTGAACATCATATTAAACATCTCAGAAACCCCCTTGAACAATTAGATGTCAGTGAAAAATCGATCCAAGACGGCCTCATTATTTTAGGCAAAGCCTACCTTAATGCCGTACTTCACCCCAGTGCTGTCTCAGTCTATCGATTGGTTGTCGCGGAAAGCCGAATCTTCCCCGACCTTATGAAAAAAATAGGCTCTAATCGCTGGCATATACGGGACTCAATTATGATATTTTTACAAAAACGTATTCAGGCTGGCGAGATCAGAGAAGTCCAAGTTGAGTTAGTCGCCACCTGCTTCCTTGATATGCTGCGCGGCCAACATTTGGCTCAGGCGATATACGAACCGAACTACCAAATTAATGAAAAGGAAATGTCCGAATTTGTTACTCAGGCGGTCGATCTTTTGTGTCAGGGCCTGCTCGCCCATTCGTGAACATCTGAACAAACAAACTGTTCTGACCTAATGCGCAACAACCGTGACAACCGCCTAAAATTTAAGATGTGTTAGCTCAGGAAACGTCATCAGAGATCCTAAAAAGAAACGTCAAATTCATGTCCCCTCTTTTCAGTTTCTCTGAATTTTATAACGACCTAAGAGATA
>JAESRB010000233.1 GCA_016764855.1 Emcibacter sp.
CCCACAGGAGAAACCCTAGACCATAAAACAGTTATTTGCGGTTACGCTCGTGCTAAATATATTCGCCCTGTTAGTACCATTATTCATCATGTCAATTTATGATCAGGTCATTCCTTCCAAATCTGGCGAAACGCTGAGTTATCTAGCAGGAGGCATCATATTCGCCATTCTATGCGAAATTCTTTTGCGTGTTATTCGTTCAGGGTTTGTCGCTTATCTTGGAGCCCGTGTGGAGAATATTATCACCACCAGCACTTTCCAAAAACTGCTCTCCTTACCGCCGCAAATGACCGAATCTTCCCCTATTGGCGCGCAAGTATCAAGATTAAAGGAATTTGATACAATCAAAGGATTATTCTCCGGGACATTGGTCAATATTGTTCTAGAACTGCCTTTCGTATTAATTTTCCTTGTCGTCATTGCCGTCTTAGGGGGAACGCTCGCCTATATCCCCATTGCCATGATGGGCATTTTCGGATTGGTTGCCTTTATCATGCTGCCCTCCATGAAACGCAGCGTATCCATGTCAAGCCGGCAGAAAGCAGAAAAACACAGCTTTCTTGTGGAAAGTATGTCTAATCTACGCACCATAAAGCAGACCGCCTCCGAACAACCCTGGCTGGAGCGCTTTCGTACATTATCCGCAGAGGCCGCCTACTCTCATTTCAGAACCTCTCAGGTCACCCTCTTGATGCAAAGCCTCGCACAAGCAATCATGATGGGGGCTGGTGTGGCAACGGTTGGTTTCGGCGTTCTAAGAATTTTAAACGGCGATATGACGGTGGGTGCTTTAATAGCCTGTATGGCTCTGGTTTGGCGGGTATTATCGCCTCTTCAAAGCCTGTTTCTGACTCTCACACGCCTTGAGCAGACGATTTCCAGTGTGAAACAAATTAATCTTCTCATGAAAATGTCATCGGAAGATGACCCAAGCCCGTCAAATCTGTCCCATAAAAAATTCTCCGGCCACCTTATCATGGACCGTGTCAGCTTTCGTTACCGACCCAATGCGGAACCCGCCTTGCTCGGCGTCTCATTCGAGGTCAAACCGGGTGAGATGGTCTCCATCATTGGTCCCAATGCATCGGGCAAATCTACGGCCCTCAAGCTGCTGCTTTCCATGAACCGTCCTCAGGCGGGTCAGGTCATTCTGGATGGACTAGATATTCGACAAATCAACCCTATTACATTACGCCGTGCCATTGCATATGTACCGCAAGAGGCTCATTTCTTCCATGGAACCATTGCTCAGAACCTGTGTCTGTCCCAACCTATGGCTACCGAGGACGAACTGGTAGAGGCTTGTCGAAAAGCCAATGTATTAGACGATATTGAAAAACTTGCCTATGGTTTTCAAACCCGGATTGGAGATCAATCCATCCAGAGTCTGCCGACAAGTTTTAAGCAAAGGTTGTCACTGGCCCGGGCCTATCTAAAGAATGCCCCGATCCTGCTCCTTGATGAACCGGCAAAGACACTGGACTATGACGGGGATATGGCCTTTATGAAGTCCCTTGAATCCATCAAAGGGACAACGACCATTCTTATGGTATCCCACCGTCCAAGCCATATTAAAATGGCTGACAAAGTACTGGTCCTGAAAGAAGGCATGGTACAGAATTTCGGAACCCCGGCAGAAATGTTTCCAGAGCTTTAGAGAAGAAAAATGAACAATAATACAAAAAATAGTGGTACAGATCAGCAAGATAACAATGCCAGAATAAATCTGGATAATGAGAGCGTAACCACAGCTATAGGTGCGGGAAAATTAAAAGAAATTATTGAGAAAGCAACCGACCTTGCCCGTCAGAAAAATTCCAAACCGGTAAGCTATTATACTCGTTTCCTCTCCCGCGCTATTCTTCTCGAAGAATCTGGTCCACCGCGTGCAATCATATCAACTGTAGGCGTTATATCGCTGTTTCTTTTTGGTGCCATCATCTGGGCCGCTGTCACAACCCTAAATGAGACCAGCGTTGCTATTGGCCAAATACGGCCTGCCTCAACAGTCCAACCCGTACAACATCTGGAAGGCGGCATCGTCGCAAAAGTTCTGGTCAACGAAGGGGATGTGGTTAACAAAGGCCAGACAATTCTAAAACTGGTCCCAACTTCCGCGCTGGCTAACCTTGAGAAAACCAAAGCACGACATATCTCGCTCAGTCTACAAATCGCCCGACTGAAAGCTTTCGCTGCCGGAGAAGAAGGCAATTTCTCCAGCTATGAAAAGGAGCATCCCCTGATGGTACAGGATCAAAAAGATATCCTGCAACAACAAAATAAATCCAGCGCCGCACAACAAGGCGTCATTCTGTCACAGTTAGATGAAAGAAAGAACGAGCTTCTTCTGCTAGGACGTCAGGAAAAGACCGAGACAAAAAATCTGATGATCATCACCGAAGAAATGCAGATGCGTCAGGAACTCACCGACAAAGGACTAGGATCAAAAATAAAGCTTCTGGAAATACTGCGGGCCCACAACAAGGCTGAAGGCGAACTGATACAGACCCAATCGAAGAAAATCATCGTCCGGGCAAAAATTGCTCGGGTTAAAGGTGACCTAGTGGCTTTAAATGAGAAATTTCGCAACGAATCCTTGATAAAGGTTGATGCATTAAGCAGCGAAAGAGCGCAGGTCTCTGCGGAACTTACCCAACTCCGTGACAAAGTTAAGCGGCTTGCTATACTCTCACCCGCAGACGGTGTCGTCAAAGGGCTGAAATATCGGTCCATAGGCAGTGTTGTACCACCAGGGGATCTGGTAGCAGAAATTGTTCCCCTGTCAGATATCCTGGTCGCGGAGGTTAGAATTTCCCCTCGTGACATTGGTCATGTAAATGTGGGCACAGAAGTTCTCTTGAAAATTGATACCTATAACTATGCCCGGTATGGCAGTATTTCAAGCAGTCTTCATCATGTTTCCGCTTCCTCATTTTTGGATGACGAAGGCAATACATATTTTAAAGGGTTGGTTAATTTGCCCCATAACTACATTGGTACGAATCCAAAATCCAACCGTATTACATCGGGTATGACCGTAGTAGCAGATATTCAGACAGGTAAGAAAACCCTATTACAATATCTGGTAAAACCCATTAATAATGCACTGGATACTTCTTTTAGAGAAAGATAAATAAAGCCATTGAATTAATGCCTGTTAAACAGTAGTTTTACAATCTAAAATTCTGGCGTAATTTATGCTCCATTTGGAACTGGCTTGAGTAAGATGCCGTTTCAAATGTATTTAAAGATATGTACATATTACTGTAAAGGTCGAATATTGAATATTTCCATTGAAAAAAATAAAGGCACTTCAGAAAGTCTCGACGATCGATTGAAAAAATTGGCCTCGCATTGTCAAAAATTCAAGGGTGCTATTACCCGGCGGAGCCTTTTTCAGCTTATCAGCACATTATGCTTATTTATCGCCAGCGTAACCGGTATGATTGCGACCTATGAAAACCATTATTGGATTTCTGCTTTACTAATCATTCCCACCGGGGGGCTGGTCATCAGGTTGTTTATTTTCCAACATGATTGTGGACACCAATCTTTTTTCAAAACCCGAAAATGGAATGACAGGGTTGGCCGGTTTTTGAGCATATTTACCTTCACCCCTTATGGTTATTGGCGGGAAGCCCACAATACACATCATGCGAATTCCGGCAACCTCTCCAAAAGAGGAATCGGTGATATTGATACCTTGACCGTACGGGAATATCTTGCCCGGACTTGGTCCGGCAAACTGGCTTACCGCATATATCGTCATCCTATTCTTCTGCTTGTCATTGGCGGGCCTGTTATGATTCTTATCCTACAACGGTTTCCCATTGGACAGCCTTCTCCTTTCAGAAAAATATGGAAGAGCATGATGGCCCTGAATTTAGCTATCTGTATTGTTTATGGTACCGTTATTTACTTTACAGGCTTTGAATTTATTCTTTTTGCCTATCTTCCCGTCATATGTGTTTCTGCCTGGATCGGGGGATGGTTATTTTTCATCCAGCATCAGTTTGAAAATACTGTATGGGACTATAAAGAGAACTGGAATTTTAACAAATCTGCGGTCCTTGGCAGTTCCTATTTTGTTTTACCTAAAGTATTCCAGTGGTTTTCTGGAAATATTGGCCTGCATCACCTGCATCATATGTGCGGTGTCATCCCCAATTACCGGTTGCAAGAATGTCATGATACGGCCCCACATATGCCGGAAATCAGAGAGATTAGATTCTGGCAGAGCCTAAAATGTATCCGCCTGACATTATGGGATGAAGACCTCTCCAGACTTGTTGATTTCAGCCACCTTCGCACCCTCAAGGCAGCGTAAGAATCTATTTAAATCTATTGACCGAAAAGACGTCCGGAAATTTTCCCTCAAAATAAATCTGTGGGAAAATTTCTTTGGGGACAAAATTCAGCATAAGAACTCTGAATAAAATTCTGGGAGATAACCGAGTAGCCCCCAAAAAAGGCTCTAAGAGAGCGGCTTAAAGCCGCTTCTCTATAGCATCCCACAATAAGGCCGAAATATCCGTACCATCAAAACGTTGGATTTCCTGTATTCCGGTTGGCGACGTAACATTAATTTCCGTCAGATAATCCCCGATTACATCGATACCAACGAATAACAAACCCAATTCACGCAATGTCGGACCAATGGCATCACAAATCTGCATCTCCCGGTCTGTCAATTGCGTTTGTCTGGCTTCTCCGCCCACATGCATATTGGACCGGACCTCTCCCTCAAGGGGGACGCGGTTAATGGCTCCTACAGCCTTCCCGTCTACAAGTATGATCCGCTTATCGCCCTTGACAACCTCCGGCAAGAATTTCTGAACGATGAAAGGTTCAGGATAAAACTCCTGAAACATTTCGATCAGACTATTGAGGTTTTGATCATCTTCCCGAATACGGAAAACCCCCGCACCGCCATTGCCATAAAGAGGTTTGACAATAATATCTTTATATTCTGCTCGAAACTGCTCCACATCCCGACGATTGCTGGTAATCAGTGTTGGCGGCATAAGGTCTGGGAAACGGGTCAGAAATATCTTTTCCGGCGCATTTCGCACAGAAGCAGGGTCATTCACGACAAGTGTTTTTGGATGAATATGTTCCAATACATGCGTAGCTGTAATATAGCCCATATGAAAGGGTGGGTCCTGACGCATCAAGATAACATCCACATCTTCACCCAGATTTATTTTATCCATTGCACCAAAGGAAAAATGGTTACCCTGCTCCCGACGGAGCGTTAAAGACCGGGCATAGGCGGTCACTTTTCCATCTTGAAAAGATAAATCATCCACACCATAATGATATAATTTATAGCCCCGCTTTTCCGCCTCAAGTCCAAGCGCAAAAGTGCTGTCGCCATTAATATCAACTGTTTCAATGGGGTCCATTTGTAATGCAACGCGCAGGCTCATTATCTTTTATTCCTTATTCTTTTAATCATTCTGTTTCTGGTAATTTCAGGACATTGTCCCTATATTTTTCGGTATAATTCTCGTTGGCCTGTTTATCCAGACTATTCAATGTATTTATCACCTGTTGTTCAATCAAATCATTCTGCTCAAATTGCTCGCTATGATCCAAACAATAATTCAGGCTCTCACGCGCCAATTCGGCTTTTCCCACATGGGCCAGTAACATGCCCAATTCGTAGTGATGCTGTATCATTTCCGGGTCAATCATCACCAATCGTGACAATATATTTATTGCCTGCCCCAGATCACTGACCTTCAAACATCTAATTTTAATATTATTCAACAGACGAACCAATATATCTCTGTCAGTAATAGCTTCGTAATAATCCGGTTTTAATTCGGCATCCGCATGGGAAAGCTCTCGGATCATCTTACGCAAATCCCGTGCGTCCAATATGGCCCCGTCATTAAACGGATCGATAATCACCTGACCATCCGCAGCCTCTGCACCGGAAAGCCGTATCAGGAAATGCTGTGGAAAAGCCAAACCTTCCACATGCCATCCCTGCGCCCTCGCCGTATGCATATATAAAATACTCAACGTTACCGGCAGTCCTTTTCTGGTATCAATCACAGACATCAGATTAGCATTCTGCAAGTCTTCGTAATATTCCTCATTACCGGTATATTCATGACGGTCGTGCAGAACTCTGGCCAGTGCCTGAGCCCGTTCGACCGCAGAACCAGCCTCCAGAGCTTCTCCGGCTAGGTCAAGAGCCAAAATTTTCAAATGATGTTCGTATTTCTGGAAAGAGACGCCGGGCCGATCAAAGGAAGCCAACAGCAAAGCCGTATAGGCAATATCCAGCAAATTTCCATCGCCCTCGCCTACTGCCTTTAAGTACGCCATATCGTCCGTATTTTCTTCAATCAATTTATCTCATCCATCTGCCATGCGTCTTTTACATGGGTTGGCAAAGCCCAAGGTTCAACCGCCATCAAATCAAAACGATAGGAAACTTCCTCCCGCTCTTGGTTTTTACCATAAATATTTTTCACAAGATACCATTCTGCCGCTCTTGATATACGCCGCTGCTGTCGCAAAGACAGGGCCATTAACGCATCATGCTTATTCTGCCTTGCTTTGACCTCAATAAAACAGATCATTGCCCCCCTTCGTACAATAAGGTCAATCTCACCGGACTTGCATTTAAAGCGTCGGGCTAAAATTTCATACCCTGTCACCACCAGCCAAGCAATAGACAACCATTCCGCCAACAGGCCCCATCGGTATGATTTTTGTTTTCTTGCCCGTGTCTGTTGCGTCATTTTTTACCAGATAATTCCAAAGCCCGTGCATATACCTGCTTGCGCTTCAAACCAGTAGTATAAGTAACAGAAGCCACGGCCTCTTTCACCGTCAAATTCTCTAGCGCCTTAACCAAGGCCTCATCAAGATGATCTTCTGTCACCTCTGTTTCCTGTGGTGGCGCAATAACAATAACAATTTCGCCCTTTGGTCTGTCGGCCTGATTATAATGCTCCGAAAGCTCTGACAGGCTGCCCCTTCTGATTTCCTCGAATAATTTGGTCAATTCCCGGCAAATGGCGGCATCCCGATCCCCCAGAACCTCCAGAATATCCTTCAAGCTTTCTTTCAGACGTTTCGGCGATTCGTAAAAAACTAAGGTTGCCTTGACCGTTTCAAGCTCCGACAGGATCTTTCGCCGTGCCACCGTTTTAGACGGTAAAAATCCCGCGAACATAAAACGATCCGTGGGCAAGCCCGCGCTGGCCAACGCGGCTAATATTGCGCTAGCACCCGGAATACTGCTCACCAGATACCCCTCATCTCGGGCCTGACGAACCAAGCGATACCCGGGATCAGAAATCAACGGCGTTCCCGCATCACTGACCAAGGCCACAATCTGACCGCTTCCCAAGCGTTCCATCAATTGTGGCAAGATTCTTTGTTCATTATGATCATGATAGGGAACCGTAGGTGTACCAATATCAAAAAATCCCAACAGTTTTCCTGTGACCCTTGTATCCTCACAGGCAATGATATCCGCCTGCTCCAAAACCGCCTGCGCCCGGTGGGTAATATCACCCAGATTCCCGATCGGCGTAGAGACAATATACAATCCCGGCATGATTTTTTTACTTTTTCCGGATTTTTTAGTCAATTCATCACACCCTTGCCCTAATTCTTGTTTAAATCTGATAATAGTTTATTTCTGTTATAAAGAGTATGTAGAAATAAAAGCAAAGAAAACTGGAAACTGTTTTGACGTCATCTTTTATGAGAAATACCGGACTGACCATTCTTGTTGCCCTCGGCCTGTCGGCTTGCGGCGGTGAAACCCGGCCTATGGTGCGGGATATTGCGGAAATTCCGCCATCGCCCACCCATGAAATTTTTGATGATGACACAACAGATCTGGACATTTTACCGCGTCAGGAAATTCGCCTTGGACTTTTACTTCCCCTTAGCGGACCAGATTCGATCATCGGCAAGGCCCTCTTCAATGCAGCCACATTGGCCCTGTTCGATTCTCGCGATAAACGCTTAACTCTCATGCCCTATGATACAAAAGGCACTGCAGAAGGCGCGGCAGAGGCAATGACACAGCTTTTGACCCATGAACCAGACCTGATCATCGGACCCCTCTTTTCCCATTCGATTATGGCTATCAAACAGATGGCCCAAGAGGCCGGTGTCAATGTTATCGGATTTTCCAGCGATCATACCGTGGCAGGCGACGGCGTATTCCTGATGAATTTCCGTATGGAAGAACAAATTGAGCGGGTGATCCACTATGCCTCCACGCAGGGATACGCCCGTTTTGCAACACTTGTTCCCGAAACGGCTTATGGCATGCGTGCGCTGGAAATTTTTGGCGCCAGCGTGGCGGAACAGAAGCGGGAATTGACCTCCGTTGAATTCTACCCTCCCGACAGCAGCAAACTGGTCGATCCGGTAAAAAATATCGCCCATTATAAAGAACGGCGCAAAAGATATACCCGTGAAATAGATTTCCTTGAACGGCTCGGTGAAGAAGATGATTTTGCTCAAGAAATGCTGGATGAACTAAAGAACGAGGAAACCATCGGTGACGTAGAGTTTGATGCCATCCTGTTGCCAGAAGGGGGCGCTATGCTAACCACCCTTGCCGCATGGGTATCCTATTATGAAATCGACCCGGCTAAGGTCAAAATCCTCGGCACAGGACTTTGGGATGACCCCATGTTGTTCCTTGAGCCACAGCTTCATGGCGGATGGTTCGCCGCACCGGATCACAAAACATCTGGGGCCTTTCTGAACCGTTATAAAGATATTTATGGCGAAAGCAGTCCCCGTATTACCACCCTTGCCTATGATACCGTTGCCTTGGCAGCAACATTGGTCCGTCAGGCAAAAAATCCAAATTTTTCCGCTGAAAAAATCACTGATACCAATGGCTTTTCCGGTATTGAAGGTCTGTTCCGTTTTGCGCCGAGCGGCCTTATTGAACGTGGTCTTGCGGTATATGAAGTGAGCGACAAGGCCTTTACCGTTATTGATCCGGCACCAACAAGTTTCATTAACCGGGACAAAATTAAAAATGAGATTGAAGAAGGAATTGAAGCTGAGATTCAAAACAGCATCGAAGACGAGCGTAAATCTGCAACGCTTACTCCCCCGGAACCTAGTCCTTCTGAACTTAGCTCCTCTGAATCTAGCCTAGAATTCGAGCAAGAAGACCATTCAGAAGCGGCATCCCTTTTGCCGTTGCCTTTAAGTGATGGTCGTCCATTTCCATATAATCCAGTTCAAGAAGACGCTGTAAATAATTATGATCAATAAATTTTTCTAATTTCTCGCCAATTCTATTTTCAAAATTACGTCGCGACAGGCCGGAATTTAGCCGTAAGCTCATCATGATCATTTCTTCAGCCGCAGTCTCCCGACTTAAAGCTTCTTTATGATCCGTCGCATGGCCGTTCTCAGTTACATTTTTCAACCATTTCTCCGGGCTTCTATCCTGACTAAGCGCATGAATTTTTCCGTCAATGGACAAGCGACCATGAGCGCCCGGGCCAATGCCAATATAATCACCGTAAGTCCAGTAGGTCAGGTTATGTCGACTTTCCTCACCCTTCGCCGCATGGTTAGAGACTTCATAGGCCGGTATTCCTCGGGATTGGCATATTTGCTGCGTAAGCTCATACATATCCGCTGACACATCCTCTGACGGCAGAATAATCCGGCCCTTCTCATGGGCCTGATAAAAGGCTGTTCCCCGCTCTATGGTCAATTGATACAGCGACAGATGCCCCTGAGACATGTCCAGAGCCTGCGTTAATTCCTGCTCCCATTGGTTGAGCGTTTGCCCCATACGCGCATAAATCAGATCAAAACTGGCCCGTTTGAAATATTTCTGAGATAGGTCAATGGCAGCCCGCGCTTCTTTTACCGAATGCTCCCGCCCCAATGCTTTAAGGTCAAGATCGTTCAACGCCTGTATACCCAATGACAAGCGATTAATCCCCGCTGCGGCAAACGCAGCGAATTTATTGGCTTCCACACTTGTCGGATTAGCTTCCAGGGTAATTTCCACTGTATCTGAAACAAACCAGTTCCGGGCCATTTGATTTAACAGTCTGTCCACTGTATCGGCCGCCATCAGCGATGGTGTTCCACCGCCAAAAAATACGCTTGTGATGGTCCGGGGACCTGAAATTTCCCGGTAATGATTTAGTTCCTGAACCAGAGCCTTGGCCCAAGCTTCCTCATCAATGGCCTCCCGCACGTGACTGTTAAAGTCACAATAAGGGCATTTGGACAGGCAAAATGGCCAATGAATATAAAGAGCTAAATTTTTAGGAGAAACAGGCATTGATCAATTTTTTAAAAGCATTGGCCCGGTGGCTGATCTCATGTTTATTTCCAGCCTCCATCTCACCAAATGTCACCTCATAACCGTCCGCCTGAAACATGGGATCATAGCCAAAGCCATTCTCTCCACGGA
>JAESRB010000017.1 GCA_016764855.1 Emcibacter sp.
TCGTGGTGCAAGACATTCATCAGACCAATCATCGCCGTCTTCGCAGCGCCATAATTGCTTTGACCAAAATTGCCGAATATGCCGCTGGAGGACGAAGTCAGCAAAATACGGCCATAGCCCTGTTCTTTCATGATGTCCCACACGGCCTTGGTGCAGTTCATTGTACCGAACAGATGCACATCGACCACTTTACGGAAATCGGCGGGCGTCATTTTGGAAAAGCTTTTATCCCGCAGAATGCCCGCGTTATTAATTAAAATATCTATGCGCCCCCATTCGGCCATAGCCTGTTCAATCATGGCCTGAACCTGATCATAATCGGTAATATCCGCGCCATTGGCCATAGCCTCACCGCCAGCAGACCGAATTTCGTCGGCTACGGCCTCGGCTTGTGCATTTGAGGTGCCCGAACCATCAATAGCCCCGCCCAAATCATTCACAACAACTTTTGCCCCCAATGCGGCCAGTTGCAAACAATGTTCCCGGCCAAGACCATTGCCGCCGCCTGTCACAATGGCCACACGGCCTTTAAAATTAATCGACATAGTCGTAATCCTTAAATTATGATGTCAGGAACAGAGTCAGTTGTTCCGCTATGAAGGCAGGTTTATCCTGCCCCTCTATCTCTAAAATTATTTTAAAGGTCGCCAGGAATTGACCAGCGCCCCGTTCTGTTATCTCTGTCATAGAAACCTGCCCCCGCACACGACTTCCCACGGGAACCGACGCTATAAAGCGCACTTTGTTCAGGCCGTAATTTAAGACCGCCGAGGTCCCCTCCACCTCTGGTAATAAATCAAACAGAAACTTGGAAACCAACGACAGAAGATAATACCCGTGAACAATTGTACTATCAAACCCCGCTGCTTTTGCTGCGACCGGGTCCACATGGATAAATTGATGATCGCCTGTTACATCAGCAAATTGATTAACCTTTTCTTGAGTGAGGAAAATCCATTCAGAAATACCAATTTCTGTGCCTGATAGTTTTCTGAATTCTGAAATATTTATCATTTTCATCCTACCTATCCTAACCTTTTCATAATAAATTTGGCTTTAAGATGCCATATTTAAGATCAGAATAAATCACAAGTCAATAAATTTTTAAACATTTGTACAGTTTATTATTTGACAAATTCATTGCTGCCTTAAAATAGGGCTTAATTCACAAAAAAACCTGCCTTTATGCTTGTCTTTTTGATCCAGCCTAGTCATCATGAATATAAATGAATTAAATGAGCCATTAATGACAGCGGAAAAGCCAGCCCAACAAACAAGGGCGCAAGCGACCATAGATCGCATTACAGACGCCGCAATTAAAGTTATTGCACGGGATGGCATATCACGCACAACGCACCGAAAAATTGCCGAAATGGCCGAGGTTTCTCTTGCCTCAATCACCTATCATTTTGCCACGAAAGAGGATATTTTAAATGAATCCTCACGACGGCTACTGACTAATTATTTACACCGTTTTGAGAATGCAGAAGCCCGACTAGCCGCTAACAACAGCAAATGGGCCAACATGGAGGACTTAATCGCCCAAGTCCTGACATATGCCTTTGGAAAATTTCGAACGGAAACTATGGCTTGGCAGGAAATCATGCTTGAAGCAGGCAGATCAGAGGAAAGTCAGGCATTGGCCCGTGACTGGCATACTACATTATTCAACATATGGCATAGGATATCAAAGCATTTTCAAAATGACAAGCCAGCACTGAATGCCCGCTCTGCTATTGATCTCATCACTGGCTTGATCTTTATTCTATCCCCCCTCAAGGTCTCCCAAACTCAGGTAAAGGACCTTTTTTACGGTAAGAAAACACTCTCTAATTTACAGAGAGCAACGTCCGCCAAACCTGATACAAGAAATGATATAGACCTTTGTGACACCCCCCTCTCTCCTAAAAAAATAAGAACCAGAGGCCTCATCCTGAAAGCCGCTATCTCTATACTGACAGAGCATGGAGCCTCCGCAGTCACTCATCGTTCTGTCGCCCATGCTTCTGGGCTGAGCAATGCCGTCCCGATCTATCATTTTAAATCAATAGACGGCTTGCTACACGAGGCCCAGATCACCCTGTACAAAACGGCGCGAGAGAGATACCGTAAGGGCATGGCAGGCGTCAATTACGAGAAACTAACCGTCGATCAATTAGTAGACCTGACCAACACAATATTTATTCGTGAAACTACAGAGTACGGTAAAGCAAACATTGCCAAGCTCTCCGTAGAACTAGAATCCTATCGCAAACCGGACTTGCAGATGTTATTCATCGGCAGCAGTATATTGGAACAGGATCAAGCGTGGCACAGGTTATTGACAACTTTATCACCCACGACCCCGCCTCAAATGGCATTATTTATGCAAGCCCAGTTCATTGGAAAAATGATCCGGCTGATTGCAACTGGCACCAACACCTCTGATCTGATCACCAGCCGGGAGGAATTTGAATGGACCCTGAAAGCAGCATTATCCGGATCCTATTGGTTCGATTAATTCACCGGACCCGATTATATAATCTCTATTACTTCCCCTTCCGCTACGATCGGGCCAAAACATAAAAATAATTCTTCGCCAGACCAGACGTCTTCATCTTTCAACGTAACCCCCACCATAATCATCTTACATACCACGGTATCACCTGGTCTAATCAATTCAGTCCCTATGGGTTCAATTATACAATCAAAACATTTACCATCTTTTACTTGCCCCAAGTAGACAGGAGATGAAAACCATTTCCCCACTAGTGGATTTTGGATGAAGTTTTTGCTAGTCGTATCGTAAAAATTAAATCTTGCCAGTATTTTTATCTGATTGGGTTTTTTATAAACCATATCAATTGTCCAAATATTTTTGTTCGCTTATCATTATTATGGCACACCAAATAGAACAGTGATCAATGGGGTCAGAATAAATTGATTTAGAATGTTTTTAATAGGGACTTTTAAGGAGAAGTTAATGAGAGAAAAAATGAGCGTTTTAAAAAATAGTGGTTGTTTAGGATTGAGAGAAAATCAATTTACTCTGGCCCCATTGATCATGACCCCATTGATCATAATGACAACGCCGACTTAATTTCATTTGACCGTCGCCTGACACACCTTATTCGTCTTGTGTTCTTGCAACCATTTCTCATAACTCGGCAAGCCAATTTCCATTCTATTCTTATTGATTACATCTAGTCGATCTAAATTGTGAACAATTTTTCCATTTTTGCAATCATACAATACTCCGTAACTTAATTTGTTACCTTTCATATTGTTTATTCTGTCTGAAAGAATTGCAACCTGTTGAGCTGAGAACTGTTTATCCTTAGCCAATTTAATATATTCTTCCGAATATTTAAGCTGTATTTCACTATGACCATCTGAGTGAAGAATACTTAACCATATGGCCCAGCTTTCAAGGGGCCTATTAATTTCACTGATATTATTTAGGTCGAAATGCAGTGCTTGGGATAAGTTGAAATCTCTCGTTAGAGCAACAGCATTCATTAAGCTGATACATTTGCTTTTATTTCCCGAATTTTGCATAGAAAAATATACTTGTGTGGCCGCATATGTAAGTTGCCCGTCAAAATAAACATTTTTTATAAATTCTTGATATTTGGATTCAGAAAATAACTTGTTGGATGATGACCAGCGATATGTTTCTGCATATGCCGTCTCAAGGGCTGTATTCCAAAGACTTTGACAAACTATTTTTTCTTTTTCTGTTAACGTAGGTAATTTTTGTTTCCTTGTTTCCATCAAAATTTGGAAATTCTGAGCAACTTTTTTAATTTTTATCTGACAGTTTTTAAGCGTTTGAACAGTGATGCCATTACGTTCATAATATTCTCTTCCTACTTCCTTAAGGCATTCATAAACTGACGTCTCAGATTCAGTTGAATTTACTGTATTAGATAATATAGAAATAAGTAATAATCCAATGCCACCACATATAAGTTTTGCAAAATTATTTTGTAGCACTTGCATCTTCATAACTCATTCTTGAATTCGTCAATAGGGTCAGAGTAAATTGATTTTAGTTTAAAGGCTGAAGGGAAAAATCACACAAGATTTAAACAGCTTTGCAACTCGGTCCCTCGTCACTCCTGCGGAGGCCGGAGCCTAGGCCGGACTAAAAAGATGGATACCTGCCTTGCGGGTATGAGTACAAAGTTCAGAAGGATTAGTCTTTAAGTAATTCTGAGGGATGAACTTTTAAAATTTTGGCAAATGCTTCTAAGGTTGACAAAGTTATATTTCGTTCACTTCTTTCTACAGAACCAACATACGTGCGGTGACACCCAATCATATCAGCTAATACTTCTTGGGATACATCCATCTTGCCCCTCAAAAATTTAATATTTTTTGCAGCAATAAGTTGCAGGGAACAAATTTTTTTAGCTTTTTTAGCTTTTTTAGTTGATTTTACCATGAAGTCAATTAACCCCACATGATACTTTTAAGTCTACAGACTATTGCTAGCTATTTAGGTTGTTCTTTGAAATTATTATGCTACTATAACTTTGCCGCCTGCTTCAGGTGGTGGCGCTCGCCAGGCGTCTTAACTAAGCAAGTCCGGCTCACTCCCGGTAAATAGAGTGTATTTTTAGAAGAAATCGTTATATCAACATATGACGTCCTTTTTCTGGACATTATCTCCTTATGTCGGGGGTGGGTTTGCTGAACGACCTATTACAGGTTTTAGAATCCAGACTTTGGCTTGCTAAAGTGCCTGGCGGCCCCCGACACCAGAGATTTGTCAATTATCCTGTCATAACTCCGGTGTCATTGTATTCACAAAACCCGGAGGCCATATATGATAAGACAAAAACCCACACGTTCTTTCGATTCACTACGGCACTTGTTGGCGCCCCAGACCGGCAAAAAGGGGGGTGCCAGCGTTCGCGGGGATGAGAAGAATAAGAGCGCGTACCAAAGGAATAAGAGCAAAGGTAGGGACGATGGCACCGCCGTCCAGAAGGAATTAGAGGAGCATTGTCAGAAAGTTTTCGGTACGATACGGTCTCAGCAGGAATTCACAAACAAAATTTCCGATATTCTTGAACGGCTGGGTTTCACGGGCTTTAGCTTCACCGCGCTGACCCCCGCCCCTTACCTGTTATACACCAGCCTGAGCGAGGCCTTTTTACAGACCTATCACGCAGAGGGTTTCATGGTAGATGATTATGACGTGCGTTATCGCGGCACCGGCCCGACCTTTCGATCGGCGATTAGCCAATATATGGCCGCAGCCCCCGTTGAAACCAGTGATATGGCCCGGAACCGGGAGATAGGCGATTTATATAAGAGCCACGGGCTGTATGACAGTTATCTGATCCCGGTCACTTCCGCGGGCGATCGGTTTGTATTTTGCGTGACAACACAGACAAAGAATATTGCCAATTTCCACGATAAAATTACCGCCCACGCGCCGCGATTACTTCTTCTGGCAAAACTGATTTTACAATCGGGCAAGCGCAAGTTTAAGGCAACCTTCGACAGGGCAGCAAACCCGCCGAAAATTAAAATAACGCCGAAACCGCTCAGGGTGTTACAGACATTGGCCCTAGATGACCTGACCCTGATACAGGCAGCGGAAAAACTGGGCATCAGCATTCATACCGCCGACAAACATAGTGCGGTGTCCAAGCAAGCATTCGGGGCCTCCACACTTCACGGCGCCGTATACAAAGCGATACAAGCAAACATGATTAGATTATAAAACATGAGGACATTGGTGATCGTAAAGGATTAATTTTTGAAAGTATTTCCGCTCAAGAAAAAAGCGCGGCCTCAGTCGTTAAGTATTTGGTTGATTATGAATCTTTAAGATATGAATTATATGAATATCCATACCATATTATGCATTTTATATATGGTGATGCTCTCTTTATGGTTGGTGAAATATTAACCTGAATTGAGGAGTACTCATGACGAATTCAATGCAAAATCGCGCTATTGTTGCCGGTGTCGGAATGATTCCTTTTGTTAAGCCGGGGGCCTCTGAAACATATGATGTTATGGGCGCACAGGCGACAAGAGAGGCATTGACGGACGCCGGGATATCTTACGATCTCGTGCAGCAGGCCTATGCGGGATATGTTTATGGTGATTCTACCTGTGGGCAGAAAACGCTTTATAAGGTGGGCATGACCGGTATCCCGGTTTTCAATGTAAACAACAATTGCTCTACGGGGTCTTCGGCTTTGTTTCTGGCCCGTCAGGCAATTGAATCAGGTGTTGCTGATTGTGTTATCGCACTGGGTTTTGAGCAGATGAAACCCGGAGCCCTAACAGCACAATTTGACGATAGACCAAGCCCATTCGAGGCCTTTGATGAAGCCTGCGATGTTCTGATTGGTAAGCCGGATATGCCGCTTGCGCTTCGGTATTTCGGCGGGGCTGGTCTGGCGCATATGGAAAAATACGGGACTACGCTGGAAGACTTCGCAAAAATTCGGGCAAAGGCCAGCCGCCATGCGGTAAATAATCCTCTTGCCCTCTTCCGTAAAGAAGTGTCCGCCGAAGATGTTCTCGCGACCCCAGTGTTGTGGCCTGGTGTGATGACGCGCATGATGGCTTGTCCGCCGACCTGTGGGGCTGCGGCGACCATTCTGGTTTCAGAAAAATTTGCCAGAAAACATAACTTGCGCCGTGATGTGGTGATTGCAGCACAGGCCATGACGACGGATACCCCGAGTAGCTTTGACTCGCAGGATATGATGGAGCTTGTCGGTGCTGAGATGACGCATGAAGCAGCTCGACAGGTGTACGAACAGGCCGGAATTGGACCGAACGATGTTGATGTGGTGGAATTGCATGACTGTTTTGCCCATAATGAACTGATTACCTATGAAGGTCTCGGGCTTTGTCCCGAAGGCGGTGCGGCAAAATTCATCGCGGACGGGGATAATACTTACGGAGGCAAATTTGTCACCAACCCATCTGGCGGTCTGCTCTCAAAAGGCCACCCTCTTGGCGCGACGGGTCTGGCGCAATGCTATGAACTGACCCATCAGCTCCGTGGGACGGCAGAAAAGAAGCAAGTTGAAAATGCCCGTATCGGCCTTCAGCATAATCTTGGTCTGGGCGGCGCTTGTGTTGTTACGCTATATCAGGCAGTGGAGAGCTAAGACATGATCGATAAGCGTTTTGTCGGACTGGACCTTGGGTCCCACGAGGTGCAGCTTGAAAAGGGCGCTTTGAAATTTTTTGCAACAGCTATCGGGCAGGAAAATTCGGTTTATTTTGATGAAAAAGCCGCTGCTGAAGCTGGTTATCCTGGCCTTCCAGTTCCGCCGAGCTATTATTTTTCTTTGGATATGTTTCAGGATGAGCCGTTTGGATATTTTGATACATTGGGGGTTGATTTGAACCATGTGCTTCACGGGGCTCAGGATTTTGAATATTTCAAACCAGCCTTTGCCGGAGAAACAGTGGTTCTAAAAGCGAAAATTGTAGATTTATTCGACAAAAAAAACGGGGCTCTTGATTTTATTATCAAGGAGGTTCGTGTCGAGAATAAAGCGGGCGACCTTCTGGCTAAACAGGTTATGACTATTATCGTGCGTAATCCTGAAGGGAGAGCATAAAGATGGCTTATATGGATTTATCCACCTTAAAGGCAGGTGATACACTCGCGCCTCTTTCTCTGAAACCGATTTCGAGAACGACATTGGCGCTTTTCGCTGGGGCGTCGGGCGATCACAACCCCATACATATTGATATTGATGTGGCCAAAAAGGCGGGCATGGATGATGTCTTTTGCCAGGGAATGTTGGGGATGGCTTACATGTCCCGGATGCTGACCGATATTGCGCCGCCTGAGAAAATCAAAAGTTTCGGCACCAAATTTGCCAATATTACTCAAATTTATGCTCAGCTAACCTGCACGGGGCAGGTCGAAGAAGTTGAACAGACGGAAGATGGGGCATTATTAAAGCTGTCTCTGATGGTTGTAGACGAAAATGACAATGTAAAACTACAGGGGCATGCAACGCTTGCTCTTTAAATGATAATCTCAAACGAAAGTGAAAAACATGGGAAATCTTGACGGAAAAATTGCACTCGTAACAGGGTCCGGGCGCGGCATTGGCCGTGAAGTTGCGCTGAAGTTCGCGCGAGAAGGGGCAAAGGTTGTTGTAAACGATCTGGACGGTGACGTTGGTGATGCCGTTGTTGCTGAAATCAAAGACATGGGCGGCGAAGCTGTCGCTTGTAATGGTTCGGTCACGGATGAAGATTTTGGCGAGCGTTTTATCAATACGGCCTTGGATTCATTCGGAATGCCCGATATCATTGTTAATAACGCCGGTTATACATGGGACAATGTAATTCAGAAAATGACCGATGAACAGTTTGATGCCATGATGGATGTTCATTTGAAGGCACCGTTCAGAATTTTGCGGGCTGTTCAGCCCCACTGGAGAAAAGCGTCGAAAGCAGAACAGGCTGATGGACGGCGGGTTAATCGCAAGGTTGTTAATATTTCTTCTGTTGCTGGTGTGGGCGGCAATGTAGGGCAGGCTAACTATTCTACCGCCAAGGCCGGGATCATTGGCATGACAAAGACTCTGGCAAGAGAATGGGGCAGGATGAATGTCAATGTGAACTGTGTTGCCTTTGGTTATATTGAGACCCGTCTGACCGAAGCGACAGATGAAAAGAAGCAAGTCGAGATTCAAGGAAAGAAGATTGGTATTGGCATTCCGAAAGAAACGGCCAAAATGTTTCAGGCAATGGTTCCCATGGGGCGGGCAGGTTCCGCTGAAGAAGCTGCGGGTTCTGTCTATATTTTGACATTGCCTGAAGCCGATTACATTTCTGGGCAAGTGTTAATTTGTGGTGGCGGCTGATAATTTGTGGAGGGGGCTCTTTTAAAAGAGCTTCCTCTCATATTTTTCCTGAAACACCGGAGATATAATAATGATTTTCAATGATGCGACCTGGATAACCGAAGAACTCTCGATCTTTGGAGACGCCACCCGGAAATTTTTTCAGGCGGAGATGGTACCCCATGTGGAAAAATATCGTGCCCAGAAGCAAGTGGACCGGGAGCTTTGGGAAAAAGCCGGTGAGTATGGCATTCTGGGGGCTTCTATCCCTGAGGAATATGGCGGATCGGGTGGTGATTTTAGTCATGATTCTGTGATCTTTGCGGAACTTGGTTATACGGGCGATATGAGTTTTGGGCTGTATGTTCATAATATTGCGGCTCATTACCTGTTGGCCTTTGGAACAGAGGCGCAAAAGCAACGTTGGCTTCCTCGTCTGGCAACAGGGGAGCTGATTGGGGGCATCGCCATGACGGAACCGGGAACCGGGTCGGACCTTAAGGCTGTACGTACAACAGCCCTTTTGAAGGGGGATGATTATGTGGTCAACGGCTCCAAGATATTTATTTCCAATGGACAAGTCGGTAATTTTTTCATTCTTGTGGTGAAGACGGATAGCTCTCAAGGGGCTAAGGGAATATCTCTGTTAGGCCTCGAGACCGATGGTTTGGAAGGGTTCAGACGCGGACAGAACCTTGACAAGATCGGCTTGGCTGGACAGGATACCTCCGAGTTGTTCTTTGACGATATGCATGTTCCTACCGCCAATCTACTGGGCGATGTGGAGGGGCAGGGTTTTTCACAGTTAATGAACCAACTCGCGTGGGAACGCCTTATGCTGGGCATCATTGCGGTGGGCGCGTCACAGAGGGCAATTGAAGACACCGTTGCTTATACCAGTGAACGCAAGGCTTTTGGTAAGTCCGTCATCGAATTTCAGAATTCTCGCTTTAAACTGGCGGAATGCAAAGCAAAGCTGGAACTCCTGAGGGCCTATGTGGAAAAAAGTATCGGTAAAATTATCAAAAATGAACTTGCCCCGGATGAAGCCTCGATCGCCAAATTGATGGGGTCTGAAATTCAGGGTGAAATTATAGATGAATGTGTGCAGTTGCATGGGGGCTATGGCTATATGCGTGAATATCTTATTGCTCGCATGTATACCGATGCGCGGGTACAGCGTATTTACGGTGGCACCAGCGAGATTATGAAAGAATTAATCGCGCGCAATTTGACCTGAAAATATCATAAATAAGTCGGAAGAAGACAATATGAATAGCTATGTCGGACTTGCCCAGATTATAGAGCGTAATGCCCAAATAAAGGCGACAAAAACCGCTGTCATTACAGAGGAAGGGCAACGCACATGGGCAGAAACCCGGTCCCGCATTGCAAGGGTGGCACAGGCACTTTCGACTAAAGGGGCTGGTAAAGGGGACAAGGTTGCCATTCTTGCCATGAATTCTGACATTTATTTTGAGTGTCTTTTCTCAATTGTCTGGTTTGGCGGCATATTTGTTCCTTTGAATGTCCGGTGGTCAGTTGCTGAAAATCTTTATGCTCTTGAGGATAGCGAGAGCCGTATTCTTGTCTTTGACGATTATTTCTTGGATGTGGTCGGGGAAATGAGAGAAAAAAATCCGGCGATATGGCTCTATGTCTATAGCGGAACAGGAAAATGTCCCACTTGGGCGGTGAGCTATAGTGATCTGCTTGAGAGCGGCGAAGAGATTCCTAGTCTGGCTCATGGGGGGGATGAGGCCGCCGCTATTATGTATACGGGCGGTACGACAGGACAGCCAAAAGGGGTTATGTTGTCTCATTTGGGAATGTTTGCATCGGCTTTGGCCCTGAACAAGGCCGTTGGATTTGAAGAAGATGAAATTTACCTTCATGCAGCCCCTATGTTCCACGGAGCAGATATGGGGGTGTCATTAGCCGCATCCTTAGAGGGCTGCGCGCATACTTTTGTCCCTTTCTTTGATGTGGATACTGTCATTCTGCAAATTGTGAAGATGAAAGTAACCACCACGCTCATGGTGCCGACCATGATTAATATGCTCATTTCCGATCCGACCTCGGAAACTGCGGACTTATCTTCGTTACAGAGGATTGTATATGGGGGATCTCCCATCACAGAAGACGTCCTCAGCAGGGCTTTGCAATTACTCCCCCATGCGCAATTCTATCAGGCTTACGGACAAACGGAGATGTCTCCTTTAGTTTCAATTCTTGATGCAAAATATCATGTGGTCGGTGGTGAATTTCTTAAATCTTCTGGTCAGGCGATTGCTTGTGTCCAGATTGGGATCAGGCGGTCTGATGGAAGTCTTGCCGATGTGGGGGAAGTGGGAGAAATAGAGGTCAGTGGACCTAATATCATGCTGGGTTACCATAATAAGCCGGATGAAACCAAGGCAGCTCTTGTGGATGGATATGTTCGGACGGGTGATGCAGGCTATCTGGATGCGAATGGCTTCCTGTTTCTGGCTGACCGGGTCAAGGATATGATTATTACCGGGGGAGAAAATGTTTTCTCCGTGGAAGTGGAAAGTGTTATTTCGCTTATTGAGGCCGTTCAGGATGTCGCCGTGATAGGAATCCCCAGTGAGAAATGGGGGGAAGAGGTCCACGCGATTATTGTTCTTCACGCGGGACAGGCTGTGATGGCGGAAGATGTGATCTCTTTCTGCAAAGAAAAAATTGCGGGTTATAAATGTCCTAAATCCGTGACGATAAGAAAGGAACCTTTGCCCGTTTCTGCCGCAGGTAAAATTTTGAAAAATAAGCTCAGGAAAGATTACATATCGTCTTAATAGATGTTGGAAAGATGTCTTGATCTTTGTCACGAATGCCGAGTTGAAACAGTTCCTCCCGAGACAAGCCGCTTTGCTGCTTTAGGTCGCCCGTCGGATTATGAAAAATATTAATAGGACGTTCAAATAATTAATCCTCTACAGTGGGAATTGGGCCTGACGAACACGTTGTGAACGGCCACGCTCAACCCATGAGATGGCGGCATAGTTAGGGCGCGATTTTCTGTGCTTGCTTTGGTGAGTTCACGCTAATGTGAACGAAAAGAAAAGTGCGCTAGGGTGTAAAGAAGAGCATCGCCGGAGACGGCAGGAGGCGAGTAATGACAGATATCAGTTGGCGAACGGCATACATTACGGGTGGCGCGAATGTGGGCGGACTTGGAATAGCTCCGGCGTTTCCAGGAAAGTCGGCGGAAACTCATGTGAGCGGGGCTTGGTGCTTATGAACAAACAAGATAACACATTCACGCCCATTGGAGGTCTCGATCGGCTGCGCACGGGAGTACCATCCTATGCGCTGGCACTCCTTACCGCAGTGAGCTTCTTCAACTATCTGGACCGCATGGTCATCGCGATCCTGCTCGAACCGATCAAGCAAGAACTCGACCTTTCTGACGCGCAAATGGGGCTAATAGCCGGCTTTGCTTTTGCGATACTCTACGCGGTTCTAGGGCTGCCGCTCGCGCGTATTGCGGATCGTCGCTCCCGTATTACTCTTATATCAATATGTCTTGTCGTATGGAGCACAATGACCGCTGTCACTGGGCTTGCACGTAACTTTTTTGAACTGTTCGCGGCCCGAATGGCTGTCGGCGTTGGTGAGGCGGGCTGTGTGCCAGCTGCTCACTCGATTCTCGGCGATCTGTTTCCGCGTGAACGCAGGGCATTTGCCATAAGCATTTTTCAAGCGGGCGGAGTACTTGGGCAAAGCGTGGGCTTGGCGCTTGCGGGTTTGGCAGCGCAGCTTTGGGGCTGGCGAGTGGCCTTGTTCATCGTGGGTTTGCTTGGTATTCCGTTGATGCTTTTGATATTTTTCACAGTGCGCGAGCCGGTTCGCAGTAAAGAGCATGCTCAGGCGTCAGCGGAATCTATGATGGCGACGTTGAAGGCGCTTTTTGTGCGGCCTCCGCTGGTTCATCTCGTTTTGGGCGTTGCCGTTGCCTCATTTGGAAGCTATGGCATGATTCAATGGTTGCCAGCATTCTTTATTCGAACGCACGGATTGAGCTTGGCCGAGGTGGGGCTGTATATCGGAATCACAGGCACCATCGGCGGCGTTGTGGGGACGGTCTTCGGTGGCTACGCCCTGACCCGTCTTGGTCCCCGTGATGTGCGATAGGAACTGTGGTGGCCGATGATGGTATTCGCGATTTTTCCGCTGTTCATGCTACCGTCTCTTTTGGTTGCCGATTGGAAGGTCGCGTTCGGTCTTCAACTGGTTACTTTTTTCATCGGTGCTTCGGGCAGTGGTGTTGCGCTGTCCGCTGTACAGACCTATGTGGAGCCACACCGGCGTGCGGTTGCCATTGCGGTTCTGTTGATGATGTCCTCATTATTGGGGCTCGGATTAGGCCCCGTCGTTGTGGGAGTGACTAGCGATGCCCTCGCCTCGCGTTATGGGGCTGACAGTTTGCGTTACGCGCTGGCGGCATCGACTTGCATACCGTTTTGGGCCGCAACCCATTTCTGGCTCGCGGCTCGCTCGAGCAAACGATGGAGCCTCTCGTAGAAATTAACCAGCTAGACCTGTCATGGGTCGGTAAATTTACTCGAACCAAAATATTAAACCAAATTATGAAGGAGAATTAACAATGAGTAATGTTCGCGTTGCGGGGGTCGGCATGATCCCTTTTACCAAGCCGGGCCAGAGTGAAGATTGGGATGTGATGGCAGAGAAGGCCATTCGTCTCGCGTTGACTGACGCAGGCATTAGCTATGATCAGGTTCAACAGGCCTATGCGGGCTTTATGTACGCCGATTCAACCGCAGGACAGTCTGCTCTTTATCGCATTGGTTCTACGGGTATTCCGGTTATTAACGTCAACAACAATTGTTCGACAGGTTCCAGCGCGCTGTATCTTGCGCGCCAGATGGTTGAATTGGGCGCGGCCGATTGTGTGCTGGCCTTTGGGTTCGAGCAGATGATGCCGGGCGCCCTAGGTAGCTCGTTTCCTGACCGTAAGCCCGTCATGGGGAAACCTTTCGCCAAACTATTAGAGATCCAGGGATACGACGATACCAAAATGGCTATCGCGCAGTTCTTCGGCGGTGCTGGTCGTGAATATCAGGAGCGTTACGGAGCCAGTGACGAGGCGTTCGCGATGATTTCGGTTAAGGCACGTCGGCATGCGGCCAACAATCCGCTCGCAGTTTTTCAGGACCCGTTGACGCTGGAGGAGGTTATGGCGGCCCCCCAACTCTTTAATATGATTACCCGCCTTCAGGCCTGTCCGCCTACTTGCGGCGCGGCTGCGGCGTTGCTGGTTTCGCCCAAATTTGCGGCCAAGCATGGGCTTAATGCGCCCGTAGAGATCGTTGCGCAGGCACTTACGACCGACTTCCAGAAGACGTGGGACGAAAAATCAATGATCAGTTTGGTCGGTTACGACATGGCTAAGGCTGGGGCTGATCAGGTTTATGAAGCTTCAGGGGTCTCTCCTGATGATGTGGATGTGGTCGAACTTCATGACTGCTTCACGCCGAACGAGTTTTTGACCTACGAATCTCTGAGCCTGACGCCAGAGGGAACGGCCGAACGTTACATTCTAGACGAGCAGAACACTTATGGCGGCAAGCATGTGATCAATCCCAGTGGCGGTCTTCTTTCAAAAGGGCATCCTATCGGCGCGACTGGCCTTGCGCAATGCTATGAGTTGACGAACCAGATCCGTGGAACCGCAGGCAAGACACAGGTTGATGGTGCGCGATTTGCGCTCCAGCATAATCTGGGTCTCGGCGGTGCGTGTGTGATTACGCTCTATGGTAAGAGCGCTTAAGTCTTGACTATATTATGATGGGTGTAGGTCGGTGCCTTACTTAAAGAGTAGCGTGCTGACCTACATGTCTTCCTGCAGGATTGTTTGTCGTGTGATCATTACGGTCAGATCGAACTTAGTATGGGGCTCCATAAACAACATGGACGATGACAGCAGGCATGTGTGAATACGCTGGTAACGGCGCGCCCCCCCAAGTAATTTGGGACGCGCCGCTGCTAGACCCTCGGGCTTATAGTATTAGTCTGCCTCAGTTGTCTTGAGACGCGAGCATACTCCTGTCAATCTGATCGATTCGTGTCCGGCCGGTGAGTGCCATCGCCACCCGCATTTCTGCCTCCATCAGGCGCAGTACATGAGAGACGCCTTCACCGCCCACTGCGGCCAGAGCATAGACCCATGCCCGTCCGAGAAGCACGCCATGCGCCCCGAGTGCAAGCATCCGTACCACATCCAATCCCGATCGGACGCCGCTGTCAGCGAGTATAGTAAGCTGATCACCCACCGCATCGGAGATTGCCGGCAGCGCGCGTACGGTCGAAAGGGCGCCATCGAGTTGGCGGCCCCCATGGTTTGAGACGATAATGCCATCTGCGCCGATTTCTGCTGCCATTCGCGCGTCCTCGGGATCGAGAATACCCTTGATGATCAGCGGCCCGTCCCACGTCTCGCGAATGAAGTCGAGATCGCCCCATTTGACTGACGGATCGAAATTACTGCCGATCCAGCCCATAAAATCTTCGAGTCCGCTTTTCTCGTGCAGCACGGGTGCAAGATTGCCCAGCAGGTGTGGGCGTCCCCGAACGCCCACATCCCATGCCCAGCGTGGATGGGTCAGCGCTTGCCCGAAACGGCGCAGTTGGCCGGTTAGGTTCGATGCGCCGGCCAATCCGGAACGATAGTCCCGGTAGCGAGAACCAGGCACAGGCATGTCGACCGTGAAGACCAGAGCCGAGCAACCAAGTGCCTTCGCCTTTTCCAGCAAGCTGCGCATGAAGCCACGATCGCGGATCATATAGAGTTGGAACCAGAAGGGGGCGGAAGATGCCGCTGCCACCTCATCGAGCGAGCAGACCGACATGGTTGAGAGGCAGAAAGCGGTCCCCGCTGCCTGTGCCGCGTGGATGGCCTGTACTTCGCCGCGCCGGGCATACATGCCGGTCAGGCCCACTGGTGCGAGCCCGATTGGCATGTCAAATTTCTGTCCGAACAGCGTGGTTGAAAGATCAATGTCTGAAACGTCGCATAACACTCTCTGGCGGAGCGCGAGCGCCTCCAGATCGGCGGTGTTGCGGCGGAGCGTTACCTCGGCATAGGAGCCGCCGTCGATATATTCGAACAAAAAGGGCGGCAGGCGTCGGCGGGCAAGCTCGCGATAATCGATCACGGCTGCGGCTTTCGCCGTTGCTGAGATGTTAAACTTATCGTTCATCTAATCTTCTCTCCAAAGTATGAGAACATTGTTGCAAATGGTTAGAAACTGCTTTGTCCACTCTGTTTCGACGAACTTAACAGAGGACGGGTAAGTTGGGGTCGGATAAAACAGCGTCAACCATGCCTAGCACGCATGTCTGAGGCGCTATTCCTCCGAGGAATTTCCTATCCCGGCTTTGCATTTCGTGAAGGGGAAGCCGTGTCCTACTGTTGGAACAGAGCACGTTATGTCGCTGGTTGGCGTTTATGGCGTGCAAGTTTACGGCGCCATGAGAGTTGCGCTGTGCCGTTTGGACAGTATTTGCAGCGGATACGTGAGAAAACGAAGATAGGAGAGACTAAATGACAGACGTAAAAGGACGCACCGCTTTCATTACCGGCGGTGGTAACGGCATTGGACTGGGTATCGCCCGAAAATTAGCACGTGCTGGTGCCAAGCTGGCCTTGGTAGATTTGGATGTCGACGCCCTCGCTCGAGCCAAAGCGGAACTGCAGGACATTACGCAAGTTGAGACATTCCAACTTGATGTGCGTGATCGTGATGCCTATGCGCGTGTGGCGGACGAAGTGGAGGCGGCGCTCGGGCCGGTATCGATCTTGGTGAATAATGCGGGTGTCCTTGGCGTTGAGTCTGTGAGAAAACTAACTTATGACCTTTGGGATTGGTCAGTCGGTATAAATCTCTATGGCGTCATCAACGGTGTCCAGACGTTCTTGTCGAAGATGATCGAACGTGGTGAGGGGGGGCATATCGTAAATACGGCCTCGGGCGCAGGCCTAGCGGCGACAAATTCAGGGGTTTTGTACTGTACGGCTAAGTTCGGGGTGGTGGGAATGTCGGAGTCTCTTAATGCCGAACTCGCCTCTTCTAATATTGGTGTCACCGTACTATGCCCTGGTCCAGTCGCGACCGACATTGTTGAACGTACGGCGGGGACTTCTCCTAAGGCCGGGTTGAACTTGACAGAGAAGCAGGTAAAGCGGAGAGTAGATAATAGGGCGCAGATAAGCGAGTTCCTTCATCAGCACGGCACCAGCACCGACGATGTCGGTGATATGGTTCTCAAAGCGATACAGGAAAATAGCCTGTACATACACACTGATCGCATGATGGAGGATCCGATAAAAGCCCGCAGCAAGGCCCTTCTCGATGCCATGCCGAACTAGCCAAGCGCATGCCCTGACCCTGGATTTTTTGTAAATACCCGGAGCAGGGCACGTCCGTTGATAAGGTATGACGATTTTGTGTAATTGAAAGTTGAGCCTATTGGTCCCTTTGTGGGCCGGTAGGCTTTTTTGAATCAGACTATTGAAGGAAGCACTAATATTTTCTCACGGGACTACCGCGCTTGATCTCACCTGTGAGATGATGCTGAACGCTCTCGGTGTTACTTTTAACAATTGTAAACCAAGCATGGGATTTTTCTTCAAACGGATGGGGAGCCAGAGGCACAGAGATTAACTCTGCTCACGTTTGTCCGTTGTGGTCCATCAACTGCCGCTCGCGACAGGCATTTATGAAGGCGCGCACAGCTGGGCGGGGGCTCCATCGGAGGCGGGTAGCACAACAAAGCGGCATCACCGGAAGAAGAGACGCACGCAATGGTATGCTAGTAAAGCGGCTCTTGAAAGTAGGATTATTCGTATAGTGGATCGAGACCAAGCTGATGGTATCGGTTTCACGCACTAACCTTGATACGAGTGGGAAATTGTCGATGGTATGAATATATTCGCTCGGGTCGACGCCCGCTTCTTCGTAAAGCTTGCGTAAAACATAATCGTTAGGCGCAAAGCCTGAGGGTGAAATCAAATCATACTTGGCGATATCTGCGGCTGTCACGTCATCACAGGCAAGAATAGGATGTCCGTGCCTGACAAAGAAAGTTGTTGGCATGGACGACAGTGGCTCACGTCGGAAGTCGGGCTGTTCTTTAAATACAGCTTCGTATCCAAGGGCCACATCGATTGCACCAGCACGGAGTTGTTGGACAATGCGGTCATAGGTGCCGCCGACAATATCGAACCGGATTTTAGGATGTCGTGCTAACAACTTGGATAATGGCTCCAACAGCAGCCATTCAAGGGACGTCGGGCACACGCCGATCCTGAGTATGCCAGCGTAGGGATCTGACCCCGGTGAAGCGCCGCGAAACAATTCTTGTGCCTCGTCAAGCAGGCGTGCCGCACGTTCCACAAAAATGCGACCTTCTTCGGTCAGGAGAACACCACGGGCAGTTCGGTTAAAGATCGAGTAGCCGAGTTGCCGCTCCAGGTCCGCCACACTCTTGGTGATGGCTGACTGGGTTACTCCAACTCTTTCCGCGGCGGCAGTAAAGGAGCCGAAACGTGCGGTGGAAACAACATATTGAAGGCGCCGATCAATCATGGGACTATTGTATATGATATGATCGAAAGTTCCTAGGGAGAATAATACTTTTGACCTATGTCTGAGCGGAATGTCAGGGGTGCAGCGGAAATGCTGGTTCGCCTAGCTATGCCTTTTGAGCATCCTTTCGGTAATAAAGGAATTTCTGCTGTTGCTCCAGTCCCTCTAAGATGTTTCATAAGGTCGTCGGCGAAAATTAAGATAAGTCACGATCGTTTGGGGAGGAAGTGCCGGCACAACGTCGGCCGTATAAGGGAGGATAATGATATGAAAAAATTACAAATTGGTGTTGCGTCTATTGCGTTGCTTTGGGCAGGGCAGGCATTTGCACAAGATGGGGCAGAGACTCCAGCGGCAGAAGGAACAGCAGGGGATATGATCCTGTCGATGGACGAAATTGTTGTTACTGCACAGAGGCGTTCCCAGCGGCTCGTTGATGTGCCGCTCTCGGTCTCGATTGCGTCGTCTGACGATCTCCAGCGGGTGGGGCCGGAATCGATCGAAAATCTGACCAAGCTGACGCCCGGAATTTTTCTGCAGCGGTCTTCGTTCGGCCTGTCGCCGACGATTCGCGGTATTGGCTCGACGCTCTCGACCTCTAGCGGTGAGCAAAATGTTGCAATTTATGTTGACGAAATCTATTATCCGACGCCGACTGGCAACATCTTTGATCTGGCCAGCATTGCGGGTGTTGAGGTGCTGAAAGGCCCACAAGGCACGTTGTTTGGGCGTAACGCCACTGGCGGCGCGATCCTGCTGCGTACGCTGGATCCAGACTTTATCTCTACAGGTCGTTTCAATATATCATACGAGCGCTTCAATCAGGTGCGGTCGAGTGCTTATGTTAATTTGCCTCTGACCGATAAAATAGCCATCAATGCTTCGGTTGGTCATCGCCACTCGGATGGCCACGTGCGTGATCTAGCGACCAACGAGCTTACCAACCAGAGCAGTAGTATTATAGCGCGTGCAAAGTTGCTGGTAGAGCCTACAGAGAATTTGTCGATCGTCTTTACGGCGGCCCATTCTGAAATGGATGATTCAAGCGGAACCGACATCAGGAGCCTACAGCCGGCCCCTATTGTTGTGGGGCTGTCCGGCGGCCCGATCTCTTCTGATCGTAATAAATCGACATTGGCTACGGATCAGTCGCTCAAGACTGAGGTTGACGAGTATAGCATGCGGGCGCGGCTTGAATTTGATGCAGGAACCCTGTCGATGTTTACCGCGTTCCTGCGCAATGATCTGGATGCGGTGACCGATCTCACTGGGTCCTATCTTCCCTATAGCCTCGAACTCTCGACGTATACGAGGACTTTCACCCAAGAGGTGAATTTTGCATCGGCGTCAGAGGGGCCGCTTAACTATGTTGCTGGCGTATATTATTTTAAAAATACGGGCGGGCTACCGAGTATCAAGCAGAACGGTGCCGACCTTTTTTTTAACACCTATGATGATTGGTCTATATCGGGTTACGCCGATGGGACATACACATTTGGTGATTTGTCGTTGATTGCGGGCATTCGATATACTTATGAAAAGATATCAGCCGATACCGGCTTTGGGGCCATGTCGGCGTCGTCATTTACGCGCTTTCAGAGGGATAACGACTCGCAATGGACCCCGCGTATTGGTCTTAGCTATGCGCTAGATGATAAAACTAATGTCTACGCCACCTACAACAAGGGTTATAAGAGCGGCAGGTTTGACCGAAGTTCACCGACTGGACCAGGCGTTGCTGCGGAGACGGTCAATGCCTTCGAAGTCGGCTTCAAGACGGCGTCTCGTGATGTGTCGTTTAGTGCCGCCGCTTACTATTACGATTATAAGGGTACTCAGGTTAATGCGACCATTTCGGGTCAGAATGGCGCGGTATTGACACAGTTGTTCAACGTGCCGAAGTCGCGCATCTATGGCGCAGAAGTGGATGCCTCAATACGCCTTAACGATAATTTTGACCTACGGGCTGCAGCGGCGTACACGCATGCGCGGTATCTCGACTTTCCTGTCGCTCCCGGCTATATCGTTGATCCGACTGACCCGGCAACATTGGGTGGGCTTCTGTTCTCTAATGTCAGCTTGGACGCGAGCGGCAATACTATGGTGCGGGCGCCGGAATTTACGGCCAGTGCGACGCTTAGTTACCATAGGGATATAGGCGATAGTAATGAACTTGAGATAACGCTGACGCCTTATTACAGCAGCCGTGTTTATTTTACGTTTGATAATAGCTTGAGTGAGAACCCGTATTTTACGCTTGATGGCGCGATTACATTGACATTGGACGATCAGTTGAAGATCTCGATCTTCGGACGTAATTTGACCAATAGCAATTATAAGTTAGGCACCGCGCAAAACGCTTTCTCGCTGGAGACAGCGAGCTTTGCTAAACCGATGACTTATGGCATGTCAATTGGTTACTCATTCTAAGATTCAAAGCGCACCGCCCCGGCATCCGTCGGGGCGGTGATGCATTCTATAGCCGACCCTTCCTGGCATCTCCCTATGGCCGTTACATTGATTTCCCAATGCGAGGAACTATGTTCTGATGGCTTCCTCCAGACTACGTATCGACCTAATCTTCACCAGTATGAGTGTTTACGCTTGGGGTAAGTATATGGACAGGTCGCTTTTTCACGCTGACTGTGTATTAATCACGGGTCTGGCGTCAGAAGTTGTCGATGACGATGAACTCGAAGATGCAAGCCGGTTCATTTTCCCCCACGGTTAGCCAGAGCAAGACTGACCGTGCCTGAGGTTCCGGCGACATATTCCTAAATTTCATATCTGGTTCCGCCTTGGAATTTGACGCTACGGCTTAGGCCGGGATAAGCTTCGTCATCAATTAA
>JAESRB010000234.1 GCA_016764855.1 Emcibacter sp.
GGTTTACAGCATCTTGGACGAGGAAAAGTTTTTGTCGCGCTGTGTTTTTTATTAGCATATATATCTTCAGGTGTGGCTTTTATTTTTATTTTCTTGCGTAATAAGACGTTGATTCTACTGCTCTTTTCCAATTACCGCGTTGACGCGTCATCTCCTTTATACTAATCACGGATTGTTTGACATCAACATACTGGTAAAATATTGATAAATTATTAACCCTGTTAAATAAACCTGACCCAAGCCCCGCCAATAACGCCACACCATAAGCCGTTGTTTCGGAGATTCGTGACCGAATGATATCTATCTGCATAATATCCGTCAGAAACTGTAGCAGCCATTCGTTTTGCGCCATTCCCCCATCCACTTTTAAAACATCAAAAGAGATATTGGCATCCTGTTTCATAGCGTCTATCAAATCCGCGGTCTGGAATCCAACCGATTCTAATGTCGCCCGCACTATTTCAGCCACGCCAGTTCCCCGGCTGAGGCCAAACAGACTTCCTTTCGCATCCGGGTCCCAATGAGGCGCGCCCAACCCCGTGAAGGCCGGAACCATATAAACACCATTAGAACTGTCGATGGACCGGGCAATAGCATCAGTTTCTTTCACATTTTTAATAATTTTAAGGCCATCCCGTAGCCAGCTTACGGCGGAACCCGCACTGAAAAAACTCCCTTCAAGGGCATAGGTAACCTTCCCCTGTATCTCGTAAGCCACCGTAGTCAAAAGGCGGTTCTTTGACTGGATAAGAGTATCGCCCGTATTCATCATAATGAAACCACCAGTACCGTACGTGCATTTAATTTGTCCTGCATGGACACAATCCTGCCCAATCATACTGGCCTGCTGATCCCCGGCTATGGCGGTTATGGGAATGGCCTGTCCGAATAAGCGGCGCTCCATATCACCGAAGTGATGGTCACAGGCATGCACATCCGGCAATAACTCCGGCGGAACCTCAAACAATTGGAGCAAATCCCTGTCCCACGCCATATCCCTGATATTAAACAACAACGTGCGAGAAGCATTCGTCACATCTGTGCCATGAACGCGCCCCCCGGTCAGGTGCCACAGAATAAAGCTGTCCACCGTGCCAAAGGCCAATTCCCCCTTCGCCGCCCGCGTCCGCGACCCGGCCACATTATCCAAAATCCATTTAATCTTTGTCGCAGAAAAATAAGGGTCCAGTAAAAGCCCGGTCTTTTCACGAACCAAATCCTCATGACCCTCTTGCTTTAGCTGTCGACAATAGTCCGCCGTTCTGCGGTCCTGCCAAACGATGGCGGGATAGATCGGCTCCCCGGTTTTCCGGTCCCAGATTAATGTTGTTTCCCGCTGATTCGTAATACCCATGGCCATCGGCCAAGCCCCCACCGGCAAACGTTGCAATACTTGCCCCACCACATCCATCACGCTACGGATAATTTCCATACCATCATGTTCAACCCAGCCGCTTCTTGGAAAATATTGAGGAAATTCCTTTTGTGCCGAGTCAATCACCTGCCCCTGATCATTCACGATCATGGCGCGTGTGCTGGTGGTGCCTTGATCAATCGCCAGTAAATATTGCGTCATCCGCAACTCCCTGTTGTGAATTTTACCAAACAACCTAATATAGACAGGCTAATATACTCAGCTTAACATACAGACCATAATTATAAAAAATGTATCGATTAGTGGAAATAAATAATGAACCCGGATTATGACCTTCTGATCATTGGCGGCGGCATTAATGGCACTGGCATCGCGCGAGATGCTGCCGGACGGGGGCTGAAGGTTCTGTTGGTGGAGATGAATGATCTGGCCTCTGCCACCTCGTCCAAAAGCACCAAACTGATCCACGGTGGTTTGCGTTATCTGGAATATTATGAATTTCTGCTGGTGCGAAAAGCCCTGATTGAGCGGGAAATATTGCTAAAGGTGGCCCCTCACCTTATCCAGCCCTTAAAATTCATTCTGCCCCATGAGCAACATCTGCGGCCTAAATGGATGATTCGCCTTGGGTTATTTCTGTATGACCATCTGGCCCGGCGTAAAGCTCTCGGCCGCTCCCGACAAATCAAACTGAGCGCCCAAGATCCGGATAATCCGCTTCACGCCCGTTTCACCGATGGTTTTACCTATTATGATTGCACCGTGGATGATGCCCGGCTTGTGGTGTTAAATGCGCGGGACGCCTGTGATCGCGGGGCCGAAATATTGACCAGAACCCGTTTCATCGCAGCCCGAAATAAGGGCGACCATTGGCAGGCTGATATCGGTTCCGGCAAAACAATTACCGCCAAGGTATTGATCAATGCCGCAGGGCCGTGGGTATCGGATATCATTGACGATGGCCTGTCCCTGCCCGCGCACAACCGGTTACGGCTGGTCAAGGGTAGCCATATTATCGTGCCGAAACTCTATGACAGCGGCGATGCCTATATCCTGCAAAATAAAGATGGCCGGATCATTTTCGCCATTCCCTATGAACGTGAGTTTACTCTGATTGGCACCACGGACGTCCCCTATGACGGCGATCCGGCATTGGTCCATATTTCCGACGAGGAAATCGATTATCTCTGTCATCATATCAATGCGTATTTCCGCCCAACTTTGCCCCACGGCAAGCCATTATCCGCGAAGGATATTGTCTCCCATTATGCTGGCGTCAGACCGCTCTATGATGATGCCACTGCGGAAGCCAGTGCGGTGACCCGCGATTTCGTTCTGGCTCTAAGAGAGTTAGACCGCGCACCGCTCTTGTCTGTCTTTGGCGGAAAAATCACCACTTTCCGTCACTTAGCAGAGAAATCTTTGGAAAAGCTGGAAGATTTTTTTCCTCATATGACAGCCCCCTGGACGGCCTCTGCACCACTGCCCGGTGGCGATATCCCTCATATGGAAAAATTCATTGCGGACAAACAGACCCAATACCCTTGGGCTGGCCCGGAACTTTGCACCAGATACGCTCGGCTTTATGGCACCCGCATGGATCAGATGCTGAAAGGACGCACATCGGCCTCTGAATTGATCGGTCCCGGCCTCTATGACTTTGAGGTGGAATTCCTGATCGCGCAGGAATGGGCCATCACCGCCGAGGATATTTTATGGCGCAGAACGAAACTCGGCCTCACCTGGTCAGATGAGGCCGTAAAAAATCTCGAAAATTGGCTAAAAAATCACATGTGAACAGCGCAGCCATCGGTCGCCATCGCGGCTTCCCGAACGGCTTCGGTTTCTGTGGGATGGGCGTGACAGGTATAGGCCAGATCTTCGGCTGTGATACCCTTCTCTACGGCCAGCGTTAATTCAGCAATCATATTACCCGCATCAGCGCCAATGATATGAGCGCCCAAAATCTTATCCGTCACCGCACAGGCAAGGATTTTCACAAACCCGTCTGTCTGACGATTGGCTTTGGCCCGACTGTTGGCGGTGAAGGGGAATTTACCCACAACATACGCCGTACCGTCCGCTTTCAAAGCTTCTTCTGTCTTACCCACACTGGCCACTTCCGGCATAGTATAGATCACACCCGGTATGGCATCATAATTCACATGACCCGCAAAACCCGCGATGATTTCAGCCACAGCCGTTCCTTCGTCTTCGGCTTTATGGGCCAGCATCGCGCCCCGCACCACATCACCAATGGCATAAATTCCCTTAACGTTGGTTTGAAAATGACCATCAATTTCCACTTGGCCCCGGTCTGTCAGAGTAACCCCAGCCTCTTTCAAGCCTAGCCCTTCGGTGTAGGGTTTACGGCCAACAGCTACCAAAACCACATCACATTTGATCTGCTCTGCATCGCCGCCCGCTGCCGGCTCTACGGCAACGCTCACGGATGTCTTGGTTACTTTAACGCCCGTGACTTTGGACTTCAGTTTGAATTTAAACCCTTGTTTTTTCAGGATGCGTTGGAAAGTCTTGCTCACCTCGCCATCCATTTCCGGTGTAATACGGTCCATATATTCAACGACCGTAACTTCGGCACCCAAACGTTTCCAAACTGATCCCAGTTCAAGCCCGATCACGCCGCCGCCAATGACAACCATATGCTTTGGCACCTTCGGCAGGCTCAAAGCTCCCGTTGAAGACACAACTTGTTTCTCGTCAATTTCAATGCCCGGCAGGCTTGCCACATCAGAACCCGTCGCAATAACAACATTCTTGGTCGTCAAAACACGTTCGCCGCCTGCGGTCAAATCAACATTAACTGTTCCCGCCGCCGCGATCGTTCCCCGACCCTCGATATATTCTACCTTGTTCTTTTTCAACAGATAAGCAACGCCATCTGTCAGCCCCTTAACCGTTTCATCTTTCGATGCCATCAGTTGGGCAATATCAATGGAGACTTTACCGGTTTTAATACCGAATTGAGCCATACCATGACCAGCTTCTTCGAAAAGCTCTGAGGCATGAAGCAAGGCCTTGGACGGCATACAACCCACATTCAGACAGGTTCCGCCCAAAACGCCGCGCATTTCAACACAAGCAACTTTCAGTCCCAGTTGTGCGGCACGAATTGCACAGACATATCCGCCCGGACCACCACCAATAATGACAACATCAAAATTATCAGACATTTTCTATTCCTTCTAAATCCAGAGGCTTAAAGATCAAGTACAAGACGTTGTGGGTCTTCCAGACATTCTTTTACCCGTACAAGAAAAGTCACAGCCCCCTTGCCGTCCACCACACGATGGTCATAGCTGAGCGCCAGATACATCATAGGTTTGATCACCATCTGACCATTTTCAACCATCACCCGCTCCTTGATGGCATGCATGCCGAGGATACCGGATTGCGGTGCATTCAGAATTGGGGAAGACAACAGCGAACCAAATATACCGCCGTTGGAAATGGTAAAGGTTCCGCCCTGCATTTCATCAATGCTCAGTTTACCGTCACGTGCACGGCCCCCAAGACGAACAATTTCTTTTTCAATTTCAGAGAAACTACGGTCCTGACAATCCCGTACCACTGGCACAACAAGCCCCGCTGGCGTACTGGCCGCAATACCAACATGATAATAATTTTTGTAAACAATGGCGTCATCCCGGACTTCTGCGTTTACTTCCGGGATTTCTTTCAAGGCTTGAACACAAGCTTTGACAAAGAACGACATGAACCCAAGTTTGGAGCCATGCTTCTTTTCAAACATTTCTTTATATTGATTACGGAGCGCGATCACAGCTGACATATCCACTTCGTTATAAGTGGTCAGCATAGCGGCCGTATTCTGTGCATCTTTCAGGCGTTTGGCAATGGTCCGACGCAGGCGCGTCATGGGAACGACTTCTTCCCGGGGCTGTGCTTCCTGCCGAACTACCGATGCCGCCGCAGCGACAGTGGGAGCCGCCGCCCCGCCCGTAGAAGCGGTTTCAAGGAAATTCAATACATCGGCCTTGGTCACGACGCCGTCGGGGCCAGTGCCAACAATCTTACTCAAATCCACAGCTTTATCTGCCGCGATCTTTGCCGCAGAGGCCCGAACACCACCGGCCGCCGGAGAAGATTTGCTATCTGCACCCGCTTTATTTTCCGCCTTTGGTGTTGTGGGTTTTGGAGCTGACTTGCCATGCGCGGCTTCATCAATCTTGGCCAGTAATGCGCCAACCCCGACCGTTTCGCCTTCTGCCGCGATAATTTCAGATAAAGCCCCACTTACCGTCGCATTGACTTCCAAAGCCACTTTATCTGTTTCCAGCTCACAAATGGGTTCATCAACAGCAACAGCATCCCCAACAGATTTAAACCATTTACCAACGGTTGCTTCGGTTACTGACTCGCCTAGTACCGGAACATGAATTTCGATGGCCATAAGCCCTACTCCTTTAATTCTCTTTTACGTATAAGAGTTTATTTTAGTGTCAAGGCCTGATCGACCAGGTCTTTTTGTTGTTTAACATGCAAGCTCATCTGCCCTGTCGCGGGAGATGCCGCCGCACGTCGTCCGGCATATTTTGCTCTTGTCGCTGCAAGTTTGCATTTGCCGAGGCTTTCTTCCAGCAAAGGATCGATGAAAGACCAGGCACCCATATTTTTCGGTTCTTCCTGACACCAGACCACTGTTTCTACATTTTTGAAACGGGACAGTTCCGACACCATAGCATCGCAAGGATAAGGATAAAGCTGTTCCACCCGGAGAATATAGACATCGGCCAGTTCCCGTTTATCGCGCTCTGCCAGAATGTCAAAATAAACCTTACCGGAACAGAGGATGACCCGTTTGATGTCCTTGTCCGCTTTCAGTTTAATGCTGAGAGACGGATTGATCTGTGCCGTATCCCAGAACAGACGGTGGAATTCTGTGTCTTCGCCCATATCGCTCAGGTCAGAGACCGCCATTTTGTGACGCAACAAAGATTTCGGTGTCATTAGGATCAAAGGTTTACGGAATTTCCGTTTCATTTGACGGCGCAGAATATGGTAATAGTTGGCCGGTGTTGTACAATTGGCCACCTGCATATTATCCTCTGCACATAGCTGAAGATAACGTTCCAATCGCGCAGATGAATGCTCTGGGCCTTGTCCCTCATAACCATGAGGCAATAAGATCACCAACCCGCTCATGCGCAGCCATTTGGCCTCACCAGATGAAATAAACTGGTCAAAAATCATCTGAGCCCCATTGGCGAAATCACCAAA
>JAESRB010000018.1 GCA_016764855.1 Emcibacter sp.
AAAACTATTTTAAGTATTACTATCTAAATATCAGTCAACGATAAGTTGAGTAGTTTTTATAGTACACACCCAAGGGAGAAAAACATGACTGCACTCACAGTGACCACTTCTGATGATGAAATATCCATAAATCTACAGGCCGTCATGGACCTGATCAGAGCTAAAGACCTGCGTCGTGCCTTTCTTGACAGCCTGAGGAAAATCGAATCCCACGATAGCTCTCAAAGCACCATCACCATTATGGCCGGGGATGTCACGCGCATCACCACACCATGTCTTCAGGTGTTGTTGGCCATGAAAAACAAAACCACTGAACAGCATATTGATTTTTTAATACCCGAAATGTCCGATGCTTTCCAGCATGCCTTGAAAGAGGTTGGGCTTGAAGGTCAGTTTATTAATCCGGAGCAAAACACATGAGCAGAACCGCGCTGACAATCGATGATTCAAAGACCATGAGAGATATGGTTGCCTTTACCTTGAAAAACGCTGGCTTTGAAGTTACTGAAGCTGAAAATGGCCAATTGGGTCTGGACAAGATCGCAGGGGCCTCTTTCGATGTCATCATCACAGACATCAACATGCCGGTCATGGATGGCATCACCTTTACCCGCGAAGCCCGGAAAATGTCTGAGGCCAAGACAACGCCAATCCTTATCCTGACCACGGAAAGCGGAACCGACATCAAAAATCAAGGCCGTAGTGCCGGGGCAACAGGCTGGATCGTCAAACCTTTCAACCCGGAGAAACTCCTTCAGGTTGTCGAAAAAGTCTGCGGATAATCCACACCCCTATTGTAACGCTTAACATCAAAGGAAATTCCATGTCCGATCCAATGGAGCAGTTTAAAACAATCTTCTTTGAAGAATGTGCCGAACTTTTGATAAGTCTTGAGGAAGGCCTGATGCAATTGCAGGCGGGCGACAGCGACGAAGAAACCATGCATGCCACTTTCCGCGCTGTACATTCTATAAAAGGCGGTGCCGGAGCCTTTGGTTTTGACCGTCTTGTGGCCTTTGCCCATATTCAGGAAACCTTGCTGGATGATATCCGCTCCGGGGCGCTTGAGATGGAACCGGAATATATCACCGTCCTGCTACAGGCCTATGACATCTTGAGCGGATTAGTCGGAGCGGCACAGCGCGACGAAGATATGGATGAAGACTTTGGCCAGGACGTGGCCAAAGCCATGAAAGCGATCATGGAAAAAACTGGCGTCCCCGTATCGGAAAAAACCGAAATTCCCCCGGAAAAAGAAGCAACGGCAGTGCGCCACTTCAAAATATCCTTCAAACCTTATGTGGAATTATATCAGCGGGCCAATGAACCAATTCTCCTCATCCGTGAATTAAGTGCTCTGGGACTGTTGACGGTGGAATTAAACGCCGATGACGTGCCGGATATCGAGGAAATGGACGCCGAGCATGCCTATTTCTTCTGGACCTTCCGCTTGGTAACAGAATTGGACGAAACCGCCATTCTGGAAGTATTCGAATTTGTTGAAGACGACTGTGATCTGGAAATATCCGATCTTGGACCCTATCTGTCACCAGATGAATTTATCGAGGATAACAGTGCTGGGCTATTTGGAGCGCTGGAAGAAGGCGATGCTCTGGAAGAAGACGATGCCCTAGCAGAGGATGCAGATCCCGAAAATGAGACAGTTAAGAAGACACAGAAAAAACCCCAATCCGTCACTAAATCTGCGGAAACCGTTGTCATTCAATCCATCCGTGTAGAAGTGGATAAGGTGGACAGGCTGGTCAATATGGTCGGCGAACTGGTCATTACCCGAGCCATGCTGCGGGAACAGGGCAGTCATCTTCTGGTGGAACAACATCCGAATCTGGTACATGGCATAGAAGAGCTTTCCCGCCATATTCGCGATTTACAAGAAAGCGTCATGGCCATCCGAGCCCAACCGGTCAAGTCGGTATTCTCCCGTATGCCCCGACTTGTGCGAGAATTAACCGCCTCTTTAGGTAAGAAAGCCCGGCTTGTCATGACCGGCGAAGAAACCGAAGTTGATAAAACCGTAACCGAAAGAATCGGTGATCCGCTGATGCATATGATCCGCAACAGCCTTGATCATGGACTGGAATTGCCAGAAGACCGGATCAAAGCGGGTAAAGATCCCGAAGGCTGTGTTCGTCTTTCTGCCTTTCACCGGGGCGGCCGCATCTTTATCGAAATCGAGGATGACGGCGCGGGTATCAACCGGGAAGTCGTGCTGCAAAAGGCCATTGAAAAAAATCTGGTCACCGCCGATGCAAAATTAAGCGATGAGGAAATTGACAATCTTATTTTCCTCCCCGGCTTCTCTACCGCCACAAGCGTCACCAACGTGTCCGGCCGTGGTGTCGGCATGGATGTTGTCCGCAAAAATATCCAAAGCCTCGGCGGACGTATCACGATCAGCTCTCAAACCGGACGGGGCAGTAAATTTACCATGTCCCTACCCCTGACCCTTGCGGTCATGGACGGTATGGTCGTGAATATCGGCAACGAAAATTATGTCCTGCCTCTGGTTAATATCATTCAAACTCTGCGGCCTACAGCCAATGACGTCAACTGCCTGCCCGATGGCCGGAAGGTGATGATGTTTCGCGACGAGTATATTTACCTGGTGCCTCTGTATGAAGTATTCGGTGTCCAGGACGCGATTCATGATCCTTGCAAAGGGCTGGTGGTTGTCGTCGAAGGCGAGGGCGGTGTGCTTATGGGCTTCATCGTCGATGATCTGGTTAATCAACAACAGGTCGTCATCAAAAGCCTTGAATCAAATTATGAATTGGTTGAGGGGGTTTCCGGCGCAACCATATTGGGCAATGGCCGTGTCTCCCTGATCGTGGATATTGCCACCGTACAGGAATTATCCGCCAACCACCCTGCCGAAAAAAACCTTACCAACCCCTTACCTGAGGCACAAAACCACTCTCAGGCACCACTCAGCATGGAGGTCCATTGACATGACAACCCAAGATGAAACTAACACCAAAATCGCGGCTTCTGCTAAAGAAATCGACGCCGCAGATGGTGCAACGAAACAATATATTTCCTTTAATGTGGGCACAGAAATTTATGCCATTGAAATCACAATGGTCCGGGAAATAAAGGGCTGGATCCCCACCACCAGCCTGCCCAATTCCCCCGACTATATGCGCGGGGTCATTAACCTGCGCGGAGTCATCGTACCGGTATTTGATCTACGCACCCGTTTTCGCCGTGGCCATACGGAACCGGGCAAAAACCATGTGGTGATTATCGTTCGACTAGACACACGCACCATCGGCATTCTGGTGGATGCGGTATCCGACATCCTGACCATAGCCAAAGAAGAAATTCTCGCCGTCCCTGATCAAGATACCAACCCGGAAAATGCCTTTATGGCCGGGTTGGTTTCTGTGGACGAGAAAATGGTCGCAATCGTCAAGCCCGCCTTACTTTTTGACATGAATCTAGTGCCCGATACCACGCCAGAAACAAAAGTCGCTTAATAATATCATTACGATACCGTAAAGAAAAAAATTGTATAACCAGGAGTAAATAAAATGCCTATCCCTTCGAAAACATCCCCGTTAAATGTCCTGAATAGCCGCGCCCAAGACCTTATCTTCTCTGTGAGTTTAGTGACCTCAACGGCCCTATTCGTCACCATTGGCATACAAAGCCAAAACCTGACCATACCCATGGCTGGCGCCGCCTTAACGGGACTCACCGGCCTCACCTTCTGGTTTTCCCGTGCCCGCAGGGCCACACAGATGTCTGTCATTGGACAGGCCTTGACCCGGCTGGCCAAAGGCAAAGAAATTGAGGACCTGCCGGAAAATACGGGTGAGAATGAACTGGCCCCCCTCTTCCAGTCCCTTACGGATATCAGCGATGCCACAACAGAAAATATTCACTTTCGGGTTGATGCAGCGGGCCAGATTGACGCCATTAACAAGGCACAGGCCGTTATTGAATTTAACATGGACGGCACGATCATCACGGCCAATGACCTGTTCCTCGACGCGCTTGGCTACAGTCTGAGCGAAATTCAGGGCCAACATCATAGTATGTTTGTCGACCCGGAATTCAAAAACAGCATAGACTACCGGGAATTCTGGAACAAACTAAACCGTGGGGAGTATGAGGCAAAAGAATATAAACGCCTTGGAAAAGCAGGCCGGGAAATCTGGATACAAGCTTCTTATAACCCCATCATGGACCTGAACGGCAAGCCCTTCAAAGTGGTAAAATATGCCACAGATATCACAAAGCAAAAAGCCCAAAGCACCATAAACCAACGGATTAAAGACGCAACCGATGGCGTGACGACCAATATCATGATGGCCGATACAGATTTTAACATTGTCTATATGAATAAAACCATGCAAACCATGCTGAAAGATAAGGAAATCAACCTCAAGGCTGACCTTCCCAATCTTGATATCAATCGCCTTACCGGCTGTAAAATTGATGCCTATTACAAAGATCCTATGGCCCAGCGCAAAATTCTGAATGACCTGATCACCACACTGCACACTACCACCGAATTAGGAGACCTTAAATTCGACGTTGTAACAAGCCCGATCATGAATACCAACGGCGAGCGTGTTGGTACCGTTATTGAATGGGAAGATGTCACCGAAAAACTCGCTAAACTGCAAGAAGATACCCTTCTGGCCGACAATAACCAACGGATCAAGATTGCCCTAGATAATGCCACTACCAATGTGATGGTCGCGGATAAAGACCTGAATATTGTTTATATGAATACGACGCTGACGCAAATGATGCGCGATGCCGAGCCAGAGCTGAGAAAAGCCCTGCCGAATTTTAATGCCAGCACACTTATCGGCACCAATATTGATGTTTTCCACAAGAACCCCGCCCATCAACGCGGCATGTTACATAATGTGGCCACAACCATTCGGTCCAACATCAAAGTCGGCATTTTTGACTTCAACCTGATTGTTAACCCGGTAACTAGTGAGACTGGAGAGAAGCTTGGTATGGTCGTGGAATGGAAAGACATGACACAAGAACTGGCCATCGAAGCCGAAATCAACGAAGTGGTCAATGCCGCTGCGGCCGGTGATTTCACCAAACGGGTTACCACCGACGGCAAAGAAGGCTTTATGCTCAGCCTGGCCAATAACATGAACGCCATCGGGACCAATACACAAGCCGCAACCGATGATCTGGCACGGGTTCTGGCCGAACTTGCCAAAGGAAATCTGACCGAGACAATCACTGCGGACTATCAAGGAACCTTTGAATTACTGAAAAACAGCTCAAATGAAACAGCGGCCCAATTGACCAATATTGTGACGCAAGTTAATCAATCTGCTGCGGAAGTGGCCACGGCCTCTGCGGAGTTATCTACCGGCAGTAATGATCTGAGCCGACGGACAGAATCACAGGCCTCTGCACTGGAAGAAACCGCTGCCTCTATGGAAGAACTGGCGGTCACCGTAAAACAGAATGCCGATAACGCGGATAATGCCAATAAACTGGCCGAGAAATCCCGTGAAATGGCCGTAGAGGGCCGGGAAATTGCCACGCAGGCCGTCGAAGCCATGGGCGTCATCGAGACATCCTCACAACAGGTTTCCGACATCATCGGTGTTATTGATGATCTGGCCTTCCAGACCAACCTTCTGGCGCTGAATGCTGCCGTAGAAGCGGCCCGCGCCGGAGAAGCCGGTAAAGGATTTGCGGTTGTCGCCGAAGAGGTGCGCACCCTTGCCCAACGGTCGGCACAGGCTTCCAACGAAATAAAATCCCTGATCACCAGTTCCAATACACAGGTGAAAAGCGGTGTTGAGTTGGTCAATAATGCGGGCTCCTCACTCAGCGACATCATGGAATCCATCTCTCAGGTTGCCGATATTGTATCCGATATTGCCACGGCCAGTTCCGAACAGGCACAGGGCATTGATGAAGTTAATGTGGCCATTGCCGAAATGGACGACATGACACAACAGAATTCCGCACTTGTGGAGGAAAGTACTGCGGCTGCACGGGTTCTGGAACGTCAGGCCGCTGAAATGCAACGACTCATGTCCTTCTTTAAAGTATCGGACATGTCAGAGGGCATGATCATGACACCCGGAGCTTCCCCCGTTCACATACAACAAAGACAAGCACAACAAGCCGCCACTACAGTCCGGCACCAGGAAAGTAACCTGTCTGTCATGACACCGGATTTAAAGAGAAAAACAGCCACTGGCGGCACGGCAAGGCCCGATTCCGACTGGGCTGAATTTTAGGAGCCCCCTCATGTCAGCAGCATTGAAATCAAGGGCCTCAAAAAAGGCCCTTACAACCAAAACCCGTGAATTTGAATGGCGGGATCAGGATTATAAATTCCTGGCCAAGCTGCTCCACGAGAAAACTGGCATTGTTCTGAACGAAAATAAGAAAGAAATGATGTATGGCCGTTTGGTCCGACGCTTACGCCTCTTAAATATTAAAAGCTTTGGCGAGTATTGCACCTTTTTACAAGGTCCATCGGGCGGGGAGGAATTGGATTTTACCCTGAACTCCATCACCACCAATACGACCAGCTTCTTCCGGGAAATGCATCATTTCGACTATTTACGCGACACAATACTGCCGCCCATCGGCAACCATATTAACCAGAATCCTCAACATAATTTCAGAATCTGGTCTGCGGGCTGCTCTTCGGGTCAGGAACCCTACAGCATAGCGATGGTCATGAAAAACATTCTGGGATCCGCCGCCCGTAACTGCAAAATTCTGGCCACCGATCTGGACAGTAATATGTTGCAACATGGCAAAGCCGGTCGTTTTGACATGGAAATCTGTAAGGAGACAATTCCCCGATCTTATCTGGCCTCCTATACCAAGAAAGTCCGGGAGGCCGGCAAAGAAATGATTGAGATACGTGATGATATTAAAAAACTCATCACCTTTAAACAATTGAACCTCTTACATGATTGGCCCATGACAGGAAAATTTGACGTCATCTTCTGTCGCAATGTCATGATTTATTTTGATCAGGAAACCCAAAATATGTTGGCACACCGGTATGCCCAATATTTAAAACCGAACGGAATTTTATTTATCGGACATTCCGAAAGCCTTCTGAAGGCTACCGATATCTATAAATGTGAGGGCAAAACCATATACAAGGTCGTATCATGATGACGGGTCCTCACCTGAAAACCCATGGAACGCAGGAAACATATATACCCCCTGTGGAACGACGGCACAAAGATCATCTTGCCGATATCCCCGCAGGATCCAGCTATTATGACGCCAGATTTGGCACAACGGTCCATAAGATTAATGAAGGCGGCTTCTGTGTTCTGAGCCGAAGCGACCATCTGATCATGACAACTCTGGGGTCTTGCATATCCGTTTGCATGTTTGATCCGGTCATCAAGGTAGGCGGTATGAATCATTTTCTGTTGCCACAGGACAACGGAAATGAAGATAAAAATGCGTTCAATATGCGTTTTGGCAATAACGCCATGGAAACCCTGCTCAATGAAATTCTGAAACGGGGCGGTCAGAAATCCCGGTTACTGCTCAAGGCTTTCGGCGCAGGAAATGTCCTGAACATCCGGGCCAATATCGGGTCCAAAAACCAGGCGTTCCTGAAACAATATATTACCGATGAGGGCATGACTCTGGAAACCTGTGATCTGGGCGGGAAACTTCCCCGTGGCGTCATTTTCTCCCCCTCTACCGGGAAGGTTTACGTCAAGCTTCTGCACCGGGCCAGTGATTCCAAAATTGGCAAAGCAGAAGAAAAATTCCGCCAGAAAATCGTGAAACAACGCACCTCCGGCGACATTGAATTATTTTAGGAAGGAACAGCCATGCTACAGAAAACCAGATTATTGATTATTGACGATTCTCTCCTGATCCGCACCATGATAAAATCGATCGTATCAAACGATCCTTGCATAGAAGTCGTCGGCGAGGCAGCAGACCCCATTGAAGCCCGTGACAAAATCAAACGCTTAAACCCGGATGTTGTTACGTTGGACGTGGAAATGCCCAAAATGGACGGGATTTCCTTTTTGGAGAAAATAATGGCCTTGCGGCCAATGCCCGTGGTGATGGTCTCCACATTGACCCAAAAGGGAGCCGATGTGACCATTCGCGCTCTGGAACTTGGCGCCGTTGATTATGTGGCCAAACCGCTGAATCAGGACTTAACTGTCATTGGCCCAGAACTGATCTCAAAAATCAAAATTGCCCGGTCTGCAAAGATCAGACAAAGTGGAAGACAAGCCTTCACTGACCAAACCCATCAGCCCCTGCCGTCGCAAACTGGCTACTCCAAGAAACTGATCGCCGTAGGATCATCCACGGGCGGGGTAGAATCCCTGTATGATATTATTTTACGCTTACCCGCCAATTGTCCGCCAGTGGTCATTGCCCAACATATCTCAAAAGGCTTTTCCGAACGTTTCGCCGTTCGAGTGAATAAATCCTCTACGGTCACCGTAAAAGAAGCCTGTCACGGGGAAAAACTGGCCCCCGGCACGGTCTATATCGGCCAAGGGGGCAAGCATTTTACGATAAAAAAATCAGGGTATAATTATTACTGCCAAGTCACTGAGGACACGGACGGAGAAAGTTATCGGCCCTCTGTCGATCGCCTTTTCTGTTCCGTGGCCAACGTTATTGGAGCCGCCGCTGTCGGTGTCATTCTGACGGGCATGGGCAAAGATGGTGCGCGCGGTCTGTTAACCATGCGCAGGACCGGAGCCCCGACATTAGGTCAAGACGAAGCAAGTTCCATCGTTTATGGCATGCCCAAAGCCGCCATGATGGCGGGTGCGGTGGAAAAACAAGTTTCCTTATCCCGTATGGCCGAGGAAATCATATCCGCCTGTACGCTCAGCACAATGCCCAAAAAAGCGGGAGCCACAGGATAATCATGGTCACATCGTCACATATTCCCGCCTTGCCAGCGGATGATCCTGAACTGGATATACCTGAACCGGAGATGCCTGAACTGGATATAAATGCACAGGACCTTAAAACTATCCGTCAAACAACCCTGTCCAATATTTCCCATGAGATTCTGCAAATTTCTGACCTTGTGGAAAACAGCATGGTTGATCTGTCCGATGACTTTATGCAGCTGGTACAATATTCCCGGAAACAAGTTGAGGATATGACAGCAGCCTGCGACCTCTTGCAGGGTGAATACGTCCAAGGCAATAGCACCAGCAGAAACAAGGTGTATAATATGTTGCGAGAAACAACGGACAGCTCCATCACCTTTCATAAAAACGTTAATAAAATGATCTATTCCATGCAGTTTCAGGACCGGGCCCGCCAATTGATGCAAGCCGTCTCCGTGGCCCTGAATATACTGATAAATCTATCGGACACAGTAGAGAACACCTCTCATTCTGCTCATCTAAAGGAAAAAGTAACCTTTTCAAAAGATAATAAGAATATTCTAAACAAGTTGATCAAAGCCACAGCTCATAAAGAACTGGATCAAAATTATATATTGAGAATGTTTCTAGGGCCTCTGGATAAGAAGAATGAGACACATACAGAAGAATCATCTGATTTTACAGATGTTGAATTTTTTTAACTTGAGGATTTTATATGAAGTACCAAATCGATATACAAAATGATATTTTTGAAGCAAAATTAAGCGAAAAAATTACTTTTTCAGACCTGAACGGCTTCCGGCAAATTATTCAACGCATGATGGAAAGTCATTCAGAAAATAATATTGTAGATTTCACCAATGTAGATTTCATTGATTCCGCCGGTCTTGGCATGTTGTTACTTGCCCGAAATGAAATTTCAAAAACAACGTCCAAATTAACCTTAAAGTCCCCTCAAGGTCAGGTGCAACGCATGTTCAACGTCGCCCGCTTTGATCAAATGTTTGATATTGTGGATGAGGCACCTTAAATACACCTCTGACTCTTATATTTCAAATTTTGTCGATAGCACAATGGAAGAGGTTGTCTTTTTGACCCCTTCCATTCGGCCTATTCTATCAAGCGTGCTGTCTATTTCCTCGGTCGTTTCTGCTTTGACCAGAATGATCATGTCGTAAATACCGCTCACCGCATAGACAGATTTAATCAGCGGAATTTTCTTTAAATTCTGTAATATCTGATCCGCGAACTTCGGATTCAACACCATCAAAACATGGGCAGTAATCTGACGTTTTTTGTAATTTTCATTCAGGCGAATGGTATAGCCTGCGATGATATTTCTATCCTCCAGCCGCGACAGGCGGTCCTGAACCGTCGAACGGGACAAACCCATCATCCGTGCCAAAGCCGTCATACTTTCCCGCCCATTGTTTATCAGCAGGTTAATTAATTTTTGATCCGTCTCATCCATCGCTTAAAAATGCCGGAAAATACTTCCAATTACAAGTTAAAAAAACCCTGATTCTTGAGTGTTGCGTACAGGTAAAAAAACGATATACTCGGTGAAAAATACCTCTTCTCATGGAAGAACAATAATCTCAAATGTTCCAGAGCACAAATTAGAAAGGCGTAAAGGGCCTCATGGATCATTATGATTTTCACATGATAATACATAAAATTTATAAAAAAATTCGGGATAATAAAATATGCAAGCAGCAAAACATGAACATTGGTCATCGAGCTTTACCTTTTTTTTGGCGGCGGTGGGCAGTGCGGTTGGATTAGGGAATATATGGCGGTTCCCCTATGTTGTCGCCGAAAATGGCGGCGGAGCCTTTGTCCTTATTTATCTAGCTATCGTCATCGTCTTTGGTATTCCACTTTTAATGTCGGAACTCATGATCGGACGCAGCACCCAAAAACCCCCTTTGAGCGCTATACAAAGTTTTGGCCAAACATCTGGTACGTCCTCTGCCCAGAAATTATGGCATGCGCTGGGTTGGTCCTATCTATTGGTCCCCATGGGCATCTTAACATTTTATTCTGTTGTCGCCGGATGGACCCTTGATTATGCTCTTGGCATGGGCATTGGCACCTTCAATGATTTGAAAGAGGGCGAATCCGCCGAAATGTTTCAGGATCTGTTACGCAGTCCGGTAAAATTGATTTTCTGGATGACCCTTTCCATTGGCATTACCGTCGCCATTGTGGCGCGGGGCCTGAAATCCGGGTTGGAAAAAACGGTCAAGATACTCATGCCCGCCTTGTTTGTCATTCTGATCATTCTGGTGCTTTATGCCTCTATCACTGGGGATTTTGCCAGAAGTTTTGCTTTTATGTTTGAGCCTGATTTTTCCAAGATCACCCCTAAGCTGGTCCTCATGGCGGCGGGACAGGCCTTTTTCTCCCTGTCTCTGGGCAGTGGCGCAATCATGGTATATGGCTCTTACCTGACCCGTGATATCTCCATCCCGAAAATGGCTGTCGGCGTGGCTTTTGCCGATACGGCGGTGGCGCTTCTCGCCGGATTTGCCATCTTCCCCATTGTCTTTGCCTTCGGCGTTGATCATGCGGCGGGACCGGGACTGGTCTTTGTCACTCTGCCCATCGTCTTTAATGATATGGGCGGCATTGGCCAGGTGTTCGGCGTATTATTCTTCTTGCTTCTGGCTTTCGCGGCGATCACCTCAACCATTTCCCTGTTGGAGCCGATGGTCGCCCAATTATCGGAAAGCGGCCGCATCAAACGGGCCCGCGTTGCCATTTACTGTGGCGCTGTTCTATGGTCTGTCGGGATTTTTGTAGCCCTGTCCAATAATATCCTGCGCGATGTGCATCCCTTGGGTTTTCTGCCGTTATTTGAGGGGAAAACCATTGAAGGCGTCATCGAATTCCTTGCGGCCAATGTCTTTATGCTGCTCAATGGTATGCTGGTATCGATCTTTGTCGGCTGGTCTATCAAACGGACCATCACTCTGGAAGAAATGGGCTTGGGCGATTCAATCTTGTTCAAGCTATGGTTTATGCTGGTGCGCTTCGTCGTACCACTGGGCGTGGGCTTTATTTTCTATGACGTGGTGCTGTAAGAAAACCTGTCATCATGGCCTGTAAAACGGACCGCAACTTTTTGGCTCTGGCTTCCTGAAATAGAAAAGCCGGAGCCTCTTCCATGTAGGTGATCTGAGAAATTTCCAGTTGAAGACTGTGAATATTATTTTCCGGATCACCGTAATGGCGCGTGATATAACCGCCCTTGAAACGACCATTCAATACCGCCCGATAGGGCGACGCAGCGGCAACGGACAAGACACCGGCGGCCAGCGCCGGAGCGCAGCTTGTCCCATCCACATTTCCCAGATTTAGGTCCGGCAACTGGCCCTCAAAAAAACGCGGCACATGGCTTTGAATGGAATGAGCCTCCCACAACAGTGCATATCCATGGCGTTCTTTGATCCGGTCCAATTCGGTGCGTATTTTATCATGATAAGGTTGCCAATAGACCTCTTTCCGGCGCCGTATTTCCGTTTCATCTGGCACACAACCGGACCGATAGAGGGGCTCATTGTCAAAAGACGTCAACGGACAAAGCTCTGTCTCGCTCTGCCCCGGATAGAGCAAACCGCCTTCCCCATCCCGATTCAGGTCAATGACCGTCCGGTTATAGCGGGCCATCAGGCAAGAGACATCCATCCCCGCCAAAAAATTATATAATTGATCCAGATGCCAGTCCGTATCCATAATTTTACGGCCCTTGTCATTTAAGACCCTCTCGACCTCTGGACTCAGGCAAGTCCCCACATGAGGCATACTGACCAAAAGCGGACTGTCTCCCGGTTGAAAATCAAAAACCTTTGTCATGGCTTTATATCCTTATCCTCTATCGCCTTATTCTATTTTACCAGAGGGCAGAATATCCATAACCGGACCGGAAAAAGCCCCCTCCCGCACAAGAACCGTCACCGCCTCAATATCCGGCGCAAAATAGCGGTCCTTGTCATAATAGGCGACTTTTTGACGAACTTTGCCCTGCATTTCCTGCAAAATTTCCGAGGTTTTATCCGGCGCGCGCAGGTCAATCCCCTGCGCCCCGGCCAACAGCTCAATGGCAATCACCGTGGCACTGTTAAAGGCCATATCCCCCAAACGCCGTGCGCCAAAAGTTGCCATGCTCACATGGTCTTCCTGATTTGCGCTGGTGGGAATGCTGTCAACACTTGCCGGATGGGCCAGGGTTTTATTCTCTGACACCAAGGCCGCGGCGGTCACCTGTGCGATCATGAAACCGGAATTGACGCCACTGTTTTTCACCAGAAAAGCGGGCAGGTCGCTCATTTTCGGATCAATCAATATGGCCTGACGCCGTTCGGAAATCCCCGCAATCTCGCATAAGGCCAACGCCAATATATCCGCCGCAAAAGCCACCGGCTCCGCATGGAAATTACCGCCGGAAATCACATCGCCATTTTCGAAAATCAACGGATTATCCGTGGTCGCATTGGCTTCGATATGTAATGTGCGCGCGGCATTGGTGATAATATCAAGACAAGCCCCCATGACCTGTGGCTGACACCGCAGGGAATAGGGGTCCTGCACCTTGCCGCAATCCGCATGAGACTTCATAATGCCACTGCCCTTGAGCAAGCTTAAATATTTTGGAGCTACGGCTATTTGTCCCGGCTGACCTCTCGCCATATGAATCCGGGCGTCAAAAGGCGCGCGACTTCCCCTGAGCGCATCAATACTTAAAGCGCCAGCCACCACGGCGGCGGCGAAAATATCTTCCGTCTGAAATAACCCCACCAAAGCCAAAGCCGTCGACACTTGTGTCCCGTTTAAAAAGGCCAAACCCTCTTTCGCACTCAGGGTGATGGGCCTCAGGCCCGCCTGTTGCAAGGCCTCTGCGGCCGGGGTTTTTATGCCTGCCACTCTGACATATCCCTCCCCCATCAACGGCAAGGTCATATGAGCAAGCGGGGCAAGGTCGCCCGAGGCTCCCACCGACCCCTTTTCCGGGATACAGGCAATCAGCCCCGCATTGGCAAAATTAATGAAAGCCGTAATGGTGGACAGCCGAACGCCGGAATGCCCCTGGCTCAGGCTAGAAATTTTCAGGACATATATTAACCTGACCACCTCATCGGACAGATCTTTCCCAACCCCCGTACTATGCGATAAAACCAGATTAGTCTGGAGCTCTTCCAGTTTATCATCGGCAATACTGGTGCTGGCCAATAATCCGAACCCCGTATTAATGCCATAGACCGTACGGCCCTGTGCAATGATATCTTCCACCGTCTTTCGTGATTGTTCAATCACGGCAAAGGCTCCCGTCTCTAATTTAACCTCATGGGCCGAACGGTAGATCTTCCGCAGATCACCAAGCAACATTTGTGCGGGATGTATGGTAAAAATACCCTCTGATATATGATTCATTATGTTGTCCTTATGTCTTTATCATGGGTAAATTCAGGTCATTCTCTTTGGCGCAGCGAATGGCAATATCATACCCCGCATCCGCATGGCGCATGACGCCAGTTGCCGGGTCATTCCATAATACCCGGCTAATATTTTCTGCGGCTTGTTCCGTGCCATCGGCCAATACCACCATCCCGGAATGCTGGGAAAAACCCATACCGACCCCGCCGCCATGATGCAGACTAACCCATGTTGCGCCACTGGCCACATTCAACATGGCGTTCAACAACGGCCAATCGGACACCGCATCACTACCATCTTTCATATTTTCCGTTTCCCGGTTGGGACTGGCCACAGAACCGCTGTCCAGATGATCCCGGCCAATGACAATCGGGGCCTTCAGCTCTCCCTTGCGGACCATTTCATTAAAGGCCAAACCCAATTTATCCCGTTCCCCCAGCCCGACCCAACAGATCCGGGCGGGCAAGCCCTGAAAAGAGATCCGCTCACGGGCCATATCAAGCCAATTATGCAAATGAGAATTGTCCGGGATCAGCTCCTTGACCTTTTGATCTGTTTTATAAATATCTTCTGGGTCACCGCTCAACGCCACCCAGCGGAACGGCCCAATGCCGCGACAAAATAACGGGCGCACGTAAGCCGGAACAAACCCCGGAAAATCAA
>JAESRB010000235.1 GCA_016764855.1 Emcibacter sp.
AACAATGGTCACGTATCAAACAGGCACGCCAAATGGTGATCTTGATATTGTCGGATTGAGATTGGGCATGTCCCCCAGTCAAGTAGAGGCTATTTTAAAATCCCGCAACGGTGACTATAAAATTCTTTATTCCAGAGCAAAACTTCATGGAGCTTTCAGACTACCCAAAGACGGAGAGAGAGCTAAAAACGCCATACCGGGCTCCGATTACGTAAAAAATATCTTCGCTTCCGATGAGGGCTACCGCTTACGTAAAAAGGGTACGCAAATCGCCTTATATTTTGCCCGTCCGCCCTCTAAAAATAAATTAATCTATGTGAAGAAAACGACTATTTTTCAGGATGAAGGGCCAACGGTTGAAGCCTACGACAAAGCATTTATGAAAAAATATGGCGATGAATTTTATAGCACCAAGGCCGCGCAAAAACTTAGAAATGCACAAAAAAAACCGGGTCAGATATCTTTTCCAAAACGCGAGACGCACCATGACACGAAAGTCATTCGGCTAAACTCCGGTCAAAAATCTACAAATAACGAAAACCTCGCCTGCTATCGTAATATTGGTTATGCGATCAAGGCTTTAGAGACAACAGGCAATCATATCGATAAGTATAAAAACTGCGGGCTTATTTTGACGAGCATGCATGCCGCTCAACGCGATATCGCGGCGGTTTTCAGCTATGAAATGTCTCTGATTGATTTTGATGAATTGAATAAATCTCACGCGAAAATGATCTTGTTCATTAAGGAAAATAATAAAAAGGTCAAACAGGAGAAGCTAGAGGCCGCTTCCAAAAAGGACATTGACCTTTTCTAGAGGCCAACAACCATAATCTGTAGAAGAACACAGACATATTTGAACAATAACATTGTGTCAGCTCGTATCTTTGGCCGATTTGATATGACACAATTCTTGATTACTGAGATCCAACCTCAGCAATCAAATCAGTACTTAATAAAAGCTAAACATTATCCCCAACGAAGGGATTGCTTGCTCTTTCCTGCCCAAAGGTGGAAATGTCCCCATGGCCGGAAATGAATTTGGTCTCATTGCCCAACGGCCAAAGCTGTTCCCGAATAGATTTGATCAAAGTGGCATGATCCCCACGTGGAAAATCCGTGCGGCCGATGGAGCCTTGAAACAACACATCCCCTACAAAGGCATATCCCGCTTCTTTTTGATGAAAAATCACATGGCCCGGTGTATGGCCGGGACAGAAATAAACATCCATGGTGATATTCCCAAATGACACCGTATCGCCGCCCTCTAACCATTGATCCGGCTCAAACGTCCGCCCCATGGGCAAGCCATAGTTACGACAGTTCTCCGGAATCTGATCAATCCAGAATTTATCTTCTTTTTGCGGCCCAATGATCGGAATTTCCAGTTTTTCGGCCAATTCCGCCGCCCCACCTGCATGGTCAAGATGACCATGGGTGATCAGAATTTTTTCCACCTTAACAGCACATTCTTTTATAGCCGCCAAAATGATTTCCACATCTCCGCCCGGATCAATAACGGCACCGTTCATAGTTTCATCGCACCAGACAAGGGTGCAATTCTGTTGAAAAGGGGTTACGGGTATGATCTTGGCTTTTAACATAATATCAATTCTTCATTCTTCGGGTGATCTGATATCAAGAGACAGCGCGTGAACAGGTCCGGCCATTTCCTGCTTCAAAATACGATAAATCTCTCTCTGACGTGCAACCCTGTTCTTACCCGTAAAGTCAGGTGACACAACCATAAGACGGTAATGACTTTCCCCACCTTCACGCGCACCCGCATGACCGGCATGCTTATGAGACTCGTCCACCAGCTCCATCTCGCTGATATTCAAGGCGGCCCGTAATTTCTGTTCAATGGTTTCTGCTACACTCATCAGATTTCAAACTCTTCAATATGATATAATCCACGCTTTAAGACTTGACGAAACTGCCACAATGAACCACATAATGGAAGCATATAAGTTAAAAATGGATAACAATATGACTACCAAAGCTCCCACCAAGCTCGAAGAAGGCCTCCCTGACATAAAAATAAACGTGGCCCAAGTGTTTGGTATCGACAGTGAGATCGAGGTTCCCGGCTTTTCTGAAGCCAATGACCATGTGCCAGATATAGATAAAAGCTATATTTTTGACCATGATACCACATTGGCGGTTTTAGCAGGTTTTGCCTTTAACCGTCGTGTGATGATACAGGGTTATCACGGCACCGGAAAATCCACCCATATTGAACAGGTTGCCGCCCGGCTTAACTGGCCTTGCGTCCGGGTTAATCTGGACAGCCATATCAGCCGTATCGACCTTGTGGGAAAAGATGCCATTGTCCTGCGGGACGGCGTTCAAGTCACCGAATTTCAGGAAGGCATCCTGCCTTGGGCCTTGCAAAGCCCAACCGCGCTTGTCTTTGATGAATATGATGCCGGACGCCCGGACGTAATGTTTGTTATCCAACGGGTTCTGGAAGTTGCCGGAAAAATGACGCTTCTGGATCAGAATAAAGTCATCCATCCCCATCCCTCCTTCCGGCTATTCGCCACCACCAATACCATTGGTCTGGGCGACACATCCGGTCTTTACCACGGCACGCAACAAATCAACCAAGGTCAGATGGACCGCTGGAATATTGTCAGCACGCTCAATTATCTGTCCCATGAGGTCGAGGAAAATATCGTACTGGCCAAACTCCCGAATCTTCAAGATGAAAAAGGCCAAAAACTGATCAAGCAAATGGTGCAGGTTGCTGACCTGAGCCGTAGTGGATTTATCAACGGCGATATTTCAACAGTCATGTCCCCACGAACCGTGCTGACGTGGGCGGAAAATATGGAAATATTCAAGGATGTGGCCTTTGCCTTCCGGCTGACATTCCTGAATAAATGCGACGAACTGGAACGGCCCGTTGTTGCGGAATATTACCAGCGCTGCTTCGGCACAGAATTACCGGAATCCGCCGTATCTACCATTGTTCAGCCGAAATAATTTGCGTCACCATGACAAAAAAAGCCACTCATAAACTGGACCAATTCAAACATGCTGTCTCTTCCACCGTGCGCGCCATGGCGGAAAAGGCCGAGCTAGAGGTCAGTTTCGGCGCGGAAAATATTGATATTTCCGGCACCGATGGCCGCCTGCCTATGCTGTCCATTGATATGACTGCCGCTGAGATTGCCAAGGTGCGCGGTGCGGCGGACGCCTATGCCTTGCGGTTACGTTATCATAATGCGGCTATACACGAAAAATATGCCCCGGACAGCACGCCTGAGAACACCATGGCCCACACTATCTATACCGCCATGGAACAGGCCCGTGTGGAAGCCATAGGCGCGACCAAAATGCCGGGCGTCGCCCAAAATCTGGCGGCAACTCTGGATGAGCATTACACCAAAAGCCGGCTGAGCCTGTCCGCCAATGCCGATGATATTCCCTATGGTGATATCCTTCGGTTACTGGTCCGGGAACGGTTAACCCGCGCCCATCCACCGGAAGTCACCAACGAGGTCGTCAACCAATTCCGAAGCAAGATCGAATCCAAGGCTGCCCTTCATCTGAATGAGCTTATTGACAATATCGGAAATCAGGAAGCCTTTAGCCTCCTGACCCGGAAAATTATCGCCGATCTTGATCTTGCCGATGACTTCCAAGGGGAAAGTCAGGGCAAATCACAAGACTCACAGGATAATACTCAAGACCAAGAAAACCTTGATGAAGATAGTGAAGACACAACTGACGGGCAGGACAATGACGGGCAGGAAGACGGCGACGAGAGTTCCGAAAATAGTGACGGTGCATTAGAGGCAAGCGACATGGGCGCGGAAATGTCCGAAGAAATGATCAATGACATGATGGCCGAAGCAGCTGCCACACAAGCCCAAGCCATGTTCAATCCCAATGACCTGAACACGGAGCAAGCACAGGGCCCACGCTATGCGGTCTATAGCACAGAATATGACGAGATCATCGCCGCCGAGGATTTATGTGACGCCGATGAGCTTGCCTTCCTGCGCCGCAATTTGGATCAACAGCTCAGCAGCCTGCACGGGGTGATTTCCAAACTTGCTAACCGGCTACAAAGGATGCTCATGGCCCAACAAAGACGGTCATGGGAATTTGATCAGGAAGAAGGAATTTTGGACACCAGCCGGCTTACCCGCGTGGTGACAAGCCCCCTTCATGCCCTATCCTTCAAGATTGAAAATGAAACTGACTTTAAAGATACGGTCGTCACATTGCTGATTGACAATTCCGGCTCCATGCGCGGACGCCCCATCACCATTGCCGCCATGTGTGCGGATATTCTGGCCCGTACATTGGAACGCTGCGGCGTTAAGGTAGAAATTTTAGGCTTTACGACAAAGGCATGGAAAGGTGGTAAAAGCCGCCTCTCCTGGCTGGAAAATGACAAACCTCAAAAACCCGGCAGGCTTAATGACCTGCGCCACATTATCTATAAAAAAGCAGATAATCCTTGGCGGCGGACACGGAATAACCTGGGACTTATGCTGAAAGAAGGGTTGTTGAAAGAAAATATCGACGGTGAATCCCTGCTTTGGGCCCATAGCCGTCTGATGAACCGGACAGAGGAACGGCGCATCCTCATGGTGATCTCTGATGGCGCCCCTGTGGATGACAGCACCCTGTCCACCAACAGCGCAAATTATCTAGAAGATCACCTGCGGACCATGATCGACTGGATTGAAAAACGCTCGCCTGTGGAATTGCTGGCCATTGGTATTGGCCATGACGTCACCCGTTATTATCAGAATGCCATAACGGTTATGGATGCTGAACAGTTGGGCGGCGCTATCACAGAACAGCTTACTGGCCTGTTCGATGAAAAAACCCGAAAAAGACGCCTGAATTAACGACGTTTCCCGCCGATATTTTCTTAATTTGAAGGGGAATGGATACTGATATCAGAAGACAGGCTAGGATAGACCATACGCCACGCCCTACACGACAGAAAACTACATGGAACGAATCCAGGATTTAAGCTGATTAACTTGATTCTGGATCAACCGCGCATCACCCGTGACCTGTGCCAGAATGCTGATACCGTGAATGGCACCATCCAGACGCTCAGGCAAATCTGGAATATTATTCACCCGCGTGATCGCCACGAACTGTTCTCGGATCCAATCCAGCCGTTGTTGCAAGAGCGTCGCAGCATGATCTGCAAGAGCACTGTCCTCCCGCTTCACATCAAAATACAGATTGGTGATTGAACAACCCCGAACAATGAGTACGTCAGCATCTGCAACAAGCGTGTCTAAATAAAGACTTAACCGTTGACGAGGATTGTTATTCTGACTGATATCATCAAACAATACCGTCTGGTTAGACCCATGCGCCTCTATCACCTGATGACAAATATCCTGAAGCGATGCAAAATATACTTTTGCTTCCTCAATCGACATACTAGCGGCCTTGGCAATATCTATCATCTCTACTTTACCATAGCCCTTTTCATGGAAAAGTCGTAATGCCACCTGTATCAATATATGTTTCTGTTGGCTATCTTCGCTCATGCGTGAACCTTCACCGCCTTCGGCTACTGAATTATCCGTTTTCTCTGCTAACACTGTATTCTTCTTATTATTAATGCTTTGATTAATCAAACAGGACCATACATGTATAGTGTTAATATATCCTTATCCATAATAGCTTATGCGATTCAAGGCCCGAAAACATACGTATAAAAAAACCCAAAAAAACAAAAAGCCGCCCGAAGAATCGGCGGCTTTAATAAAGTTCTGAATGGATAAGAAAGTTAGGCGACTTGAGCGGCCAATTTCTTTTTCACCAATTTTTTCAAACGACGTGCTTTCAATGACAGGTTGATGTCACTGGCTTTAACCAAGAAGTTATCCAGTCCGCCATTATGTTCAATAGAACGCAATGCACTTGTGCATATTTTCATGGCAATAGACTGATCAAGAATATCGCTCAACAATCTGATTTTGATCAAATTAGGGCGGAATTTCCGACGGGTTCTATTCAATGCGTGGCTCACATTGTTACCACTCATTACTGCTTTACCACTCAATTCGCATACGCGGGCCATAGTTTCGTCCTTAAATTAGCTCCGGTCCATCCACTGTGACGACATCAGAATCATCAGGAGGCCCTTGAAATATGAATGCGGTATATATGGTATTGCGCGGGACAGGTCAAGGATATTCACAACAGCGAAGCGAATAAGTCCCCCCTTAAGTCAGAAAGTCTTTCAACAACCCCCGTGCTGCCGCTGTCGGGGGTATTTTCCTACCGCGCACGGCAACTTCCATTTCGGCCAGCCTTTCCGGGTGACTGGTCTGAAAAGCATCCATCAATTGGTCGTGAATTTCCGACCACATCCATGCTCGCGCCTGTTCGGACCGCATCTTATCTAGTTCTGCGGATTCTTTCATGGCCATCTCAAAGGCCTGTATTTTCTCCCAGACCTGTTCCAACCCCTCACCTTTTAAGGCCGAGGCCAAAACCACACTCGCTGTCCAGCAAGTCGTCTTGGGCCGCATCAAATGCAATGCCGAGGTATAATCCGCCGCCGCCCGGGTCGCCGCCGGTTTCAGGTCGCCGTCAGCCTTGTTAATAATAACAAGGTCCGCCAGCTCCATAATACCCCGTTTGATGCCCTGCAGCTCATCTCCGCCGCCCGGTGACAGCATCAACAGGAACATATCCACCATATCCGCCACCGCGATTTCCGACTGACCCACGCCTACGGTTTCAATCAGCACCACATCATATCCTGCCGCCTCACACAGCAGCATAGCCTCCCGCGTGCGCCGCGCCACACCGCCCAACGTACAGCCAGAGGGCGATGGGCAAATAAAAGCCATCGGGTCCTTAGACAATAGCTCCATACGGGTCTTATCCCCCAATATAGAGCCGCCAGTGCGGGTCGAAGATGGGTCTACCGCCAATACGGCGACTTTATAGCCCCGCTCCGTCAGATAAAGACCGAAGGCTTCGATAAAGGTGGATTTCCCCACCCCCGGCGTCCCTGTAAAGCCCAAGCGTATAGATTTCCCCGTATGAGGCAGGATATCATTCAAAAGCTCTTGCGCCTCAACCTGATGATCCGCCCGACTGCTCTCCACCAAGGTAATCGCCTTGGCCAAAGCCCGCCGCTGTCCGTTCAGAAGATTTTCTTTCAGGTTATCTATTATCGCCATTATTTATCCGTCAGTATTTCTTGTTATATTGTTTCACCCGACTTCGCAGGAAGAATAAATGGATTGTATGAAAAACCACAGGAAAAACCCACCTCAAAATTCCTTTATTTATGCAACTTCTTTCAAGCTCTTCTTCTTGATCCCATCAAACAGATAAAGAACCACCCAAAATGCTAAGGAATATATGAATGAAAATGGGACAATAAAAATCTTCCCAAAATTCCGTCCCGTATCAGACTGCCACCGGTCCATCGCCGCCCGCAGTTCTTCTGATGGTTCCCCCAAAGAATCCCATCCGTTCACCTCCAACCCATATTGATACATCTTACGCTCAAGAACGACTTCTAATGAGAATATCCATATATAATATATCACGATGATCAAAACAAAATTTAACAGGGCCAAACTAGCTCGACCTATGGAAAATTTAGTTAAAAAAAAGTTCTGTAGAAAAAGCATCACAGGCAGAGATATTATGAGATAAAATAAAATATACCCTGCATATTCCGTATCAATAAAGCCCAACCATATATCAAGCATAACACCACCTCCCCTTCCTATATTTCCTTAGCTTGATATACTCGCTCCTGTGAAGGCAGGTGTCCAGTCCTCTTATAAGAAACCTAATTTCCTGCTTTCACAGGAAAGACGATTTAGGACTGAGAAAAAAAATACATAAAAAAAAGCCCCCTCGGTTTCCCGAAGAGGCTCATAAATTCACTTGGACAAGAAGTCCTAGTTTTTGGATTTATCAACCAACTGATTTTCTTTCAACCATGGCATCATGGCGCGCAGGTTTCTACCTACTTCTTCGATCGGATGCGCCGCACCTTTAGCACGGGCAGCTTTCAGTTTCACCTGACCAACTTTGTTATCCAGCATAAAGTCATTCACAAAACGACCTTCCTGAATATCGGCCAAAATCCGTTTCATTTCGGCTTTGGTTTCTTGCGTGATGATCCGTGAACCGCTCATATAGTCGCCGTATTCCGCCGTGTTGGAGAT
>JAESRB010000236.1 GCA_016764855.1 Emcibacter sp.
ACAGGATTGGTGCGAAAGTTTCTTCCTGCACATTGTCATCTTTGCCAGTCATTTCGACGATAGCAGGATTGACATAATAAGCGTCTGGATATTTATCTTCCAGTATCCGCTCTCCACCAAGGACCGCGTCGCCATTTGATTTGGCTGCAGCAAGTGCTACTTCCATGGCTTGATAAGCTAATTTGTCGATCAATGGGCCAACCAATGTTGCGGGGTCAAGAGGATCGCCAATGGCCAGGCCACCGTAGGATTTTTTCAAACGTGACACGAGCGTATCATATACATCTGCGTGAACAAAGACGCGCCGTGTGGATGTGCAACGCTGGCCACAGGTGCCAACAGCTCCAAACAGGATTGCCTGAAATGCCAAGTCAAGGTCAGCAGACGGGGCAACGATGATGGCATTGTTACCACCAAGTTCCAGAATGGTGCGGCCAAAACGAGCAGCCACTTTTGGTCCAACGATACGGCCCATGACACAGCTACCTGTAGCACTGATGACAGGAACCTGTTTGTCTTCAACCATGATTTCACCAATGTCCCGCTCGCCGATCAATATCTGGCTCAGATTCTCTGGGGCATCATCGCCAAATCGTGTGCATGCTTCTTCGAATATTTTTTGACAAGCAAGGGCTGTTACAGGTGTTTTTTCTGAAGGTTTCCAAATAACGCTATCACCGCAAACCATTGCCAATGCAGCATTCCATGCCCAAACAGCAACAGGGAAGTTAAAGGCAGAGATCACGCCGATAGGGCCAATAGGCTGCCAATATTCGCGCATTTTATGGCCAGGACGTTCAGAAACAATTGTCAAACCGTACAATTGACGGCTCAATCCTACAGCAAAATCGCAAATGTCGATCATTTCCTGAACTTCGCCGAGGCCTTCTTGATAGATTTTACCACATTCCAGAGCAACCAATGCGCCGAGAGGCTCTTTCTTTTCCCGTAAAATTTCGCCTAAAAGCCGGATTAGCTCACCGCGACGAGGACCGGGGACTGTGCGCCATTCTTTGAATGCCTTAACAGAAGCAGAGATTTTTTCTCGTGCCACGTCCGCGCTGTCTGTATGTACAGAAGCAATCAGAGCACCATCACGGGGGCTATATACGTTGAGTTCGCCGCCATTAAGATCGCTATCTGTCAGGTTGAGCTGGGTGAATATTTCTTGTATTTCCATGATATTTCCTATGGTGGTTTGACGTTCGGGTAGTGTTCTTATTATATTTGATTAATGTTTAAATAATAACCTTATATATCCATATTTCTATGTAGATGGAACATATGTCAATATGTTTTGAACAAAAATTATAAGAATATCTACATTTTACATGCTTCGGTCGAACTTTTCAGACAGAATTATATGGCTTTCGGTTTTGATAATACCGTCCATCATGGCAATTTCCGTTAAAATACGGTCCATATGCTGGTTCCCGTTTGTTCTGACGACGGCAATGAAGTCATATAGTCCCGCAACAGTGACCAAGCTATCGATTTCGGCGATTGAGCGCATTTTCTCTTCAATCTGCGGGGCTTTTTTAGGATCACGCGTAATTAATATATAGCATGCAGACTGATTCTCTGTGGCGAAATCTTTAAGCTTAACTGTATAGCTGTCGATAATTTTAGCTTCGAGCCTGCTTAGCATCATATGGATGGTAGAACGGGCAAGCCCCAGTTGACGCCCCAGCTCCGCGGCACTCATGCGGCTGTTTACTTTTAGTAAATCCAGGAGTTGTTGTTCTTTTTCCTGTAACTGCATAATGATCCTTCGTATAATATGTCCGTAGTATGACGGAATGTTTTCAGTCATAATGTATTATTGGTGTTACGTTTGTTCATATTAATAGTACAAATATACCAAGGTCAATCATCTATCCGATTTTTATGGCAGAATGGATTAAATTTGTGAATGTTAGGCCAATTATTATTATGGGCGGGGGGCCAGCTGGTGTTTTTACCGCTTGCGGATTGGTGAGGCTGGGATTATCCGTGAAAATCATCACGCGACCACGGCCTTTTCCCGCATGGGAAGGTCTGTCAGAGCGATCTGTGGAAAGCTTGCGTCATTTCGGCTATGGGGAAACATTGACCGCCATTGGTCCGAGGGTCGCACGGGAAGCTCATTGGAATGGAACCTCCCAAATACAGAACCAGGAATATATTCTTAACCGCGAAAAATTCGATCAGGCGTTGCTCAAAGATGCTCAAAATAAAGGGGTTCAGGTCATTGAGGGCCGCATTGAAAAGCTGGAACCTCGGGCGGGGCAATGGCATATATCATATGAAATACCAGCAGGACGGCAAGATATTACGGCTGACTTTCTGGTTGAGGCGCGGGGTCGGGAGGCAAAATTAAGCCATGCTATCCGGAGTGAGGGTGAGATCGGCGCGAGGAACCGGGACTTTACTGTCGCCCCGGCAACCTCGGCCCTTTTGAAATCGTATCATGTGTCCCCTGAGCTTGAGGCCGGAACATCAGTAGCGACTTTCCCAGAAGGGTGGGCCTGGTATCTTCTGGATGGTCAGGGAACAGCGGTTCTTCAGATTTTTGTGAGTAGTGAAAAAGGAGAGCTGCCCCCCAAATCCGGTTTGAACATATTCTTTTCAGAGCTGATCGAAAAATTGCCACAAGCGCGGGACTGGTTATCCGGGGCGGTTGTTCATGATGAACAGGTGTCTGTGCGGACGGCTGCGGCTAATCGGACAAAGCCTGTGGGCGGCAAAAATTATCTGGTGGTTGGTGATGGTTCAATGGCGCTTGATCCTTTGTCGGGGAATGGAATATTTTATGCCATTGGGAGTGGGCTGGCAGCGGCACCGGTGATCAATACGCTTCTGCACAGGCCAGAGCATGAGAAACAGGCATTGCAGTTTTTTCAGGAGCGCATTGATTTTGCCTTTGAGGGGGGATGTTTGATGGGCCGGGAATTTTATGCATCCGAAGAACGTTGGCCGGAGGCTAATTTTTGGAAAACCCGCCGTAACTGGCCGGGAAATGCTGGCGTCCCTCACCCGGACCCTTTATCGAAACCAGCAGAGATTCATGAGAAGCCCGTGGTAAGGGACGGCTATATAGAACTTGAGACGGTGATTGTCACAGCGGATCATCCGCGCGGCGTCTGGCAAGTGGATGGGGTGCCGCTGATCGAACTTCTTAAATCGATCACGGACGGTGCGAATGATGAGGACAACGCCGCCAAATTTGGGGTAGAAAAGAAACAGGTTATATCGGCCTATAAATGGTTGTTGGCCAGAAATTTACCCGAAATCTTTCAGAAATATTTTGGTAATCTGTCATAAATTTATCAGAATTTCTCCAGAAGGCTGTGAGAACTCTGCTAGAGTATAGTAGAAAATCAGAAAAATTTGATCAGGGAAGAAAAAATCTCAGAGACATATAAAATCAAAAGCCAACAGGCCTTGCGCTGGGCTGGGAAATTTATCCGGCCAGAGGCGAAACCATTGGGGCTTGTGATGGTACTTGCGGCTTGTATGACGGGATTTGCCTTGGCGCAACCCTATTTCACCAAGATATTGATTGATGACGGATTGTTGGCCGGTGATATGAATATGGTCATACGTTTCGCTTTGTTGATTGTGGTTATGTCGCTTGTGGTTTTTGTTGTCAGCGGGTTCAACCGTTGGCTTTATGTGGGGTTGTCGGGCCGGATATTATTTCGCATCCGGGAAGATGTTTATGACCGATTGATGAGATTATCTCCTGAATTTTATGGTCATCAACGCACGGGAGATATCGTCTCCCGCCTTGATGGTGATGTGGCAGAAGTGCAGCGTTTTTCCACAGACAGCCTGCTTGCGGTGGTCAATGGTACGCTGGCCCTGTTGGGTAGCCTGACGATCATGCTGATTTTAAGTTGGCAATTGACCCTGATCGCTTTTGCGTTGTTGCCCTTACAAGTGTTGTTCCTGCGTTGGATGCGGCCAAGGGTGGAGCAGGGCAACCGGATATTACGGGAAAAATCTGCTGACCTGAGCAGCTTCTTTTTTGAAACCCTGTCATCTGTTAAATATATTCAATCCATGTCCGGGATTGAGGGGGAGCAGGCGCGGCTAACACGGCTCAATTATTCCTACCTTGATGATCTTTTGAAATTACAACTCGTAAATCATGTAACAGGGGGCATTCCGGGGCTCTTGACCAGTGTGGCCACGGCCGTTGTTTTTATCGTCGGGGGCTATTATGTGACGGAGGGGGAGGCAACTATTGGTACATTGATTGCGTTTTCTGCTTATATGGCGCGGGCGACGGGACCAGTGCAGACCTTCCTAGGGCTTTATGTGGCCTATCAGCGGGCCATGGTTAGTCTGGTGCGCGTGCAGGCGTTACGGCAACAGAAAATTTCTGTTAGGGAGCCTGATATGCCGGTGGTGATTGGGGATCGGGCCAAGGGGGAGATAAGATTAGAGAACGTCAGTTTTTCCTATGATCAGGGAAGAGGTGTGGAGGAGGTGTCACTTCATATCAAGCCGGGCCAAAAGATATTGATTACGGGACCATCCGGTTCGGGAAAATCCACCTTGATTAATCTTTTGCATCGTCATTTTGATCCGAAGGAAGGGGCAGCATTTCTGGATGACGTGGCCTATCCTGAGTTATCGCTAAAGGAATTGCGCGGGATCATTGCGGTGGTGGATCAGAACACAGTCCTGTTTCACGGCACGGTGAAGGACAATATTACTTACGGCGTAAAACAGGCCTCAATGGATCAGGTAAGGGACGCGGCCAAAGCTGCCCGTATTGACGATTTTATTCAAAGCCTGCCACACGGCTATGACACGCCTGTGGGGGAGCGGGGTGCTCAATTAAGCGGGGGACAGAAACAACGACTTTCAATTGCCCGTGCCTTGCTGATGAAGCCGCTTGTGTTAATTCTGGATGAGGCGACCTCGGCAGTGGATCAGGAAACCGAAGTTGAATTCCAAGCTATGCTGGATCAATATTTTGGGGACTGTACCCGGATTATCATCAGCCATCATGTGGGGGCACTTCGTCATCTGGACAGGGTGTTCTCCATGCGGGACGGCAGATTGACAGAGGTGACGGCATGACGGTTAAACTGGGGCTGGTGGATAGCGGCGTGGCCGAACAACAGGCGCAATATGTTCACAGTTCTTGTGGCTTTAATGTAGATGAAATGGTGGCGATTCAGCCGGACCCGTTGGGGCATGGGACGGCGACCTGTGATATTATCAGGCACCATGCACCGGCTGTTACGCTTTATAATGCGCAGGTATTTGATGCGCGTGGGGTAACAACGGCGGCCACTGTAGCGGCGGCCATTGATTGGTTGCGGCAGGAAAAAGTGGATTTGATTAATTTAAGTCTGGGCCTTGGTCATGATCGTCCTGTGTTAAGGGAAGCTTGTCATCAGGCGATATCGGCGGGAATTATTCTAATCGCGTCTTCTCCGGCACAGGGGAATGCGGTTTATCCTTCGGCGTATGACGGCGTTATTCGGGGGACGGGTGATGCCCGCTGTGCTGTGGGCGATATCTCTTTTCTGGATAGTAAACAGGCTGACTTTGGCGGCTGTCCACGGGCTATTAATGTGCCTGAAAATCAACCGCCGCGTATTGGCGGGGCCAGTATGGGGACGGCTCATATTTCGGGGCATGCCGCGGCCTATCTGTTGGCGGGTGGTGACAGAGAACATGTGCGGGAATGGCTTGTGTCCCAAGCAAAATATCTTCATAGTGAACGCAGGATGGAATGAAGTGAGTGGCATGTCAGACGAGGGTATTTCAATTGCCGGATCAGAAGACTGGCTGATCAAGCTGAATAAAACCATATGCAAACTGGGGCGGGCTGAATTTGAGGATAGTCTGTTTGATCTGGTCAATGCGGTGGTGCGTGTGGATCATTGTGCAGTTTTTATTAATAATAATGACGGAACAACGGCGCATCTTTTTACCAAAAGCAAGCTGGATGAGGCGTTATGCCGTAATCTGGCCAATGCCTATACGGAACGTTTTCATGTTCGGGACCCGAAATTAGGGGCTATGGCACAGACTTTGGGCAAGTCCGATGGCAGCGAGGCAGAGGATACCAAATTAACGCTTTTGCTGCAAACGCCTGATACGGCCTACGATAAGGGATATAAAGCGCGTTTCTTCACGGAAACCGGGCTGGTAGATAAAGTGTCCAGCCTGTTGCAAACCCGCCAATATAACATTTATTGCAGCTTTTACCGTTTGCAGGAAACGGGACAATTCGTGCAACGGGAGTTTGATGAACTTTCCCGGATATTGCCGATCCTGACCAACCTGATCTTCAAGCATTCCCGGCTTTCGGGGTTGAAGGAGAAAGAAAAACAACTGGACCCAATTATCACGCAAGTGCCGTTGGTCCGTCCGTCTGTGGGGGCCGTAAGTCTTCTGGATGATCGAAGTCAGGTGCTTGACCAATTGACCGACCGGGAACGGCAGGTCTGCATCCGAATTCTACAGGGCCTGACTTCTGAGGCGATTTCCCTTGATCTGAAGGTTGCTATATCAACCATTCAAACTTATCGTAAGCGGGCCTATGCCAAGCTTGGCATATCGTCGCAAAATGAATTATTTAGCCTGTATCTGGAATTTATCCCTCTTGTAGTATGATGAGCTTGTCCCCCATTGTGAGGACAGACAGCGATTTATTAAATATCTATAATAATATCCAAGCTTTAAAATACACACATCAGGGAAAATTAAACATGACTGACAAGAAATTTGCGTCTCAAGCTGATTTGGAAGAAAAGAAAATCACTTTTTCCAAATTGTCCGAAAATGCCTATGCCTTCACTGCAGAAGGTGATCCGAATACGGGGGTAATCATTGGGGATGATTGTGTCATGGTTCTTGATACACAGGCGACGCCGGTTATGGCTCAGTTGGTGATTGATCAAATCCGTACTGTCACAGACAAACCCATTAAGTATGTTGTTCTCACTCATTACCATGCGGTTCGGGTGTTGGGAGCCTCTGGCTATGACCCGGAACATATTATTTGCAGCATGGATACACGGGATTTGATCGTGGAACGGGGCGAGCAGGATTATAAATCAGAATACGAACGTTTCCCGCGTCTGTTTGATGCCATTGAAAGTGTTCCGGGCCTGACTTGGCCAACGCAAACATTTAAAGGTGAGATGACTATTTGGCTGGGTAGTGTCGAGGTGCAGTTGAAACAGGTGGGCCGCGGTCATACCAAAGGGGATACCATTGCATGGTTGCCAAAGGATAAAGTTCTTTTCAGTGGTGACCTGGTTGAATTTGGCGCGACGCCTTATACCGGCGATGCCTATCTTGAAGACTGGCCTGCTACATTGGACAATCTTGTGGCTATGAAGCCTGAGAAATTGGTACCGGGTCGGGGAAATGCCTTAATGACGGCGGAGAAATGTACGGAGGCATTGACCGAAACACGGGCGTTCATCAGCGACATGTATGGTTCGGTCAAGGCTTGCCAGGCCAAGGGGATGGACCTGAACAGCACCTATAAAGCGACCATGGAAGCATTGAAGCCGAAATACGGTCATTGGGTGATATTTGAACATTGCCTACCTTTTGACGTGACCCGTGCCTATGACGAATGTCAGGGCATCCGTGATCCGCGTATCTGGACAGCAGAGCGTGACAAGAAAATGTGGCAGGACCTAGAAGCTTAAGTTTTTCCAACCATCTTGAGACACAGGAATACCGCAATGTTAAATACATATACTTGGCCTGAATTTGATTATATCCCGTCCAAAGAACAAACCAGTGGGGCGCTTAAAAGGCACCCGGTTGTTATTATCGGTGCGGGTCTGATTGGACTGACGGCGGCGCTGGATTGCGCCAAAAAAGGTATTCCTGTTGTCATTTTAGACGACAAT
>JAESRB010000237.1 GCA_016764855.1 Emcibacter sp.
CCGCCGTCATTACTCGGATCAGGTTCAAAGGGTCTCCACTTGCAATCGAAATTACGGGTGGCATCTCAGCTTCATATCAAAACTCCCCTTGGAATTTGTAGACATGCTGGCCCTTTTTCTCTCAAACATCAAGCAAGAAATTTCAAAAAAGAAATTTTTATGGGTTTTATGGTAAAATTTCTATATAAGCCGCTCCATGATTGTAGAACTCAAAGATATCAAAAGTCATATGGAAGTGCGGCAAAGACTGCTAGGGCTGGATTTAGGTAGTAAAACTATTGGCCTCGCCCTATCGGATATTATGTGCCGGATCGCTACCCCTATGGAAACCATTAAACGCACCAAATTCACCAAGGATGCGGAACGGATCATTTCAATCATATCAGACCAAAATATTGGTGGTCTGGTTTTGGGACTTCCTCTGAATATGGATGGTACGGAAGGCCCTCGATGCCAATCAACCCGTCAATTCGCAGAGAATATTTCCGGCAAAATCGACATCCCCATCGCCCTCTGCGATGAACGGCTTTCCACTGTTGCCGTCACCCGGACCTTGCTGGAGGCTGATGCCAGCAGAAAACGCCGGAAGGAAGTCGTCGACAAAATGGCCGCAGGCTATATCCTGCAAGGTGCGTTGGATAAATTATCCCACATGTAAGCATACCCGGTCTTTCTTCGCGGTAAATTATCTTGCTTGTGTCGGCCAATATTCCTATAAAATATTCTTTCAGTAAAAAATATAACAGATTCCAAGGACTGAAAATTATGTCAAGAGCCGAAAACACGGCAGATTTCCTCTTCCCTCATCAACATCTTCTTGGCATAGAAGGCCTGAAAGAGTCCGATATCAATTGTATTCTCGATCTTGCCGATCACTATGTAGAACATAATAGAAAAACCAATAAAAAAACAGATATTCTGACCGGCTTGACCCAGATAAATCTCTTTTATGAAAATTCCACACGAACCCGCATGTCTTTCGAACTGGCGGGTAAAAGACTGGGCGCAGATGTCATCAATATGTCCAGCAGTGGATCATCCATAAAAAAGGGTGAAACGTTACTGGATACGGCCTCGACTCTGAATGCCATGCAGCCAGACCTTCTGGTAGTGCGTCACGGTAATTCCGGGGCGGTAAAGCTATTGTCCAGAAAGGTCAATTGTGCCGTACTGAATGCAGGGGACGGCAAACACGAGCATCCCACACAGGCACTTCTGGATGCGTTGACCATACGGCGGCGAAAAGGCCGGATTGCCCGTTTAACAGTTGCCATATGCGGTGACGTTTTACACAGCCGAGTGGCAAGGTCCAACATTCACCTGCTTAATATCATGGGGGCAAGAGTCCGTGTGATCGGCCCGTCAACATTGGTCCCGTCCAACATTGCCGAACTGGGTGTAGAAGTTTACCATGACATGAGAGAAGGCCTAAAGGATTGTGACATTGTTATGATGCTGCGCCTGCAAACGGAACGCATGCAGGGTGGTTATTTCCCCTCTGTCAGCGAATATTTCACCCTTTACGGTCTGGATTATGATAAATTATCCGTCGCCAAAGAGGACGCCATGGTTATGCATCCCGGCCCCATGAACCGGGGTGTGGAGATCGATGCCGCTGTTGCCGATGATTTGACCCGTAGTGCCATTCAGGAACAAGTTGAAATGGGAGTTGCTGTGCGGATGGCCTGTCTGGATTTGCTGACCCGCAAGAAAAGAAATCTGGAGAAAGAGCAGATAAAGGAACGAATAAAAGAGGGGAGATCATAGAATGAGTCGACATACATTATATAAAAACGCTCGTCTTCTTGACCCTGAAACCAGCATGGACATGATGGGAGAAATCATGGTCCACAAGGGTAAAATCACGGCCATAGGCGAACAAGTGGATGCGCCGGAAAATGTCGAGGTCATTGATTGTTCCGGCAACTGCCTGTGTCCTGGCCTTATCGATATGCGGGTTTTTGTTGGCATCCCCGGTGCCGATTATAAAGATACCATCCAAAATACTGGCGAGGCCGCTGCTTCTGGCGGGGTCACAACCGTATGTGTACAGCCTGTTACTGATCCGATCATTGATGATATGGCCCGTGTCGAATTTCTGGAAAACCGAGCAAAGAAAGCCATTGTCAATTTCATCCCCTTCCCGGCGATTACTAAGAATCTCGCCGGGAAGGAAATGACCGAAATTGGCCTGATGAGCAAGGCTGGCGTCAAAGCCTTCACCGATGGCAATAAAAGCATTGCCAATCCAGCGTTGATGTCAAAGGTCCTCAAATATTCATCCATGTTTGATGCTTTAATCATTCAACATCTGGCCGTGCCTGAATTATCCGATCATGGCTGTATGAATGCGGGTGCACTGGCAACCCGTCTTGGCCTCCCCGGCATTCCAACATCGGCAGAAACCATCATGCTTGAACGGGACATGCGGCTTTTGAAGTCGGTCACCACTCGTTATCACGCCGCCCAGATCACCTGTCTGGACAGCATTGAAGTTATCGCTACCGCTAAAAACAGCAAAATGAAAGTCACCGCCGGTGTCGCCGTCCCCCATTTCGCCCTTAATGAATATGCGATTGAAGAATATCGTACATTTACCAAACTATCCCCACCTCTCCGCGCCGAGAATGACAGAGTTGCGGTCGTAGAGGCGTTAAAAGACGGCACAATTGATGTTATTGTCAGCGGCCATGACCCGGAAGACCCGGAAAGCAAGCGGGTGCCTTACGAAATTGCAGAGGGCGGTGTTATAGGACTGGAAACCATCCTATCCGTATCTCTGGAACTCTATCACAATAAGATCATGCCTTTACTGGACATTCTAGCCAAGATGACCTGTAACCCTGCCCGGATATTAGGATTGGACAGCGGTAAGTTAAGCGTTGGTGCGCCGGCAGACCTCTGTATTTTCAATCCGGACGTCCCCTATAAAATTGACCCCGCGAAAATGGCGTCACTGACCAAAAACACCCCCTTTGACGGACGCCTGACACAAGGACGGGTTTTGAGAACAGTCGTCGCCGGCAAAACCATATTTGAGTATCAGGCATGACAATTATGATTAATGATATTCTCCTCAGCCATTATCTCATATGTCTGATTGGCGGCTATCTTCTGGGCTCTCTGCCCTTTGGTGTGATATTAACCCGTCTCGCAGGTCAGGGTGATTTGCGTAAGATAGGCTCCGGGAATATCGGCGCAACCAATGTCCTCCGCACCGGCAATAAATTACTGGCACTGGCCACGTTAATATTGGACGGCGCCAAGGGAGCCATCGCCATTCTATTGGCCTATTTTCTCTATAGAGAGCCAAATCTGTTATATTTTGCCGGTGCCGGTGCATTTTTGGGGCATTTATACCCTGTATTTCTGAAATTCAAAGGTGGCAAGGGCGTAGCAACCTTCCTCGGCACCATGCTGGCCATAAACTGGCCTTTGGGACTTGGCTGCTGTATGTCGTGGCTTGTCGCCGCGCTAATATTCCGCATTTCTTCACTTGCGGCATTGATTGCTGCGGCTCTGTCCCCCGTATATGCTTATTTTATATTAAAGAATTCAAACCTTGCAATTTTTGCGTGTCTGTTGTGTATTATGATTTTCA
>JAESRB010000238.1 GCA_016764855.1 Emcibacter sp.
CGGCGGTCAATTTTATACTTAGCTTGTGTACGTTTTGTCATTTTATAGAATCGCTTCTGTTAAATTGTTGAAATCAGCGCCATGAAATAAGATATGCCCTACTCCACGCAACCCGAGGTTTTCACCCGAGTCATTCACGATGGGCGGAATATAGTGTAGCGCACAGGAAAGTCAATGGAAAAGCCTGCAATACCGCGCTATTGATCTTCTTTTTTAGCTAATTGTGCTGATTTGGCCAATTCCGCCTTTTCCGCGATCCAGCCGGGGCCACCGCCAGTGGCCAGAGCCTTGACCACGCCGCGCAGAGTGCTGACTTCCTCGCGGGTCAGGTCGCTGCGTTTGAAGATATTACGCAAATTCCGTTTCATGGTCGCACGGCGTTGATCATGACGGAAATAACCAGCCTCGGTTAATTCTTCTTCCATATGATCAAACAGCTTTTGCAAATCATCGGAGGAGGCAGGGGTGGTCTCTAACTGGGGCGTATATTGAGCCGGCTGTTCCGCAGCAGTCTGGAACCACTCATAGGACAGGAGGATCACCGCCTGTGCCAAATTGATAGAGGCAAAGGCCGGGTTTAGCGGTACGGAGACAATCGCATCACAGAGCGCCACATCATCATTGGTCAGGCCAGCTTTCTCCGGCCCGAACAGAAGGCCGAATTTTTGTCCGTTATTGGCATGGCTCCGCATAAGGGAGGCGCATTTGTGGGGCGTGACCACGGTCTTGATCATGTCCCGCCGCCGTGCGGTCGTGGCATAAACATGGCTCAGGTCAGCAATGGCTTCCGCCGTGGTATTATAAACCCGTGCTTTTTCCAAGACGATATCAGCTCCCGCCGCCGCAGGAATCGCCGCTGGGTTAGGCCAGCCATCGCGCGGTGCTACAAGACGCAGGTCGGTTAAGCCAAAATTATACATGGCCCGAACCGCCTTACCAATATTCTCACCTAATTGAGCCCCAATCAAAATGATCGCAGGTCCATCTTCGGCAATGATTTCATCTTCTAAACTATTGGTTCCGGCCACACTGGTCTCCTTTACGGCCTCTCCTACAGCAAAATGCCCGTTATAACAATATGAATGATATGATGCTTAAACAATGGGTAGGGAGATTTTGGAGAGGGAAGGCCCATTTGTACATTGTTGAGCACTTAAAAATTGGGTACTTAAAGCAACTCACACCTGAAATAGTGTCAGTATTCTTTACAGTTTGTCAGTATTTTTTACAACTTTTACAATAGTAAACCTTTACATGTAAGCAAAACTGCGGGGTTGTATCATGGCATATTTTTTGCATCAATAAAGTGAGTTCTAGTTTTATAGTTAATTTAAATATCGTAGAGGGCTACAGTGTCATCCTCAGTATTAAAAGAACACTATAATTATTGTACCCTTTTCATAATTTATTGAGAGTGTGCAAAAAATTAGAAAGTTGAGAAAAATGCTGCATCAACTATTAAGAAAACAAGTGAATAGACTTGCTTGTTCTACCATTGGGGGGATCATTATTTTGGGGGGATTGTCAACGATGGCTTCAGCCGCCCTAGTTTACCCCGGTGATGCAAATTGGGCAAACCCAGGCATAGCAAACGGTGGAGGTGGTTCCAGTGCAATAACGAATGCGGCGCCACGTAGCGGAAATGGTTCTTTGGAATTACATGGGGATCGCACCCGTTTTTTTGGGCTGGGCGATCCTGAAAATCCCTCAAGTAATCTGATGTTACTCAGTGAGGTGAACAACTTTACTTATGATTGGATGATTGACCCTAGTAGCGTGTCTGCTCTTCATGTCGATTATACGCCAGCATTACGGCTTCATATATGGGACGGAAATCAAAAAAGCGAGCTTATCTGGGAAGGAGCCTATAACAATACTTATGGCAACACTACCAAGGGTGATTGGCAGACTTCATCGGCGGATGACTTTTTCTGGCGTTGGGAAACAGGTATTGGATTCACTTTATTACCTGGCGGGGCTCAGGCTAATCTTGCCATATCGGATTGGGCGAATTCGTCAAATTTATGGTATAGCGCAAATGCTTATGTGGCGGGTATTAGTGTCGGCGTTGGCTCCAGTGCTGGGGGTTCTTATTATGCCTTCGCTGATAATGTTATTTTAAATGATCAAACCTTTAATTTTGAGGTCAGGAATACGGTGCCTGAACCGGCAATGAGTGCTTTATTTGGATTAAGCCTGATTGGCTTTGGCATTGCACGCAAACGTCGTAAATAATAAATATCTAAAATGATTAAATAGGCGGTCTTTTCAATAAGAGCCGCCTTTTTAATTTAAGGGCCGTTAATTAAGTGGCTTCTATTCTAATTTTTTCCACATATAGCGAATTTGGATTTTGAATCCGGCCGCGACCTCTGGGAATTCGTCCACCCCTGCGTCGTATCCCATGGATAGGTAAAAGGGGATCGCATTTTTGGTGGACCAAAGGTAGATGTCGCGAATTTCTGTTCTGTCCATTATATCCGCCTCTATATGGTTCATCATTTCACGGCCAAGACCGAGGCCTTCACATCCGGGCTTTAGGTAGACAGCATTGATCCGGGCATGTGTTGGGTTTTCGATCAGGCGGTCGCCAATGGGATGCAGATCAACTTTGTCTGTCAGGCTCCAACCGCCCACGGCAATAATCTCACCATCTTGTTCCGTAACAAAAGCAAAGGCAGGCAGGGCAAAATGAAAGGCGGGGTTGTCGTCCGATATCCAAGCCGCCGTGGTCTCCGCGCCGTAGGCTTCCGCGCAAAGGCCCGTAATGGAAATTTTCATAATTTCCTGAAAGCTCTTTGCGTCGGATTCATTAACTGCACGGATTATCATTGGGGCTATTTCTTTTTGGCGTAAGGATTGTCGCCTTTGCGCAGCAGGAGACGAATGGGCACGCCGGGCAGTTCAAAGTCCCACCTGAGTTCATTCAGCAGATACCGTTCATAGCTGCGCGCCACATCCGTTGAACGGTTGCAGAAAATAGCAAAGGTTGGTGGGCGTGTTTTCACTTGCGTCATGTAACGCATTTTAATACGGCGACCTTTTACAGACGGGTGAGGGTGGTAAGCCATAGTCGCTGCCAGCCATTTATTCAATTTCGCCGTACTAATGCGCCGATTCCACAGGCGGTATGCCTCAAAGACGGCAGGCATTAGTTTATTAACGCTTTTACCAGTCAGGGCAGAAATAGGAATAACCGGAATACCCTTAACTTGGGGCAAGGAATGTTCCAATGTATCCTGAATGTCTTTCATGATTTCCTGACGGTTTTCCATCAGGTCGTATTTATTCAGAGCGATAACAAGGCCGCGGCCTTCTTGAACGATCAGGCTGGCGATGCTCAGGTCCTGTTTCTCAAAAGGCATGGTTGCATCAACCATAAGAACAACGACTTCGGCAAAGTTCAAGGCACGAATGGTATCGGCCACGGACAGTTTTTCCAGCTTTTCCATAACCTTTGATTTCCGGCGTAGGCCAGCGGTATCAAACATGCGGATTTCACGGTCTTCGTAATAATAGGTAACACCAATGGAATCTCGGGTCAGTCCGGCTTCTGGTCCGGTAATTTGACGGTCCTCGCCGAGCAGGTAATTGACCAATGTGGATTTGCCCACATTGGGACGCCCCACCACAGCAAGTTGGAGCGGCAGGCCGTTGTCTTGGATACTAGATTCGGCTTCTTCGTCGCTGACTTCACCTTTGATACTTACCGACTTACTGATGATGTCTTCCGGCTCTTCTTCCACTTGCAGGTCAAGGTCGATAATCTGCTGGTCAAAGGCTTCAATCAATTCGGAAAGCCCCTCGCCATGTTCGGCAGAGATCGGAACGGGATCGCCCAGACCAAGAGAATAGGATTCGTAAATCCCGGCTTCCGCTGCTCGGCCTTCACATTTGTTACATACCAGGATCACGGGTGTTTTGCCCCGGCGTAGAACATCGGCGAAATATTTGTCCAACGGTGTGACGCCTGCCCGGGCATCGATCATAAAGAACACAAAATCAGCGTCTTCTATGGCAAAATCTGTTTGAGCACGCATGCGGGCAGAAAGTTTGGTGTCGCCTTCTTCCTCCAGCCCGGCCGTGTCAATGGCAAGGAAACTTACGCCGCCAAGGCTTGCCATCGCTTCCCGTCGATCACGGGTAACGCCGGGGGTGTCATCCACAAGCGCCAGTCTTTTTCCTACTAATCTGTTAAATAGGGTCGATTTTCCCACATTCGGGCGTCCGACCATTGCAACCTTAATTGCCATGTTAAAATCCAATTTCTAGGTATTATGAAAATCATATACCAAAATAATATTTGGCCCGTCTTTACAAAAAACGGGCCAATAAAGCAATAACTAAAGCACTATTGCCTTAACGCATTGCGATAAGTTCTGCATCACGTGTCAGAAAATACAGTGTTTCATTCACGATGATTGGCGCCATTTCCATGTCATCGGATAATTCCATGCCACTGATAAATGTCCCGTCATAGGGAGACAGTGAAACGACAAATCCATGAGATGACGTGATAATTAAACGATCGCCAGCAAGAGTAGGTCCATGCCATAACACGGCCTCTTTCCGACGGTCGGGATCTTTAAATCTTTCCAGTTGACGGACCCAGCGGATAAGGCCTGTGCGGCGGGTAATACAGACGACTTGCCCCTCGGGTGTGACAACATAAATATATTCTCCGGCGACCCACGGGGTATGTTGAGACCCGATATTCTGTTCCCAGATACGAACACCGCTACGTAGGTCAATGGCGACCATGCGACCGCTGTGGCTAATAGCATATACTTTGCCGTCATAGACCACCGGATGACCGTCGATATCGCGTAATGTCGCCATAGCTGTCAGTCGACCTTGTGTGTTCAGGCTGTCAGACCAGAGCACCCGGCCATTTTCCACCCGCATGGCATATAGCTCACCAGAGGAATAGGCGGCAATCACAGTATTACCAATAACTGCGGGACTTGCTGCGCCAACAAGGCCGGCATTTTCTGAGATGCCTACCTCGCTCCATAATATTTTTCCGTTTGTGGCATTCAGAGCATAGGTTTGATTGTCATGGGTTAACGCAAATACACGACCATCCGCATAGGTTGGGGCACCGCGCATAGGGACAGCAAGGCGGGTGATCCAGATTTCTTCTCCCGTGGATTTGGATATGGCTGCCACATGACCATATCCGTTGGTGATGTAAAGAGCATCAGGACCAGCAGTGACGCCACCCCCATATGAAATATTCTCAGTTTCGCCTTTTTCCTGAAACTTCTTTTGCCAGATTTTCTTGCCGTTATTGGCATTATAGGCCGTAATCTTGGACATGGAGTCCATGGCGTAGATCACGTCGTCCAAGACAACGGGCATGCTGATAATGCTGCGGCGGTTATTGGAATCATCCCCGATATCTGTCGACCAGATTTTCTTGGGATTGTCGCCAAGATTTAGATGCTGCATGACATGTTCTGGGTTGCCGCCCGCCTGTGGCCAGTTCTTATTGGTATAGGGTTTGGGGAGTTGTACCTGAAGGTTGGCCAATTCCGCATTTTCCGTTAACGACTGCTCAAAAGTTAAAACCGGAATACGTTCGCCGGTTAGCTTTTTACTGTTTTTTGTGTCATCGGGGGTGCCGCTACAGGCGACTAGTGTTCCGCCGAGGGCAACGCAGATCGCCGCAGTGCGGGAAAAGCGGGAAAATACTGTTATTGACTTAACGAACGAAATCATATTCTGCATACCCTTAGTCATTATTCGATTACGGATTTGAAATCTTTTGCGCGTATTTTTACATCTTGGGGCGCTTCCAGATCTTGTTCCAGCTCAAGCAGAAGGCGTTTGGCTTCTTCGCCGTTGCCAGCGTTTAGCGCAGCCATGGCCAAAAGTTCCTTTGCCATATACTTCCATATATTGCCTTCTATGGTCAGGGGCGCAAGACGGCTTTTTATATCATCATAAGAAGTGGTATCCAGCGCAAGCATCGTAGCTTTGAGGTTAGCTAGATCACGATATACTTTTTCTACGTTTGATGTGTTGGTAAGCTTGTCGAGTGTAACAATGGCTGCATCCAGATCGCCTTTGGAAACTTCGATATCTGCTTTTTTAAAGGCCACAAGAATTTGATAACCACTGACGGTTGTGTCAGATAGTAATTCAAGATTTTTCAGCGCTTCGTCCATGTCGTTAGCCACGACATTTTTTTCCGCCGTGCCGTATAGCTCGGCCACCTCAGCATATTTATTTTCATTGTAGTTTTTAAGGGTTACGTTACCGGCTACAAATAAAATTATGCCCACTAAAAACGTGATCACATAGGAACCGTATTTTTTCCACAAATTCGTCAGTTGTTTATGGCGGAGGTCTTCGTCGACCTCGCGAATAAATTCTTCGGACAATCAATGCTCCTGTTGTTGTCATTATCCTTTAAGCGACACAAGATAGCGTGAGCTTGCCCAGAAGGCAATCAGGCAATGCTATTACGGGTAAAATTTGTCAGGATTTAGGTTTTAATGCATAGGTATGTTCATTGCCAGGGAAGATTCTGGCCTTTACGTCATCAGAATATTGTTTAATTGCAGAATCTATGGTTTGACCAACCTCAGCATAACGTTTGACAAATTTGGCATTTGACGGGAAATATCCCAGCATATCTTCAACAACTAGTATTTGACCGTCACAATCGGCCGATGCGCCGATGCCGATTGTAATGATGTCGAGTTTCTCCGTGATTTCTACGGCCAGAGGCTCCGCAACACCTTCTAAGACGACTGAAAAGGCCCCGGCCTTTTGAATGGCATAGGCATCTTCGATCATTTGGCCGCGTTCTTCCTGATTTTTTCCTTGAGTGCGGTACCCGCCCATCACATGTACCGCCTGTGGCCGTAGACCAATATGGGCCATAACAGGGATATTGCGCTCTACAAGGAATTTTATGGTGTCGGCCATGGCGATGCCGCCTTCCAACTTGACTGCGGCACATCCAGTTTCTCTGAGGGCACGTGAGGCATTCTGAAACGCCTGTTCCTTTGATTGTTCGAAGGAGCCAAAGGGCATGTCAAGGATGACAAGTGCTTTTTGAGATCCGCGCATGACGGCTTTGGTATGTTCAATCATAGTATCAAGGGAGACGCCGATGGTGCTTTCCATACCATAAAGAACCATGGCGAGGCTATCGCCGACCAATAGAAAATCTACATGAGGGTCCAGAGCGGTGGCCATAGGAGCGGTATAGGCTGTAAGAGAGACAACAGGGCGGTCATTTTTTAGTTTTGTGATGTCTCGGATCGTATTGCGACGTATTTTATTATCTGCGTACATAATAAACCCTTGGTCTTTAATAAAAAGTTATACGGTCAGTAACATAAGCAGTTATTTTCACAATAACAACTGTTAGCGAAAAAGTTCAATGGCAGGGCGTGTTCACAAAACCTCCTTATATATGACGTATATACCTTCTGATAAGAATTTAAATGTGAAAATATTGTAAGTCTATGAGGGTACTGTCTAAATCGGCAGTTTAATTATTTTTTTATAGTTTATGTTTAAAATATTGGAGTGCATGAAATTTACTCGAAGTTTGCCTAAAGTTTAGCTGGAATATGTATTTATCTAAGATTTTGGCTAATAAGCGTTATTTACATAAAATTAATTTCTTTTGTTTATCAATATAAGTCTAATGGCATACTTATTTAGATATATGCCTTTTTAACAGAATACTTTTGTGGATAAGAGGTAGCATACCGGATCACGATACAAACTGAATAAATTTAAAATGAGTATTTAACGTAATTGGTGAAGAGTAGCGCAAGTCAAATATCACGCTTGTAATTGAGTGCATCGATTTAATTTAAAAAAGGATTTAGTAATGTCGATCTATTCAGTCGCACCAATAGATGAAGAAAATAAATTCGGTATAGATGAAATTATCGTTTCAAAGACAGATATAAAGGGCAAGTTAACATATGCCAATGATGTATTTTGTCGTTTATCGGAAATGACAACACGAGAGGTTATTGGACAACCTCACAGTATTATCCGTCATCCTGATATGCCACGGGCTATCTTTAAATTGTTGTGGGATACGATCCAGACGGGGACCGAAATTTTTGCTTATGTGAAAAACATGTCAAAAACAGGCAGATATTATTGGGTTATTGCCCATGTAACGCCTAGCTTTGATGAAGATGGCCAAGTGAATGGTTATCATTCCAACAGACGTTATCCACAACCAAATGGACTGAAAGTCATATGCGATCTTTATAAAACCTTGCAGGACGAGGAAAAGAAGCATGCGAATTCCAAAGAGGGATTGGACGCCAGTACAGCATTGTTGGATAATATACTGGATGAGCAAGGAAAATCATATTCAGAATTTATTTGGTCTTTAAGAGGTTAATCATGTTTCAAGCACTTAGAAAGAAAAATAACAGCCATTCAGAAGAAAACTCATTTCAGCCTGGCGAAATAGAACAGCTCCGTAATGAGGTTGAACTCTATAAAAAGACCTTTTATGAAATAGACTTAGTTGTGACTAAAGTCGCGAAAGGTGATATGTCCGCAAGGATTAGCCATTGGGATGAATTCGAACATCTTTCCGATACGCTTTCTGCGCTGAATAAAGCCTTTGATATGACGGATGCTTTCATTCGGGAGACCAGCGCAACTCTTGAGCATGCTGCTGAGGGTAAATTCTACCGAATATTTGATGAGCGCGGGATGCTGGGTGACTTTAAGCGAGGGGCGAGTATTACAAATGCAGCCCAGTCACATATGGCCGATCAGGAGACCAGTCGGAAGGCAGAAATGATTTCGCTTGCTGATAATTTGGAGCGGGAGGTTAAATCTGCTGTGGATATTGTGCAAGCGAGCAGCCAGTCCATGCGTGTGAAGTCAGAGGGAATGTCAACCAGTTTGCAAGATGTTACGACTCAGGCCCGAGAAGTTGTTGAATTGTCAAATAATGCGACCAGTAACGTGGAATCCTGCGCGGCAGCGGTTGAGCAAATGTCTGCTTCAGCTCAGGAAATTTATCGACAGGTCGACTCGTCCCGTAACGCAACGATGAAAGCCGAAGAGGAAGTTGAACGGACTAATAAAATTGTAAAAGGATTGGCATCTGCGGCGGAAGAAATTGGTGATATTGCCAATATGATTAAAGATATTGCCTCACGAACCAATCTTTTGGCGTTGAATGCCACGATCGAAGCCGCCCGTGCGGGTGAGGCGGGTAAAGGTTTCGCCGTTGTTGCTTCCGA